>NZ_JBFACN010000006.1:0-364668 GCF_040640875.1 Streptomyces sp. NPDC021562
TGAGTTCTCAAGGAACGGTCGCTTCCTTTGTACTCACCCTCTCGGGCTTTCCTCCGGGCTTCCCTTCGGTCTTGCGTTTCCGACTCTATCAGATCTTTTTCCGATCCGATTTCCTCGGTGCTTTCCAGGTTCCCGCTCTCGCGTTTCCCTTTCCGGCGCTTCCGACTCTATCAGATCCTTTCGGCCCTGATCCCCAGTCAGCGGGGTTTGTCATCCCGACTGTTGGGCCGTTCCGACGAGTGAGACTTTAGCGGATTCCCGGCCTCCGAGCTAATCGGGGGCCGCGTCCTTTCGAACGTGGATTCCTCATTTCGCGAATACGCACGCCGAAGCAACACGACACCATGGCGCCGATTGCTGGTTGGTACTTGCGGAATGGCTGTCCGGGGACCGACCGGGGTCGGCGCTCACGTCGGACAACTCGGAGAACACTACGTAGCCACTCGGGGTGTGTCAACTTGCGGCAGCGCGGCATCCCGGCGGCGTATGGTGGCCGACATGACTACGCGTACGTGTACCCAGCAGTGGTGGGCCGCCTGACGGCGGCCGCGCTCACGTACGTATCCAACGGCCGCCGCCTCGGCGGCCGTTCGTGTTTCTCCCTCCGGAACTCCTGAGGGCCGGCCGCCCGGGACGGCGGCTCCGGCCAGGAGGTGGAGAAGGAATGACACGGGTCTTCAGCGGGATCAAGCCGACCGGGCACCTGACCCTGGGGAACTACCTGGGGGCCATGCGGCAGTGGGCCGCGGTGGACCAGCACCGGGCCGACGCCGTGTTCTGCGTCGTGGATCTGCACGGGATGACCGTGGACCACGACCCGGCGCGGTTGCGCAGGCTCACCCGGCAGGCGGCGACGCTGCTGCTGGCGGCGGGGCTGGATCCGGAGCTGTGCACCGTGTTCGTCCAGAGTCACGTCGACGAGCACACCCGGCTGTCGTACCTCATGGAGTGCGTGGCGACGGACGGTGAGATGCGGCGGATGATCCAGTACAAGGAGAAGGTCGCGAGCGAGGGGACCCGGGGGCGCGGGGTGCGGCTGTCCCTGCTGACCTATCCGGCGCTGATGGCCGCGGACATCCTGGCGTACGGGGCGGACGAGGTTCCGGTCGGCGACGACCAGACGCAGCACGTGGAACTGACGCGGGACCTGGCGGTGCGGTTCAACCAGCGGTACGGGCACACGTTCGTGGTGCCGAAGGCGACGGTGGCGACCGTCGCAGCGCGGGTGATGAACCTGCAGGATCCGACGTCGAAGATGGGGAAGAGCGACGACTCGGGGCCCGGGATCGTCTACCTGCTCGACGAGCCGGACGTGATCCGGAAGAAGGTCATGCGGGCGGTGACCGACAGCGGGCGGGAGATCGTGTACGACCGGGAGGAGCGGCCGGGGGTCGCGAACCTCCTGGAGATTCTCGCTGCGTGCACGGACGGGAACCCTGAGTCACTGGCAGCCGTTCACGATTCGTACGGCGCTCTGAAGCGGGCCACCGCGGAGGCGGTGGTGGAGGTGCTGAGGCCCGTGCAGGCCAGGCACAGGGAGTTGTGTGCCGATCCGGGTTATGTGGAGGAGGTGCTGCGGCATGGGGCGGACAAGGCGCGGGCGATCGCCCGGCCGATCGTCGATACGGCGTACCAGGCGATCGGGCTGCTGCCGCCGGGGGCCTTCTCGGGGACGGCCGCACCGGAGCCGGCGGTGAACGCGGCGCGGTAGTCCGCCGTCCCCTTGGGGTGGGCCCGGGCCTCAGTCCTTGTTGCCGGAGGCCAGCTCGCGGCTGCGGTCGCGGGCTGCCTCCAGGGCTGCGATGAGGGCGGCCCGGACGCCGTGGTTCTCCAGTTCGCGGATGGCGTTGATGGTGGTGCCGGCGGGGGAGGTGACGTTCTCGCGGAGCTTGACGGGGTGTTCGCCGCTGTCGCGGAGCATCACGGCGGCGCCGATCGCCGACTGGACGATCAGGTCGTGGGCCTTGTCGCGGGGCAGGCCGAGCAGGATGCCGGCGTCGGTCATGGCCTCGACCAGGTAGAAGAAGTACGCCGGGCCCGAGCCGGAGAGGGCGGTGCAGGCGTCCTGCTGGGACTCGGGGACGCGCAGGGTCTTGCCGACGGCGCCGAAGATCTCCTCCGCGTGGGCGAGGTGGGCGGCGGTGGCGTGGCTGCCGGCGGAGATGACGGACATCGCCTCGTCGACGAGGGCCGGCGTGTTGGTCATGACGCGGACGACCGGGGTGCCCGTGGCGAGGCGCTCCTCGAAGAAGGAGGTGGGGATGCCTGCGGCGCCGCTGATGACGAGGCGGTCGGCGGGCAGGTGGGGGGCGAGTTCGTCGAGGAGGGTGCCCATGTCCTGGGGCTTGACGGTGAGGATCAGGGTGTCGGCGGTCTTCGCGGCCTCGGCGTTGGTGACCGGGGTGACTCCGTGGCGGGCGCGGAGTTCTTCGGCGCGTTCGGGGCGGCGGGTGGTGACCAGGAGGTCGGCGGGTGCCCAGCCGCCGCGGATCATCCCGCTGAGCAGGGCTTCGCCGATCTTGCCGGTGCCGAGGACTGCGACTTTCTGACTCATGCGGTTCAGTCTGGCACCGGCCTCGGGGCGGCGGGGATGGCTGTCCGCTGGACGGACGCGCGCCGGTGTCCTGGCCGCGTCGTGGGTACGACGTCCTCGGTGGCTAGTCCGTGCGGCGCTTCAGGGTGGCGGCTCCCAGGATCAGGACGAGCAGGGCGCAGCCGGCGACGATCAGGATGTCCCTGACGAAGGCCGTGGTCATGTCGGTGTGGTGGAGGACCTCGTTCATGCCGTCGACGGCGTAGGACATGGGCAGGGCGTCGGAGACGGCTTCCAGGACGGGGTGCATGTCGGAGCGAGGGGTGAAGAGGCCGCAGAGGAGGAGCTGGGGGAAGATCACCGCGGGCATGAACTGGACCGCCTGGAATTCCGAGGCCGCGAAGGCCGAGACGAAGAGTCCGAGGGCCGTGCCGAGCAGGGCGTCGAGCAGGGCGACCAGGAGCAGGAGCCAGGGTGAGCCGGTGACGTCGAGGCCCAGGAACCAGACGGCCAGGCCGGTGGCCAGGGCCGACTGGACGATGGCGAGGATGCCGAAGGCGAGGGCGTAGCCGGCGATGAGGTCGGCCTTGCCGAGGGGCATGGCGAGGAGGCGTTCGAGGGTGCCGGAGGTGCGTTCGCGCAGGGTGGCGATGGAGGTCACCAGGAACATGGTGATGAGCGGGAAGATCCCGAGGAGCGAGGCGCCGATGTTGTCGAAGGTGCCCGGGCTGCCGTCGTAGACGTAGCGGAGCAGGACCAGCATCAGGCAGGGGATGAGGAGCAGCAGCGCGATCGTGCGGGGGTCGTGGCGGAGCTGGCGCAGGACGCGGGCGGCGGTGGCGGTGGTGCGGGAGAGGTTGAGGACGCTCACGGGTGCGGCCGGGGTGGTCGCCTGCTGGGTGGTCATCGTGCCGTTTCCTTTGCGCGGGACTGGGCGGCCGCCGCGTCGACGAGGTGGAGGAAGGCGGCTTCGACGGTGTCGGAGCCGGTGCGGGTGCGGAGGGCTTCGGGGCTGTCGTCGGCGAGGATCTCGCCGTCGCGCATGAGCAGGAGGCGGTGGCAGCGCTCGGCCTCGTCCATGACGTGGGAGGAGATGAGGAGGGTGGCGCCGCGGTCGGCGGCGATGGCGTGGAAGAGCTGCCAGAGGTCGCGGCGCAGGACGGGGTCGAGGCCGACGGTGGGTTCGTCGAGGACGAGGAGTTCGGGGGCGCCGAGCAGGGCGACGGCCAGGGAGACGCGGTTGCGCTGGCCGCCGGAGAGGTTGCCGGCGAGGGCGTCGGCGTGGCTGGTGAGGTCGACTTCGCCGAGGACGCGTTCGACGTCGGTGCGGCGGTCGGCGGTGGGACGGGCGGGGTCGAGGACGGAGCCGAAGTAGTCGAGGTTCTGGCGGACGGTCAGGTCGTCGTAGACGGAGGGGGCTTGCGTGACGTAGCCGATGCGGGTGCGCAGGGTGGGGTGGCCGGCGGGGCTGCCGAGGACGTCCAGGGTGCCGGTGACCCTGGCCTGGGTGCCGACGATCGCTCGCATCAGGGTCGACTTGCCGCAGCCGGAGGGTCCGAGCAGACCGGTGATCTGCCCTCGGGGGACGGTGAAGTCGAGGCCGCGCAGGACGGTGCGGGGGCCGCGGGTGACGACGAGGCCGGTGGCCTGGACGGCGGGGGGCAGGGCTGTGCTGCCGGGGGCCTGGGGCGGCTCCGGCGAGTAATTCACCATGTGATGAATAATGCGCCGGGGGGAGGGGGCCGTCAAGGAGCGGGGTGCGCACCACTGCCGACCCAGGACACGTCGCCCGGTCCGGCTCAGTCGTTGCGGGCGACGAGGAGGAGGACGTCGTATGTCTCCTCGACGACCGCGTCCGGGAAGGCCTTCAGGAGGTGGGAGCGTTCCTCGGCGAGGAAGGCGGTGCGGCGGTCCTCGGGGATGACCAGGAACGCCGAGTGGCTGCCGATGTTGGCGAGGTGGGTGTCGACGGAGACGCGGCGGCTCCAGCGGACCTCGCGGCGGGTGAAGCGGAGGCGGCCGCTGGGGTCGGCGAGGTCCGTGCGGTCGGCGGTGCCGCGCTTCTCGGCGGCGGTGGCCACGCCGAAGAAGCGGCTCAGGCGGTCGTCCTGGGCGGCGATCCAGTCGACGTCGAGGGGGGTGGTGTTCCACCACAGCGCCAGCGCGCCGCCGGGACGCAGGACGCGCAGCGCCTCCGGCACGGAGCGGGCGGTGTCGGTCCAGTGCCAGGCCTGGGCGTAGGTCAGGAAGTCGGCGGTGTCGGCGGCGAGCGGGAGGGCGTTGCCGTCGCCGCGGACGATCGGGATGTCGGGAAGGGTGGCCCGGAACTGCGCCGCCATGCCCTCCCCCGGCTCCACCGCGAGCACGTCGGCGCCGCGCGCGTGCAGCAGGGCGGTCGCGATGCCGGTGCCCGCGCCGACGTCGACCGCCGTGGCCCCGGCGAGGGACCGGCCGGCCTCTTCCTCGACGGCGTCGAGGAGGGCGGGCGGGTAGGAGGGGCGGTTCGCGGCGTACTGGGCCGCGGCGGCGTTGAAGGAGTGGGCGCGGGAGGTGTCGGAGGGGGTGGGGGCCGGGGGGCGTGACTGGCTCGTGGTCATGCGGTCATCGTCCCGGTGGCGGGGCGGGGGCGACAGGGGATTTCCGAGCGGGCGGCTCGGGTGGCGCACGGGGCGCACCGTGCGTGCGGGCTCAGCGCTTCCGCTTCTTCTTCGAGGGGTTGCCCGTGCGGCGGGTGGTGCGGCGTTCGTGTTCCTGGACGGCGGTGTCGTACTCGGCGCGGTGGAGTTTCTCGCCGGGGGCCTCGGTGAGGGAGCGGAAGAAGTAGGCGAGCAGGGAGCCGACGAAGCCGATGGCGAGCAGACCGCGCAGGGAGGCCTGGCGTTCGGGGTCGGGGCGCTTGCCGAAGGAGTCCCAGGTGGTGCGGAAGGCGAGGGCGCTGCAGATGGCGAACATCGCGACGACGAGGACGGTGACGAAGGTCCCGGTGTCGGCGAGCTGCAGGCCCTCGTAGGCGAGGCGCAGGACCAGGCAGGAGGCGACGGCGGCGGCGAGCGAGCCGATGGCGACGCCGGTGCGGCGGGCGGTGTAGCCGTCGTCGTGGTGCACCCAGGACGTGCCGAAGAAGCGGAGGGGCTCGGGGCGGGGGCCGCCGGCGGAGCCCGCGGGGCCGTCCGGGGTGCCTGTTTCGTCGCTCACGGGACGATTATGGCGCCGGGGGTGCCGCGGGCTCCGGTCCGGGGCTGGTGCGGGCTCAGCCGCAGCGGTCGGCCACGTAGCCGTCGCTGCCGGTGTGGACGTAGGTGTCCGAGACGTATTCGCCGTTGTCGATGTTGTCCCAGATGTTCGACGTGCCGTAGTAACCGGAGACCGTGGTGCCGGGAGTCTGGCAGAAGATGGGGACGCGGGTGCCCTCGGGGAGGGTCCGCGTGATGCTGTAGTTGGTGCCGGGGCCGCTGCGGACGTTGAGGCGGACGCCCGGCGCGACCGCGTATGTCGCGACGGATGCCGCCGACGCGGTCACGGCCGCGCCCTCTCCGCTGCTCCCGGCTTCCTGCACGTGCTCGACAGACATGTGGTACTCCCCCCACTGGACCCATGAGTGCCATGGAGTCCCGTTGATTCCCCTGGATCGAGCCACGAAACACCCGTCCGCAACTCGAACGCGGAGGCTAGCAAGCCGCCTCTGTGTCGCACGAGTCATCGACTAGGCTCCGTGCGTCGCGCTCCGCGGAAACAGCACGGGGGTGGTCCCTTGACGCCACAGCGCAACACCGGAGCGGGCGCGGAAGCGGAACTTCCCGAGTACGCCGGGCACTACCGCCTGGAGTCCTGCCTGGGCTCGGGTGGCATGGGCGTGGTGCATCTGGCCCGCAGCACCTCGGGGCTGAAGCTCGCGGTGAAGGTCGTGCATGCCGAGTTCGCCAAGGACCGTGAGTTCAGGGGGCGTTTCCGGCAGGAGGTGGCCGCCGCGCGCAAGGTCAGCGGTGCCTTCACCGCTCCCGTCGTGGATGCCGATCCGGAGGCCGAACGGCCGTGGATGGCCACCCTCTTCATTCCCGGCCCGACGCTCTCCGAGCATGTGAAGCGGAACGGGCCGATGTCCCCCGCCCAGTTGCGCCGACTGATGGCGGGGCTGGCGGAGGCGCTGGGCGACATCCACCGGGTCGGCGTGGTGCACCGGGATCTCAAGCCGAGCAACGTGCTGCTCGCCGAGGACGGTCCCAAGGTCATCGACTTCGGGATCTCCCGGCCGAAAGACAGCGAGCTGCGCACCGAGACCGGCAAGTTGATAGGCACCCCGCCGTTCATGGCGCCCGAGCAGTTCCGGCGGCCGCGTGAGGTGGGGCCCGCCGCGGACATCTTCGCGCTGGGGTCGGTGCTGGTGCACGCGTCGACCGGGCGGGGTCCTTTCGACTCGGACAGTCCGTATGTCGTCGCCTACCAGGTCGTGCATGACGAGCCGGACATCACCGGGGTGCCGGAGGAGTTGGCTCCGCTGGTGCTGCGGTGCCTCGCCAAGGAGCCCGAGGACCGGCCGACGCCCGACGAACTGATGCGGGAGATCAGGTCGTTGGCCGCGTCGTACGACACGCAGGCGTTCATACCGGCACAGCGGATCAAGGACGGGGACGGCGTCGGTGATGCGCCGGAGGCGCCGTCCCCCGCCGCGCCGGAGCCGAAAGCGCGAGGGCCGTGGCAGGCCACCCGGCGGCGGGTGGCCTTCGCCGCCGGGTCGGGCGTCCTGGTCCTGGGCGGCCTGGTCGGCTCGGCGCTGTGGCCCGGGGACAGCGATCCGAAGCCCGTGGGCAGCACCGGACATGGCACCACGACCGCGTTCGAGGCGTGGCAGGCGGACGCGGGGACCAAGGACGGCACCGGGATGCCGCACTGCGTGGCCGGGGCCGGGAAGCTGCTGTGTTTCCGGTCGGGTCTGGCCTTCGCCCTCGACCCTGCCGACGGACATCTGCTGTGGCGGCACAGGGTCGTGGAGGAGCGTACGAGCGGCTCGCCGTTCCTGTCGGGCGGGCTGCTGCTGTTGCCGACGGACGGGGGCCGGCACGTCGAAGCCCTGGATCCCGCCTCGGGTTCGTCGCGGTGGACGCTGGACCTTCCCGCGTCCCAGAGCCTGGAGGCCACCCGGAGCATGCTGGTGGCGGTCGGGTCCGACGGGGTGCTCAGCGGCGTGGACAGCGGGTCCGGCCGTACGCGGTGGAGCCGGCCGCTGTCAGGTGGCGGCGCGCCGTCCCTGGACGCGTTCGCCGGAGATCCGCTGGTCTACGCGTCCAGCACCTCCGACCACGGCACGCACACCGTGGTCACCGCGCTCGATCCGGCCACCGGCGCCGAGCGATGGGAGGCCCGGCTGGCAGGGGATCTGCGGCCGGTCGGCAGTGCGGGCGGGTCCCTGTTCCTGCTGTCCGTGAAGACCTCCGCCGGGGAGACGGACGGGGTCGTGCGCTACACCCCGGCCTCCGGAGCGAACCGTCGGGTGGCGCTGCCGGTGCCCCGGGTGGCGCCGGGGGCCACGGTGCGCGGTGACGTGGTCAGTCTGCTGTCCGCCGGCGGTTCGCTGGAGTCCGTCGACGTGGAGAGCGGCAAACAGCTCTGGTCGCTCCAGACCTCGGTGAGCCGGGGCTCGGCGCCCGTGACCGACGGCCGGTACGTCTACTTCACCGCGGCCGACGGACGCCTGCTCGCCGCCGACGCCCGCAAGGGGACCCTGGCCGGCCAGACCCCGGCGCGGCTCGGCGCGAACGCGAGTGAGGTCACGGCGTCGCTGCCGGCTCCGCTGATCCTCGACGCCCACGTCTACGCCACCGCCCCCGACGGCACCGTGTTCGCCGTGGACGCGCGGGATCCGCGGGGCTGGTGACGTCGTAGGGACGGAGCAGGGGCCGCTCCCGTGCGGGAGGCGGCCCCTGGTCAACCCGTCGGGGTTCAGCCCAGCTTGGACACGTCGCGGACCGCGCCCTTGTCGGCGCTGGTGGCCATCGCCGCGTAGGCCCGGAGCGCCGCCGAGACCTTGCGCTCGCGG
The DNA here is from genome assembly GCF_040640875.1 of Streptomyces sp. NPDC021562. Classification (NCBI taxonomy): domain Bacteria; kingdom Bacillati; phylum Actinomycetota; class Actinomycetes; order Kitasatosporales; family Streptomycetaceae; genus Streptomyces; species Streptomyces sp. NPDC021562. Next base: position 8,568 of record NZ_JBFACN010000006.1, read on the forward strand.
TTCTTCGGGGCGTACGCGCCGTTCAGGGCCTGCTCGCGGCGGGACAGCTCGGCCTCGTCGACGAGGAGCTCGATCGTGCGGTTCGGGATGTCGATGCGGATGCGGTCGCCGTCCTCGACGAGGGCGATCGTGCCGCCGGAGGCCGCCTCGGGGGAGGCGTGGCCGATGGAGAGGCCCGACGTGCCGCCGGAGAAGCGGCCGTCGGTGATCAGGGCGCAGGTCTTGCCGAGGCCGCGGCCCTTGAGGAAGGACGTCGGGTAGAGCATCTCCTGCATGCCGGGGCCGCCCTTGGGGCCCTCGTAGCGGATCACGACCACGTCGCCGTCCGTGACCTGCTTGTTGAGGATCTTCTCGACGGCCTCCTCCTGCGACTCGCAGACGACCGCGGGGCCCTCGAAGGTCCAGATGGACTCGTCGACGCCGGCCGTCTTCACCACGCAGCCGTCGACGGCCAGGTTGCCCTTGAGGACCGCGAGGCCGCCGTCCTTGGAGTAGGCGTGCTCGACGCTGCGGATGCAGCCTTCCGCCGCGTCCTCGTCCAGGGCCTCCCAGCGCTCGGACTGGGAGAAGGCCTCGGCGGAGCGGACACAGCCGGGGGCCGCGTGCCACAGCTCCACGGCCTCGGGGGACGGGGAGCCGCCCCGCACGTCCCAGGTCTTCAGCCAGTCCGCCAGGGAGGGGCTGTGGACGGAGTGCACGTCCTCGTTGAGGAGGCCGCCGCGGTGCAGTTCGCCGAGGAGGGCGGGGATGCCGCCGGCGCGGTGCACGTCCTCCATGTAGTAGGTGCGGGTCTTGGCCACGTTCGGGGCGACCTTCGCGAGGCAGGGGACCCGGCGGGAGACCGCGTCGATCTCGTTCAGGCCGAAGGGGACGCCCGCCTCCTGGGCGGCCGCCAGCAGGTGCAGGATCGTGTTGGTCGAGCCGCCCATCGCGATGTCCAGCGCCATCGCGTTCTCGAAGGCCGCGAAGGTGGCGACGGAGCGGGGCAGGACCGTGTCGTCGTCCTGCTCGTAGTAGCGGCGGGTGATGTCCATGACCGTGCGGGCCGCGTTCACATAGAGCTGCTTGCGGGCCGTGTGGGTGGCCAGGACCGAGCCGTTGCCGGGGAGGGAGAGACCGATCGCCTCGGTCAGGCAGTTCATCGAGTTGGCGGTGAACATGCCGGAACAGCTGCCGCAGGTCGGGCAGGCGTTCTCCTCGATGCGGAGGATGTCCTCGTCGGAGATCTTGTCGTTCACCGCGTCGGAGATCGCGTCGACGAGGTCGAGGGTGCGGACCGTGCCGTCCACCAGGGTCGCTCGGCCGGCCTCCATGGGTCCGCCGGAGACGAAGACCGTCGGGATGTTCAGGCGCAGGGCGGCCATCAGCATGCCCGGGGTGATCTTGTCGCAGTTGGAGATGCAGACCAGGGCGTCGGCGCAGTGCGCCTCGACCATGTACTCGACCGAGTCCGCGATCAGGTCGCGGGAGGGCAGGGAGTACAGCATGCCGCCGTGGCCCATCGCGATGCCGTCGTCCACGGCGATCGTGTTGAACTCGCGCGGGATGCCGCCGGCCTCCGTGATCGCCTCGGAGACGATCCGGCCGACCGGCTGGAGGTGGGTGTGGCCCGGCACGAACTCCGTGAAGGAGTTCGCGACGGCGATGATCGGCTTGCGGCCGATGTCCGCACCGGGTACACCGGAGGCGCGCATAAGGGCGCGGGCGCCCGCCATGTTGCGACCGTGGGTGACAGTGCGTGACCTCAGCTCGGGCATCGTCGCTCGCTCCTTCAGACAGATAGGGCTGCTGACGAGCGTACGCCCGTTGCCCACGGCTCGGGACGCGCCGTCCGGAATGCGGGACGGATGTCTCAGGATGTCCCAGCGGGCAGGCCGGTGACCGGCCGGACCGGGGACGCGGTCAGGGAGCAGTCAAGTGCCCCTGCACCACCGGAGCGACCCGCGCCACGATCTGCTCCAGGTCCGCCGACGCCAGCGGCTCCACCTTGATCACATAGCGCAGCATCGCGCAGCCGACCAGTTGCGCGGCCGCCAGTTCGGCGCGCAGCTCCGCGTCCGGGAGGTCCACCTGTCCGGCGATCCGGCGCAGCAGCTGGGTGGCGATCAGGCGGCGGAAGACAGCGGCCGCGGTCTCGTTGTTGACGGCGGAGCGGACGATCGCCAGCAGGGGCGTACGGGTGGTGGGGTTCTCCCAGACACCGAGGACGAAGCGGGTCAGGCGTTCGCCGACGCCGTCCGGCGGGCCGTCGGCGAGCGCGGCGGGCGCGTTCAGCGCGGGGGCGAAGACGACCGAGATGGCGGCCTCGAAGATCTGTTCCTTGGTGCCGAAGTAGTGGTGGACCAGGGCGGAGTCGACCCCGGCCGCCTTGGCGATGCCGCGTACGGACGTCTTCTCGTAGCCCCGTTCGGAGAACTCCTCGCGGGCGGCGGCGAGGATGCGGTCCCGGGTGCCGGCCGACTCGGTGCGCGGCGGCCGGCCACGGCGGCGGGCGCCGGGGCCGTGGTCGGCGTCGGTCATCGGCGGGGCACCCGCACCGCGGAGGCCAGATGCAGGCGGGTGAAGGCCAGCGCCTCCGCGAGGTCGGCCTCGCGCTCCGCGCCGGACATCGCGCGCCGGGTGTTGACCTCGATGACGACGTGCCCGTCGAAGCCGGTGAGCGCGAGGCGCTCCAGCAGCTCGGCGCAGGGCTGGGTGCCGCGTCCCGGCACCAGGTGCTCGTCCTTGGCGGAGCCGCGGCCGTCGGCGAGGTGGACGTGGCCGAGCCGGTCGCTCATGCGGTCGAGCATGGCCAGGGCGTCCACGCGGGACGTCGCGGCATGGCTGAGGTCGATCGTGAAGTGCCGGTAGTCGTCCTTGGTGACGTCCCAGTCGGGGGCGTACGCGAGCATCTCGCGGTCGCGGTAGCGCCACGGGTACATGTTCTCCACCGCGAACCGTACGTCCGTCTCGTCGGCCATCCGCCAGATCCCCTCGACGAAGTCGCGGGCGTACTGGCGCTGCCAGCGGAACGGGGGATGGACGACGACCGTGGAGGCGCCCAGTTTCTCGGCGGCGGCCCGGGCCCGCTGGAGCTTGACCCAGGGGTCGGTGGACCAGACCCGCTGGGTGATCAGCAGACAGGGGGCGTGCACGGCGAGGATCGGGATGCGGTGGTAGTCGCTGAGCCTGCGCAGGGCCTCGATGTCCTGGCTGACCGGGTCGGTCCAGACCATGACCTCCACGCCGTCGTAGCCGAGGCGTGCGGCGATCTCGAAGGCCGTCGCCGTCGACTCCGGGTACACGGAGGCCGTGGAGAGCGCGACCTTCGCATCCGGGATGCGGACGACGTCCCTTGGATTTGCCACGAGGGACAGGTTACGGGGTGCGGGCGGGTGGGCACGGGGCGGCTGCTCGCCGTTGTGACCACCGCCATGCTCCGCGCCCCCGGAGCGGCTACGCCGAACCCATGTGATCAAGTCGCCGCAGGATCACGCCTTCCCGCAACGCCCACGGGCAGACCTCCACGCTCTCCACCCCGAACAGGTCCATCGCGGCCTCCGCCACCAGGGCGCCCGCCACCAGCTGGTTCGCCCGGCCCTCCGACACCCCCGGGAGCGCGGCGCGCTGTGCCGTGTTCATGGCCGCCAGCCTCGGGACCCAGGTCTCCAGGGAGTTCCGCTTGAGTTCGCGCTGCACGTAGAGGCCCTCGGCGGAACGGGCCGCGCCGGCGATGCGGGCCAGCTGCTTGAACGTCTTGGAGGTGGCGACCACGTGGTCCGGGGCGCCGAAGCGGCTGAACTCGCCGACCGTGCGGGCGATCTCGGCGCGGACATGGCGGCGCAGGGCCCGTATGTCGTCGGCGGCCGGCGGGTCGCCGGGGAGCCAGCCCGCGGTGAGCCGGCCGGCGCCGAGCGGGAGGGAGACCGCCGTGTCCGGTTCCTCGTCGATGCCGTAGGCGACCTCGAGGGAGCCGCCGCCGATGTCCAGGACCAGCAGCTTTCCGGCGGACCAGCCGAACCAGCGGCGTACGGCGAGGAAGGTCAGCCGGGCCTCCTCGGCGCCGGTGAGGACCTGGAGCTCGACGCCGGTCTCGGCCTGCACGCGCGCGAGGACGTCGTCGGCGTTGCTGGCCTCGCGTACGGCGGAGGTGGCGAAGGGCAGCAGGTCCTCGACGCCCTTGTCCTCGGCGGCCTGCAGGGCGTCCTTGACGACAGCGACCAGTTTCTCGACCCCGTCGGGGCCGATCGCGCCGTTGCCGTCGAGGAGCTGGGCGAGGCGCAGCTCCGACTTGTGCGAGTGCGCCGGCAGCGGGCGCGCGCCGGGGTGTGCGTCCACCACCAGCAGATGCACCGTGTTAGATCCCACGTCGAGGACACCGAGTCTCATGTACGGAACTGTACGGAACGCTGCTGGGAGCGGGTGTCGAGCAGTCCCCGCGGGGACCTTCGGCGACTTACCCTGGACGGGTGCCAAAGACGAACAAGACGAAGGACCACAAGGGCGCCAAATCAGCCGAGGGTTCTTCGCGGGTGAAGCCGCCGCGGCCGTCGAAGACGCCGAAGCTGTCCAAGAAGGCCCTGGCCGCGGACGAGAAGGGGCTCGACTTCCCGCGCGCGTGGGTGGAGTTCCCTGATCCGGCGGACGACGAGCAGGTGTTCCGCTGCGATCTGACCTGGCTGACCTCCCGCTGGAACTGCGTCTTCGGCAGCGGCTGCCAGGGCATCCAGGCGGGCCGCGCGGACGACGGCTGCTGCACGCTGGGCGCGCACTTCTCCGACGAGGACGACGAGAAGCGGGTCGCCGAGCACGTGGCGCGGCTCACGCCGGAGATCTGGCAGCACCATGCCGAGGGCACGCGGGACGGCTGGGTCGCGGAGGACGAGGAGGGTTCCCGCCAGACGCGTCCCTTCCAGGGCTCGTGCATCTTCCAGAACCGTCCCGGGTTCGCGGGGGGCGCGGGCTGCTCGCTGCACATCCTGGCTCTGAAGGAGGGCCGGGAGCCGCTGGAGACCAAGCCGGACGTCTGCTGGCAGCTGCCGATCCGCCGGACCTACGACTGGATCGACCGCCCCGACGACACCCGCGTCCTGCAGATCTCGATCGGCGAGTACGACCGCAGGGGGTGGGGTCCGGGCGGCCACGACCTCCACTGGTGGTGCACGTCGGCGACGTCGGCGCACGGCGCGGGCGACCCGGTGTACGTCTCGTACCGCCCCGAACTGACCGAACTGATGGGCAAGGCGGGCTACGACCGTCTGGTGGAACTCTGCGAGCAGCGCCTGTCCTCCCAGCTGCCGCTCCTGGCCCCCCACCCGGCAGACCCCACCGACTGACACACGGGCAACCACGGCCACCACGGCGGCCAAGGCGGCCACGGCCCGGCCCGGCACCGCCGCCCTCCGCCGCCGTGGCCGAGCACCGTCGCGGCGGGGCCGTTCGGAAGGGGCGGGGTCACTGGGGCGGCGGAGGGGTCCCGGTGTCGGAGGGGGTGGGTGAAGCCGACGGGGTGGGAGTGCTGGGGTCCGATTCGGTCGGGGTCGGGGACGGGGTTGACGGTGGGGGGTCGCCGGCCGGGGGCGGCGGCTGGGTGGGGGTGGTGGCCGTCGGTGTCGGCGTCGGTCCCTGCGAAGGGGGCGGCTTGGGGCCCCGGCGGGACGGCGGAGCCATCCCGTACCCGTCGATCGACACCACCGCCCCCGCGGGCGCCACCGCCACCCGCGCGCTCCAGTGCCCCGACGGCTCCCGCAGATGGTCGACGTACACCTTGACCGTGGACGACTCGCCCGGCCGCAGCGTGCCCGAGGACCGGGAGAAGTACAGCCACCCCGTCGAGGTGGACAGCGACCACCGCACCGGCGCGTCCCCGCCCGCCGCGAGCGTGACCAGGGTCGTGTCGCCGTCGCTCTCGGCCGTCACGGTGAGGTGCCCCGCGCCGGCCTGCTTCCGGCCGGCCCCCAGCACGCTGATCACCTCCACCGACACGTCGGCCTTCCCGCCCCCGCCGATCCGCGGTCCGGGTCCGGCGTTCCCCGCGTTCTCGTACCCGCCGCCCCCGGTGCCGGCTCCACCGCCCAGGACGCCGGAGCCGGCGGCCTCCCGTGCGGTCGCGGACGGCCCGTCCTGCCCCTCCCCCGTCGGCGAGCCCCGGTAGGCGGCCCACAGGGCGAGCACCGGCGCCGCCACCACCGTCGCCACGACGGTCGTCGTGACGGCACGCGCGCGCAGCCGGTCCCGGCGGGCCGCGCGGTCCTTGGGGTCCATCGGGAAGCCGCGCCGGTCGAAGCGCGGCAGCGCCGCCCCGCGCGCGCGTGGCCGGTGTGCCATCGCCCGGTGCAGGTCCGCGCGGGGCGCCTCGAGGACGGGCAGTTCCGCGGGGGTGGTCATCGCGCCGGGCCACCGGCCGGGGGCCGCGCGTTCGGCGGTGCGGCGGCAGCGCGGGCAGTCGTCGACGTGCCGGACCAGTTCCCGGCGCAGGGCGCTGCTGAGCACCAGCTGACTGTCCCCGGTGAGGTGGGACACGCTCGGGCAGCCGCCGGTCTCGACGACGGCGAGGGCCGCGCGGGTGCGTTCCACCTCGCAGGCGGCGGAGGCGAGCAGTTCGCGGGCGCCGGCGAGGTCCATGCCGAGGACGGCGGCGACCTCCTCGACGGTGAGGTGGTGGCGTACCGCGAGTTCGAGCGCCTCGCGCTGCTCGGGGGTGGTGCCGGCCGCCTCGGGCCAGGCGAGCAGGGCGAGTTCGCGGCGCCGCTGTTCCTGGTCGTCGGTGGGGACCTGCGGTTCGGGGGCGATGTGGCGGCCCGCCGCGTGGGTGGCCTGACGTTTCTGCTTGGCCTGGGCCAGCCCGCGCAGACAGGCCCAGCGGGCCAGTGCGTACAGCCAGGCCCTGCGGTCCCCGGCGGCCTGCGGGACGCGCTGGCCGCGCCGCTCGGCGAGGGCGAGGACGTCTCCGAGGGCGGCGGTGGCCGCGTCGTGGTCGCAGAGCACCGAGAGGCAGTAGGTGAACAGCCCGTCGAGGTACGGCTCGTAGCGCGCGGCCGGTCGCTGCGCCAGCGCGCGCGCCGCCGTACGGTCGCGCGCCGCGTGCGCCTCCCGGTGCGCGCGGTGTGCACCGGTCGTGCGGGTCGAGGTCTCCGGAGTGCTGCTCATCACCCGTGCGACCGTAGGCGGCGGCGTAACGTCCCTTCTTGCGGCTTGAGCACTTTTAATCCGTACGGGTGAAACGATCCCTCAATAGGGGACAGGAGGCCTCGATTCGGTGGCTCGTTCCCGACGGGGCATGGCCGGGACCGGTCCACCCACACCCGTCACAGGAGCCACCCAGGACCCGTTGTCGGTGGCGGGGGCTACGGTTTCCGCATGGCCACCCGTACCAAGACCGCCAAGGACCGCCCGTCGTACCGCTGCACCGAGTGCGGCTGGCAGACGGCCAAGTGGCTCGGCCGCTGCCCCGAGTGCCAGGCCTGGGGGACGATCGAGGAGTACGGCACGCCCGCGGTCCGTACGACGGCACCCGGCCGGGTCACCACCTCCGCGGTGCCGATCGGCCAGGTCGACGGCCGTCAGGCCACCGCCCGCACCACCGGCGTGCCCGAGCTGGACCGGGTCCTCGGCGGCGGCCTGGTCCCCGGCGCGGTCGTGCTGCTGGCGGGCGAGCCCGGCGTCGGCAAGTCCACGCTCCTGCTGGACGTGGCGGCCAAGTCGGCGAGCGACGAGCACCGCACCCTCTACGTCACCGGTGAGGAGTCCGCGAGCCAGGTCCGCCTCCGCGCGGACCGCATCGGTGCCATCGACGACCACCTGTACCTGGCCGCCGAGACCGACCTGGCCGCCGTCCTCGGCCACTTGGACGCGGTGAAGCCGTCGCTGCTGATCCTGGACTCGGTGCAGACGGTCGCCTCCCCGGAGATCGACGGCGCGCCCGGCGGGATGGCCCAGGTGCGGGAGGTGGCCGGCGCCCTCATCCGCGCCTCCAAGGAGCGGGGCATGTCCACGCTCCTGGTGGGCCATGTCACGAAGGACGGCGCGATCGCGGGACCGCGGCTGCTGGAACACCTGGTGGACGTCGTCCTGCACTTCGAGGGCGACCGGCACGCGCGCCTGCGCCTGGTCCGCGGCGTCAAGAACCGGTACGGCGCCACCGACGAGGTCGGCTGCTTCGAACTGCACGACGAGGGCATCACCGGTCTCGCCGACCCGAGCGGACTCTTCCTGACCCGGCGCGACGAACCGGTGCCGGGCACCTGCCTGACCGTGACCCTGGAGGGCCGCCGCCCGCTGGTCGCCGAGGTCCAGGCGCTCACGGTGGACTCGCAGATCCCCTCCCCGCGCCGGACCACCTCCGGTCTGGAGACCTCCCGGGTCTCGATGATGCTGGCGGTGCTGGAGCAGCGCGGCCGGATCAGCGCGCTCGGCAAGCGGGACATCTACTCCGCGACGGTCGGCGGGGTGAAGCTCTCCGAGCCCGCCGCCGATCTGGCCATCGCCCTCGCGCTGGCCTCCGCCGCCAGTGACACCCCGCTTCCCAAGAACCTCGTCGCCATCGGTGAAGTCGGCCTCGCGGGCGAGGTCAGACGGGTCACCGGCGTCCAGCGCAGGCTCTCGGAGGCGCACCGGCTCGGCTTCACGCACGCGCTCGTGCCGGGCGATCCCGGCAAGGTCCCGCCGGGCATGAAGGTCCTGGAGGTCGCCGACATGGGGGACGCGCTGCGGGTGCTGCCGCGCTCCCGTCGCCGGGAGGCCCCACGGGAGGCGGAGGAGCGCCGGTAGACTTTGCCCTGGTCTCGCCCGTCCGTACGAACCGAGTGCGGGTGCGGCAGCGCCTCAGAACCTGCGACCGGAGGAGTGCAGTGGCAGCCAACGACCGGGCATCGGCTCCCGGAAAGTCCGGCGGGAGTGCCGGTTCCGAGGGCCTGATGCGCGCCTCGCTGAGCGCCGTGGCTCCGGGCACCGGCATGCGGGACGGCCTGGAGCGGGTCCTGCGCGGCAACACGGGCGGGCTCATCGTGCTCGGCTTCGACAAGACGGTCGAGGCGATGTGCACGGGCGGTTTCGTGCTGGACGTCGAGTTCACGGCGACCCGGCTGCGCGAACTGTGCAAACTCGACGGGGGGATCGTGATCTCCTCCGACCTGTCGAAGATCCTGCGGGCGGGTGTCCAGTTCGTCCCGGACGCGACGATCCCGACGGAGGAGACGGGCACCCGGCACCGGACGGCGGACCGGGTCTCCAAGCAGGTCGGCTTCCCGGTGGTCTCGGTCTCCCAGTCGATGCGGCTGATCGCCCTCTACGTCGCCGGGCAGCGCCGGGTCCTGGAGGACTCGGCCGCGATCCTCTCCCGCGCCAACCAGGCGCTCGCGACCCTGGAGCGGTACAAGCTCCGCCTGGACGAGGTCGCCGGGACGCTGTCGGCGCTGGAGATCGAGGACCTGGTGACGGTCCGGGACGTGTCCGCCGTCGCCCAGCGCCTGGAGATGGTCCGCCGGATCGCCACGGAGATCGCCGAGTACGTGGTCGAACTGGGCACCGACGGGCGGCTCCTGGCCCTCCAGCTGGACGAGTTGATCGCGGGCGTCGAGCCCGAGCGTGAGCTGGTGGTCCGGGACTACGTGCCCGAGCCGACGGCGAAGCGGTCCCGCACGGTCGACGAGGCGCTCTCCGAACTGGACGCCCTGAGCCATGCGGAGCTGCTGGAGATGCCGACCGTGGCGCGGGCGCTGGGGTACACGGGATCGCCGGAGGCGCTGGACTCGGCGGTGTCGCCGCGCGGCTTCCGGCTGCTGGCGAAGGTGCCTCGGCTGCCGGGGGCGATCATCGACCGGCTGGTGGAGCACTTCGGGGGCTTGCAGAAGCTGCTCGCCGCGAGTGTGGACGACCTCCAGACGGTGGACGGGGTCGGGGAGGCCCGGGCGCGGAGTGTGCGCGAGGGACTGTCGCGGTTGGCGGAGTCCTCGATTCTTGAGCGGTACGTCTGATTTCGCCTGCCGGCTCGGGCGGTTGGGGCGGTTGGGGCGGTACGGCGACCGCGGCCCGGTGGGGGCCGATCGCGCAGTTCCTCGCGCCCCTTGCGGGGCGCCCCTAGTCCGCCGACAGGACGAACGACGCCTGGGCCTTCGGGTAGCCCGGGACCGCCGCCTGCAGGAGGTACGTACCCGCGCCGGCCGATCCCGCCGGGGGCGTCGCGCACTGGGCCGCGCTCGGCTTGCGGTCCCACTTCAGGGTGTACGTGATGGTGCTGCCGGCCGGCACCCGGTACCACCGGTTCCCCGCCGTCCTCGGGCAGTCGGCGGAGGACCAGTAGCTGTTGTCCGCGGACGACGCGGTGATCGTCAACACCGCGTTCTTCGGGCCGAGATCGATCTTGCAGTCACCGGACGAGGTGTTCTTCGCCGCGAGTTCGAAGGTCGGCGTCTGCTCCGGCGAGTACGAGTTGTGCAGGCTCTTCAAGGTCAACGTCACCGCGCCCGCGGTGCAGTTGGGGAGGGCGGACGACCCCGGCAGCGAGGCGACCGTACCGCCGGAGCCGGAGGTCACGTCGCCGCCCGAGCCGGCCGAGGCACCGGCCGAACCGGCGGAACCCGACGAGCCCGACGTCGAGCCGCCTCCCGTACCGCCCGAACTCCCGTCGCCCGTACCCGAGCCGGCACCGGCACCGCCGCCGGACCCGGATCCCGACCCGCCCCCGCTCGACTCGTCCCGTCCGCCGGGGGCCTGGCTGATCGCGGGCCCGCTGCCGGAGGGGCCCGGCGTGATGGTGGACACGGGATTCTTGCCGTTGGACCCGTCGGCGCCCTTCTTGCCGCCCCCGCCGCCCGACGTCACGATCCATGCGATCAGCAGCGCCAGCACGACGACCGCGGACAGCATGACGGCCCTCCGTCGCCAGTAGATGGAGGAGGGAAGCGGCCCGACCGGATTGCGCAGAGATCCCACGGCGCAAACTGTACGAGAGATCCATGCGCTTCCTCGCCCCACCCGCCGCCCGAACCTCAACTTTTCCGGATCATCATTCCGGCAACTCCCGTCAGCCCGGCTCTTCTTCGCTGTCGACGCCGTCAACTCCGGCCTCGTCACCCACCGCGTCCGCCCCGGTCGTCGCGGAACGTGGCAGGATCGGAAGGGTCATGACTGAGAAGCTGCACACCCCTGTGATCGCCTGGTTCGACGCCCATGCCCGCGACCTCCCCTGGCGCCGCCCGGAAGCGGGCCCGTGGGGTGTGATGGTCAGCGAGTTCATGTTGCAGCAGACGCCGGTCAGCCGCGTGCTGCCGGTGTACGAGCAGTGGCTGGCCCGCTGGCCGCGCCCCGCCGACCTCGCCGCGGAGGCGCCCGGCGAGGCCGTCCGCGCCTGGGGCAGGCTCGGCTACCCGCGCCGCGCCCTGCGGCTGCACGGCGCCGCGGTCGCCATAACGGAACGGCACGGCGGCGACGTACCCACCGACCACGCGCAGTTGCTCGCGCTGCCCGGGATCGGCGAGTACACGGCCGCGGCCGTCGCGTCGTTCGCGTACGGGCAGCGGCACGCCGTGCTGGACACGAACGTGCGGCGGGTGCTGGCGCGGGCCGTGACCGGGGTGCAGTACCCGCCGAACGCCACCACCGCCGCCGAGCGCAGGCTCGCCCGTGAGCTGCTGCCGGCGGACGAGCGGACCGCGGCCCGCTGGGCCGCCGCCTCCATGGAGCTGGGCGCGCTGGTGTGCACGGCGAAGAACGAGACGTGCCCGCGGTGCCCGATCGCCGCGCAGTGCGCCTGGCGGCTGGCCGGCAAGCCGGAGCACGAGGGGCCGCCGCGGCGCGGGCAGACGTACGCCGGTACCGACCGCCAGGTGCGCGGCAAGCTGCTCGCCGTCCTGCGCGAGGCGCACGCCCCCGTGCCGCAGACGGCGCTCGACCGGGTGTGGCACGAGCCGGTGCAGCGGGCGCGCGCCCTGGACGGACTGGTCGCGGACGGACTGGTGGAGCCGCTCGCGGGCGGTCTGTACCGGCTTCCGCTGGGCTGACGCACAGCCACATCACAGCGACCGGGGTCATGTTACGACCCCGACGACCAGGCAAATACCCCGATAATCGGGCATACCTCCTCGCCTCCTTACCCCGAACCTACTTCCGTTACACAACCGACGGACAGCCGATTGCTAGCCGCAGGCTGCTCCGCACAGCCCCGTGACAACGACTCCGTAGCTTCGTTCCTGTGCCCGCCAGGACCGCGGGACAGCAGTGACCACAGCAGGAACTCAGGGGCCGAGGGGCCGGGGAAAACGGGGATCGGGAGGCGGTTGATCATGGCGCAGGGCGAGGTGCTCGAATTCGAGGAGTACGTCCGCACCCGGCAGGACGCGCTGCTGCGCAGCGCCCGCCGACTGGTCCCGGATCCCACGGACGCCCAGGACCTGCTCCAGACCGCACTGGTACGGACGTACGGCCGCTGGGACGGCATCGCCGACAAGAAACTCGCGGACGCCTACCTGCGCCGCGTCATGATCAACACGCGGACCGAGTGGTGGCGGGCCCGCAAGCTGGAAGAGGTCCCCACCGAGCAGATGCCCGACGCCTGCGTGGACGACGCCACCGAGCAGCACGCGGACCGCGCTCTCCTCATGGACATTATGAAGGTTCTGGCTCCGAAGCAGCGTAGCGTCGTGGTGCTGCGACACTGGGAGCAGATGTCCACGGAGGAGACGGCCGCCGCCCTCGGCATGTCGGCCGGTACGGTCAAGAGCACGCTGCACCGGGCGCTCGCCCGGCTCCGCGAGGAGCTGGAGTCCCGCGACCTCGACGCACGCGCGCTGGAGCGTGAGGAGCAGGAGCGTTGCGCGGCCTGACCGACGCGGGGCCCGACAGGGGCCCGGCGGGCGCACAGGCGGTGGTCACGGCGGCGGCCGTGGTCGCCGCCGTCGCCCTTTTCGCCGCGGCCTGCGGCACCGGTGGCACCGGCGCCCGTGACGAGGGGCCGGCCCACTCCGACTCGGTCGAGCGCGCCCCGGCCGCCAAGGCTCCCTCACCCAACCCGTCGCAGACCTACGCCAAGATCGACGCGGTCGCCCTGGTGAAGGCCGACCCGGCGGTCTCGGCCACCGTGAAGCGGGACCTCAAGCCCTGCGCGGGCAACGCGTACCCGGTCGACGTGACCTACGGCGATCTCACCGGGGACCAGCTGGACGACGTCGTCGTCAACGTGCTGACCTGCGGGGACGCGGTGGGAGTCGGGGCGTACGTGTATCGCAGGGAAGACGGTTCGTACAAGAATGTCTTCAAGGCCGAGGAGTCGCCGGTCTACGCGGAGATCGACAAGGGCGACCTGAGCGTGACCAAGCAGGTGTACGAGAAGGGGGACCCCGTGTCGAGTCCCTCGGGCGAGAACGTGATCACCTACCGCTGGACCTCGGGACGCTTCGTCCAGGAGGACTTCCACCACACCGACTACGGCAACGCGGCCGGCGGCGACGCCACCGAGGACCCGACCGCCACCGGCTGACCGGGCCCCGACCCCACCACGACGACACGAGAGAGCCGGATGGCAGACCAGACCCACGTCCTGTTCGTCGAGGACGACGACGTCATCCGCGAGGCCACGCAGCTCGCCCTGGAGCGGGACGGCTTCGCGGTCACCGCCATGCCCGACGGCCTGTCGGGCCTGGAGGCGTTCCGTGCCGACCGGCCCGACATCGCCCTGCTGGACGTGATGGTCCCCGGCCTGGACGGGGTGAGCCTGTGCCGGCGGATCCGGGACGAGTCCACCGTGCCGGTGATCATGCTGTCGGCGCGCGCCGACTCGATCGACGTGGTCCTCGGCCTGGAGGCGGGCGCCGACGACTACGTCACCAAACCGTTCGACGGGGCCGTGCTGGTGGCCCGGATCCGGGCGGTGCTGCGCCGTTTCGGACACGCGAGCGGCGGTGAGAAGCCCCATGAGGACGCGGCGCCGGTCACCGGCGGTCTGCTCACCTTCGGCGATCTGGAGATCGACACGGAGGGCATGGAGGTGCGCCGGGCCGGACAGCCGGTGGCGCTCACCCCGACCGAGATGCGGCTGCTCCTGGAGTTCTCCTCGGCACCGGGGACCGTGCTCTCCCGCGACAAGCTGCTCGAACGTGTCTGGGACTACGGCTGGGGCGGGGACACCCGGGTCGTCGACGTGCACGTGCAGCGGCTGCGCACGAAGATCGGCCAGGACCGGATCGAGACGGTCCGCGGTTTCGGCTACAAGTTGAAGGCCTGAGCGAGGCGGCCATGCGGGGGTTCACCAGACACATCCGGCACAGCGGCCCGGGACTGCGCACCGGGCTCCGCTGGAAGCTGAGCGCGGCCATCGCGCTGGTCGGCGCGCTGGTCGCGGTCGCGCTGAGCCTTGTGGTGCACAACGCGGCCCGGGTCTCGATGCTGGACAACGCACGCGACCTCGCCAACGAGCGGCTGCAGATCGCCCAGCGCAACTACGAGCTGTTCGGCCGGGCGAACTTCCCCGACGTCAAGGTCAACGACCCGCTGCTGCCCGACGCTCTGCGTGACAGGGTCGACGCGGGCCGGCGGGCGACCGACGTCATCGACCACGGCAGCGGCGCGCCGGACATCTGGGCGGCCGTGCAGGCCAAGGACGGGCGGGTGCTGTCCCTGCACGGCACCTTCCCGAACCGCAGCAGCAACGTCCTGCGGGACCTCGACCAGGCCCTCGTCATCGGCTCCATCGCGGTGGTCCTCGGCGGCAGCGCGCTCGGCGTGCTGATCGGCGGGCAGCTCTCGCGCCGGCTGCGCAAGGCGGCGGCCGCGGCCAACCAGGTCGCCCAGGGCGAGCCGGACGTGCGGGTGCGGGAGGCCATCGGCGGGGTCGTGCGGGACGAGACCGACGACCTCGCGCGCGCGGTGGACGCCATGGCGGACGCGCTGCAGCAGCGGTTGGAGGCCGAGCGGCGGGTGACCGCCGACATCGCGCACGAGCTGCGTACGCCGGTGACGGGGCTGCTCACGGCGGCCGAACTGCTCCCGCCCGGCCGCCCGACGGAACTGGTCCTGGACCGGGCGAAGGCGATGCGCACCCTCGTCGAGGACGTCCTGGAGGTGGCCCGGCTGGACAGCGCCTCCGAGCGGGCCGAGCTGCAGGACATCATGCTGGGCGAGTTCGTCTCCCGGCGGGTGGCGGCGAAGGACCCGGCGGTCGAGGTGCGAGTGGTGCACGAGTCGGAGGTAACCACCGATCCGCGGCGGCTGGAGCGGGTGCTGTTCAACCTGCTCGCCAACGCGGCCCGGCACGGCAGGCCGCCGATCGAGGTGACCGTCGAGGGCCGGGTCATCCGGGTCCGCGACCACGGCCCCGGCTTCCCCGAGGAACTCCTCGCGGAGGGCCCGAGCCGGTTCCGCACCGGCAGCGCGGACCGCGCGGGCCAGGGGCACGGCCTGGGGCTGACCATCGCGGCCGGGCAGGCGCGGGTGCTGGGGGCCCGCCTGACCTTCCGCAACATCCGCCCGGCGGGGGCGCCCGCGCACATTCCGGCGGAGGGTGCGGTGGCCGTCCTGTGGCTCCCCGAACACGCCCCGACGGCCACCGGCAGCTACCCGATGCTCCCGGGACCGGCCCAGGCGGGAAGCCGGTGAGAACCCTCCAGGCACCGGCCACGAGGATCTCCTCGCCGCGTGCCGTTGCGGCGGCGATCCGCTCCGGTGCGTAGAAGCCCAGGCGGGGCGCGCCGGAGGTCCGCGCGCCCCGCCGCGCCTCCCGTAGCCGCTCCCGCTGGTCGGGTTCGACGCCCTCGATCGGCCGCAGGAGCGTGGTGACCGGCGTCGATCCCGGGGCGAGCCGACGGCCGCGGCGCTGACAACGACGACGGCGCCGGCCGGCTGGGGAACCAGCCGGCCGGCGCCGTTGAGCCGCGTCGTCAGACGTCGGTGGGCCGCGTCGTCAGACGGCCTCGGCCAGCTGGATCGGAGCCGCTTCCTCGCTGGTCGCCGGTCCGCTCTTGAGCGGCACCTCCTTGACGAACACCGCCGCCACCAGCACCACCACGGCGATCACGGCCCCCAGCAGGAACGCGGAGTGCGTACCGGCCGACACCGCGTGCTGGTAGGCGTCCCGCACCGGGGCGGGCAGCTTCGCCAGGCTCGCCGCGTCCAGCGAGGCGGACTTCTCGGTGGCCTTGGCCGCCAGCGCCCCGCCCCGCTCGGACATGACGTGCTTGACCCGGTCGTTGAAGAGCGCGCCCATGATGGCGACACCGAAGGAGGAGCCGAGCGTCCGGAACAGGGTGGTGGAGGAGGACGCGACGCCCATGTCCTTCATCTCCACGCTGTTCTGCGCGACCAGCATGGTGATCTGCATCAGGCAGCCCATGCCGAGGCCGACCACGGCCATGTACAGCCCGGAGGTCAACCGGGTGGTGTCGGTGTCCATGGTGGACAGCAGGTACAGCCCGACGGCCAGCAGCACACCGCCCACCAGGGGGAAGATCTTGTAGCGGCCGGTGTTGGTGGTGACCCGCCCGGCGACCATCGAGGTCACCAGCATCGCGCCGAGCATCGGCAGCAGCAGCAGCCCGGAGTTGGTCGCGGACGCGCCCTGCACGGACTGCTGGTAGAGCGGCAGGAAGAGCGTGGCGCCGAACATCACGAAGCCCACGATGAAGCCGATGACCGACATGAGGGTGAAGTTGCGGCTGCGGAAGATGTGCAGCGGCAGCACCGGCTCCGCGGCCTTGGTCTGCCAGAAGACGAAGCCGACGAGTGCGGCGACACCGATGGCGATCAGTTCCATGATCCGCGCGGACGTCCAGGCGTACTCGGAGCCGCCCCAGGTGGTGACCAGCACGATGGAGGTGATGCCGAGGGTCAGCAGCCCGGCGCCCAGGTAGTCGATGCGGGCCTTGTTCCGCTTCTTCGGGAGGTGCAGTACGACGCTGATGGCGGCCAGCGCGATCACGCCCAGCGGCAGGTTGATGTAGAACGCCCAGCGCCAGCCCCAGTTGTCGGTGATGGTGCCGCCGACCAGCGGGCCGCCGATCATCGCGAGCGCCATGACGCCGGCCATCATGCCCTGGTACTTGCCGCGCTCGCGGGGCGGTATCAGGTCACCGATGATCGCCATGACCCCGACCATCAGACCACCCGCGCCGAGCCCCTGAACGGCCCGGAACCCGATCAGCTCGCCCATGTTCTGGGCCATACCGCTGAGCGCGGAGCCGATCAGGAAGATGACTATGGAGGTCATGAAGGCGCCCTTGCGCCCGTACATGTCGCCGAGCTTGCCCCAGATCGGGGTCGCCGCGGCGGTCGCCAGGGTGTACCCGGTCACCACCCACGACAGGTGCTCGAGGCCGCCCAGCTCGCCCACGATCGTCGGCATCGCGGTGCCCACGATCATGTTGTCGAGCATCGCGAGCATCATCGCGATCATGAGCGCGAGCAGTACGACCCGTACGCTCCTCGGCTGTTTCTCCGACTGCTCCGCCGGCTCCGGTGCCCCCGGAGTCTCCTGGCCGGTAACGGCCGCCTGGGTGTCCGCCATCTCTCCCACTCCCCCTGGCGACAGGTACTTACTTGCCGCCCGGCTAGTTCACTACACTGGGAAGGTAAACCTGTCACTAGCCGGGCGTCAAGTAAGTTTCCCGGGGCGGACGACGGCGTCCGGCGGGACGAATTTTCGCGGGAGTGCGAGGAGTAAGAGGATGGGCGTCACCATGGACGGCACCAAGCAGCAGCGCCGCGGCAACACCCGCCAGCGCATCCAGGACGTCGCGCTCGAACTCTTCGCCGAGCAGGGCTACGAGAAGACCTCCCTGCGGGAGATCGCCGAGCGCCTCGACGTGACGAAGGCGGCCCTGTACTACCACTTCAAGACCAAGGAAGAGATCCTGGTCAGCGTCTTCGAGGATCTGACGCAGCCCATCAGCGACCTGATCGAGTGGGGCAAGGACCAGCCGCACACCCTGGAGACCAAACAGGAGATCGTCCGGCGCTACAGCCAGGCGCTCGGCGACGCGGAGCCGCTGTTCCGGTTCATGCAGGAGAACCAGGCGACGGTCCGGGAGCTGCGCATCGGCGACACCTTCAAGGACCGGATGCGCGGCCTGCGGAACATCCTGATGGACCCGGACGCTCCGCTGACCGACCAGGTCCGCTGCGTCAGCGCGTTGTTCACGCTGCACGCCGGCATGTTCGTGATGCAGGACATCGAGGGCGACCTCCAGAAGAAGCGGGAAGCCGTTCTGGAGGTCGCCATGGGCCTGGTGACCCAGGCCCACCAGGGTTCGGACCGGCCCGCTTAGACGGTCACGCCCTGGGCGCGCAGGAAGGCGACCGGGTCGATGGCGGAACCGTAGTTCGGCGTCTTGCGGATCTCGAAGTGCAGGTGCGGGCCGGTGGAGTTGCCGGTGCTGCCGGACAGGGCTATGTGCTGACCGGTCCCCACGACCTGCCCGACCCTGACGTCGATGCGCGAGAGGTGCGCGTACTGCGAGTACTCGCCGTTGGCGTGCTTGATGACGACGGCGTTGCCGTACGCGGGGCCGTCGCCGGCGCCGTTGCCGCCGGCCTTGACGACGGTGCCGCCGTGGGCGGCGACGACCTCGGTGCCGGTGGGCACGGCGAAGTCCTGGCCGCTGTGCCGGGCGACCCACATGCCGCCGGCCTGGTTGAAGGTGGCGGAGAGCGTGTACTTCTTCACCGGGTCGACCCAGGCGGCGGCGCTGGAGGTGGCGGCCGACGCGACACCCGAGCCCACGACGGCCGTCACCGCGGCACCGGCGGCCAGAACGGCGGCACGCTTGCGGAGCGAGGACGAACGGGGGGCACGGAGAGCGGCGCGCAGGGACATCGGAACCTCGTGGGGTAGGCAACAGGAAACCCACCGGCACACCGGCTCGTTCGCCGGCCGTGCACCGGGTGGGCCCTTCCTTGGTAACCCGGAGGCCGCCCCCCGCTCAAACACCCCGTCTACGGCACTTCGTAGTATCAGCCCCCAAAACCGGCGCTTTCTTGACAGAACCGCCGACCGCACCACCCCGTCCCGACGCCGCGACACCACCGCCGCGTCCGGCCGTCCCACCACTTCACCTCGCCCAGAGGTCCCACTATCCCGGCTAGTACCGGACATTTCCCCCGTGCGCTATGTCACCAGCAGCCGGGATCCCACCCCGCGGAAATGTGACGCCCACTACGCTGACCAGCGGCGTTCGCGCGACTACGGGGGTGGGCGAGGATGGACCCGGCGGTTCTCGGTACCAAGCTGGCGTCGAGCCTGATGGGCTCGCTGGTCAGAAGGCTGTTCGTGCCGGACGGGCCGGGCGCCGCCCTGGTCGACCGGCCTGTCCGGCTCTCGGCGCTGCTGTCCCTGACCGGCGAACGGCGCACCCTGACCGGCAAGGAGCTGCGACGCCTCGCGCGCGTCCTGGTGTCACGGACCACCGACACCCCCGGCGAACGGCCCTTCCCCGCGGAGGAGACGGAGGCGGTCGCGTCCGCCCTCGCCGACCGGCTGCTGGCCCTCGGCGATCTCGACATGGACGATGTACAGGCCGTACGGCTGGGTCACCGGGAGCTGGCCCGCACCCTGCGGCACCGCGCTCCGGCCCCCGGCCTCTCCGCCGACGCCGACCTCTTCCTCGACTCGCTCACCGGTCTGGCCTGTCTGCATGTCCTCGACTTCTTCAGTCGGCGCTCCACCTTCGTGCCCCGGACGCTCATGGAACAGACCCGCGTCCAGTCCGAGCTTCTCGCCAGGACGGACGAGCTCATCGCCCGCACCCCGCCCGCCGACGGCGCGGACCCCGCGTTCGAACGGCGCTACCTCGCGCACGTCACGACCCGGCACGGGGGACTCACCATCTACGGCATCGACCTGGTCGACTCCCCCGACCGCTGGCCCCTCGACGCGGCCTACCTGAGCCTCCAGGCACTGGGCCCCGCCGAGGGCACCGAGCCGACGGGCCCGGGCGACACCCCAGTCACCGCCACCGAACGGCCCCGGCCCGCGGACCAGGCCCTGGCCGAACACGACCGGGTACTGCTGCGCGGGGTCGCCGGCTCGGGTAAGACCACGCTCGTACAGTGGCTGGCGGTCACCGCGGCCCGCGGCGAGCGCGGCGACCGCATCCCCTTCGTCCTCCCGCTGCGTACCCTGGTCCGCCGCGCCGACGGCCTCCCGGTTCCTGACGCCTTCCTGGCCGCCGTACGCGTCCCCTTCCACGCGGTCCAGCCGGCCGGCTGGGCGGACCGGGTGCTCACCGCCGGCCGAGGTCTGCTCCTGGTCGACGGCCTGGACGAGATCCCGGAACGCGACCGCGAAGGCACCCGGCGCTGGCTGCGCGAACTGCTGGACACCTACCCCGGCAACCAGTGGCTGGTCACCTCCCGCCCGTCCGCCGTACGCGAGGACTGGCTGGCCGCCGACGGTTTCGGCGAACTCGTCCTCACCCCGATGGGACCGGACGAGACGGCCGCGTTCATCACCCGCTGGCACACCGCCGCCCGCGCCGACGCCGCCGACCTCGACCGCCTCGACGCCTACGAACGCTCGCTGCTCGACGCCGTACGGACCAAACCGGACCTCGGCCGGCTCGCCACCAACCCCCTGATGTGCGGCCTGATCTGCGCCCTGCACCGCGACCGCCGCGGCTATCTCCCGCACGGCCGCCAGGACCTGTACGAGGCGGCCCTGTCGATGCTGCTCACCCGCCGGGACGAGGAACGCGACATGTTCCGCGACGACTCCTCCGGCATCCGGCTCGGCGAACGCCCCCAGGTCCAGCTGCTCCAGCGCCTGGCCTACTGGCTGATCCGCAACAACCAGTCGGAGCTCGACCGCGAGCGCGCGGAGCGCATCATCGCGGACGTCCTGCCGTCCCTGCCGGCCGCCGCCGCCCAGGGCGACGCCCGGGCGATCCTCGCCCACCTGCTGCTGCGCAGCGGCCTGCTCCGAGAGCCCGCCGTGGGCACCCTGGAGTTCGTGCACCGCACCTTCCAGGACTACCTGGGTGCGAAGGCGGCGGTGGAGGACGGCGACTTCGGCCTGCTGGTGCGGGGCGCGCCGGACGAGCAGTGGGCGGACGTCGTCCGCATGGCCGTGGCCCATGCCCGCCCCCGGGAACGGGCCGAGTTGCTACGGGACCTCGCCGACGCGGCCACGCGGCTGACCGGACCGGCCGCCACCCGGGTTCGACTGCTCGCTCTGGCGTCTCTGGAACACGCGACCGAACTGGACCCCGCCGTGCGCGGGGCCGTCGAGCGCAACGCGGCCGAGCTGATCCCGCCACGCACCACCGAGGAGGCCCGCGCCCTCGCCGAGGCAGGACCGCTCGCCCTGGAGTTGCTGCCCGGACCGGAGGGGCTCAGCGACGCGGAGGCCCGCGCGGTGGTCGTCACGGCGTCCCTGATCGGCACGGACGCGGCCCTGCCCGTACTGGCCCGGTTCCGGTCCCACCGGGCGCTGCGGGTACGAGCCCAGCTCGCCTGGACGTGGCACCGCTTCCCCGCCCGCCGCTACGCCGACCAGATCATCGCCCACCTGCGGAGCGAGGACGACCTCTACTTCACCGCCCACTCGGCGGACCACCTGCGCATTCTGCGCGACCTCGGCGGCCGTCCACGCGTGCAACTGGTCGGTGACCTCGACCCGGCCGGGCTCGACGCGGCCACGGTGACCAAACTGACCGTCAGGGACAACGCCTACATGGAGGATCTGCGCGGCCTGTCCCACCTGCACCGCCTTGTCCATCTCGACCTGGCCAGATGCCGTGTCGCGGGCGGCCTCGCCCCGCTGGCCGCCCTGCCGCTGTCGTGGCTGTCGATGGACCTCGTCACCGGGCTGGAGGCTCCGGACGCGCTCCATGCGCTCGCCGCCTCGCGAACGCTGGACCAGCTCGACCTCGGGATCACCCTGAGGGCCGACTCCCTCGACGCGGCGCTGCCCACCGGGCTCCCGCTGCGCTATCTGCGGTTCACCAAGGGGGCGCTGCGCCACACGGGCCTGCGCGGGCTGCACCGCTTCGCGACCCTGCGGCAGCTCAGTCTCGCCTCGCTTCGGGACGGCCTCACCGCCGCGGACCACGAGGAGATCGCCCGGCTGCCCGCCCTGTGGGAGCTGCGGATCAACTGGCAGGCCGTCGGCTGGCACGGCCCGCCCCTGCGCGGCGTCACCGGACTGCGGCTCAACAACGTCACCGGCACCGAGGACCTCTCGGGGATCCGGACCTTCTTCCCGAGCCTGCGCAAGGTGACGCTGGTCCTGTCCCCCGGTCTGCCGGAGGTACCGGAGCGCCTCCTCACCGAACTCCCCGTCACCCCTGTCGTGCAGAGGGTCGACGGCGTGGTGTGACGCACACGTGTGGCCGCCTGGGCCTGGGGATCCCCGCGCCACGGCATGCGACAGGGGCCGGTGCTTCGAAAAGCACCGGCCCCTGTCGTCGGCTCACCCCGGAAGGGCTACGCCTCCTTGCTCAGGTTCGGTCCGGCTCCGCCGGCCGCCTGCTCGATCGGCGGGACGTCCGGGAGTGCCGACTTCTCCTCGCCGCGGAAGGTGAAGGTCGCGGTGTCGCCCTCGCCCTCCGTGTCGACGACCACGATGTGGCCGGGACGCAGCTCGCCGAAGAGGATCTTCTCCGAGAGCGTGTCCTCGACCTCGCGCTGGATCGTGCGGCGCAGCGGACGCGCGCCCAGCACCGGGTCGTAGCCCTTCTTGGACAGCAGCTCCTTGGCGGACTGGGAGAGCTCGATGCCCATGTCCCGGTCCTTCAGGCGCTCGTCCACCTTGCTGATCATCAGGTCGACGATCCGCAGGATGTCCTCCTGCGTGAGCTGCGGGAAGACCACCACGTCGTCGACGCGGTTGAGGAACTCGGGCCGGAAGTGCTGCTTGAGCTCGTCCTGGACCTTGTTCTTCATGCGCTCGTAGTTGGTCTTCGTGTCACCCGAGGCCGCGAAGCCCAGGTTGAAGCCCTTGGAGATGTCCCGGGTGCCGAGGTTGGTCGTCATGATGATGACCGTGTTCTTGAAGTCCACGACCCGGCCCTGGGAGTCGGTCAGCCGACCGTCCTCCAGGATCTGCAGCAGGCTGTTGAAGATGTCCGGGTGGGCCTTCTCCACCTCGTCGAAGAGGACGACGGAGAACGGCTTGCGGCGGACCTTCTCGGTCAGCTGGCCGCCCTCCTCGTAGCCCACGTAGCCGGGGGGCGAACCGAAGAGACGCGACACCGTGTGCTTCTCGCTGAACTCCGACATGTCGAGGGAGATCAGCGCGTCCTCGTCACCGAAGAGGAACTCGGCGAGGGCCTTGGACAGCTCGGTCTTACCGACACCGGACGGGCCGGCGAAGATGAACGAGCCACCGGGGCGCTTCGGGTCCTTCAGACCGGCACGCGTACGGCGGATCGCCTTCGACAGCGCCTTGACGGCGTCGACCTGGCCGATGACCCGCTTGTGGAGCTCGTCCTCCATGCGCAGCAGGCGGGACGACTCCTCCTCGGTCAGCTTGAAGACCGGGATGCCGGTGGCCGTGGCGAGGACCTCGGCGATCAGCTCGCCGTCGACCTCGGCGACGACGTCCATGTCGCCGGCCTTCCACTCCTTCTCCCGCTTGGCCTTGGCGGCCAGGAGCTGCTTCTCCTTGTCGCGGAGGGAGGCGGCCTTCTCGAAGTCCTGCGAGTCGATCGCGGACTCCTTGTCCCGGCGGACGGCGGCGATCTTCTCGTCGAACTCGCGCAGGTCCGGCGGCGCGGTCATCCGGCGGATGCGCATCCGGGAACCGGCCTCGTCGATCAGGTCGATCGCCTTGTCCGGCAGGAAGCGGTCCGAGATGTAGCGGTCGGCCAGGGTGGCCGCCTGGACCAGCGCCTCGTCCGTGATGGAGACCCGGTGGTGGGCCTCGTACCGGTCACGCAGACCCTTGAGGATCTCGATCGTGTGCGGCAGGGACGGCTCGGCGACCTGGATGGGCTGGAAGCGGCGCTCCAGGGCCGCGTCCTTCTCCAGATGCTTGCGGTACTCGTCCAGGGTGGTGGCACCGATGGTCTGCAGCTCACCGCGGGCCAGCATCGGCTTCAGGATGGAGGCCGCGTCGATGGCGCCCTCGGCGGCACCCGCACCGACCAGCGTGTGCAGCTCGTCGATGAACAGGATGATGTCGCCGCGGGTGCGGATCTCCTTGAGCACCTTCTTCAGGCGCTCCTCGAAGTCACCGCGGTAGCGGGAGCCGGCGACCAGGGCGCCGAGGTCCAGGGTGTAGAGGTGCTTGTCCTTGAGGGTCTCGGGCACCTCGCCCTTGACGATGGCCTGGGCGAGGCCCTCGACGACGGCGGTCTTGCCGACGCCGGGCTCACCGATCAGGACCGGGTTGTTCTTGGTACGGCGGGACAGCACCTGCATGACCCGCTCGATCTCCTTCTCGCGCCCGATGACCGGGTCGAGCTTGGACTCACGAGCGGCCTGGGTGAGGTTCCGGCCGAACTGGTCGAGGACCAGGGACGTCGAGGGGGTGCCCTCGGCAGGGCCGCCGGCGGTGGCGGTCTCCTTGCCCTGGTAGCCGGAGAGCAGCTGGATGACCTGCTGCCGCACCCGGTTGAGATCAGCGCCCAGCTTGACCAGGACCTGGGCGGCGACGCCCTCGCCCTCTCGGATCAGGCCGAGCAGGATGTGCTCCGTGCCGATGTAGTTGTGGCCCAGCTGAAGGGCCTCGCGGAGCGACAGCTCCAGGACCTTCTTGGCACGGGGGGTGAAGGGGATGTGCCCGGACGGGGCCTGCTGGCCCTGGCCGATGATCTCCTCCACCTGCTGGCGGACCGCCTCGAGCGAAATCCCGAGGCTCTCAAGGGCCTTGGCGGCGACACCCTCACCCTCGTGGATCAGGCCCAGGAGGATGTGCTCGGTGCCGATGTAGTTGTGGTTGAGCATCCGGGCTTCTTCCTGAGCCAGGACGACAACCCGCCGCGCGCGGTCGGTGAACCTCTCGAACATCGTTAATCGCTCCTCAGAGCGGTCAGGCAGTGGGGGGAACTTCCCCTCCCTGTCCTTCCGCAGCTTAGTCCCGCAAGCGGGGACCGCTCATTCCAACTGCCGACACCGTCGATGGCCTCCTGACCCCGAACGCCGACATCTGCTCCAACCCGATGGTGCGAGACGATGTTCCCGCAGGCCAGGCAGTTACCCCTTCCGCCAGTACGCCGATGGCGAACGTGAGACGGCCTCGCATGCGTGTCGCCCCCTCCCACTAGGGATGTCTTACCCGCAGCGACGGACGGTCCATGCCGTGAGCCCCCCGTCCCTCCGCTATGGGCGAACAACCTTGCGCCGCTCCGGACGCCCGCACGGCGCCCACCACGAGACACTGCGCAGTCACGAGCGTACCCAGCGTAACTCTGGCCGCCCTCGGGCGTTGCAGGGGGCATGGCTGGCACGCTCCCCCTGGCTGCTTCCACGGTCCCTCACCCCCGTCGTCAGCTCGGTCCCGATTCCGGTTCCGCCCGGGGCGGTTCCGTCGGTGCGCCTCGCGACCCCCGGTGGCCGGGCCCGCTGCGGCACTGGTACGAGAACGATCTGGGGTGGGCGACAGTGCCCGCGCCGCCCGGCGAACCGCTACGGCTGGTCACGGGCGTGCGCTTCGATGTGCTCGACGTGCCGGCCGAGGCGGGCGTCATGGCGCTCAGGCATCTGACGCCGGGCTCTCCGGTGGCCCTCCAGGACGAGCGGATGCGGCTGCTGGTGGCCGCGGGTGGCGCGGAGGAGCTGCCGGGGCTGCTGGAGTGGCTGGAGTGGGGCGCGCTGGACCTCGACGTGCGGGCGCTGGGCGCGCGGGGCCGGATGGACGCGCCGGGCCGGCCCGGACATGCCGAGGACCTCGCGGAACCCGTACGGGGGGCCGCCGTCTGGTTGCGACCCCCCGGGCCGGGGTGCGAGGTCGAGGCCTCGCTGCCGACGCTGTCGGCCGCGGGGCGCGTCGGGGGCGCCCCCGATCTCGTGCGTGTGGTGGAGACGGTGGCCACCGAGTGCCACCGCATCCGGCTGCGGCGTGCGGGCCGCGAGCCGGGCCGTCAGGCGTTGGCGTCCTCGTAGGCCTGGCGAATGGTCGCGGGAACACGGCCGCGGTCGTTCACCTCGTAGCCGTTCTCCTTCGCCCAGGCGCGGATCTGCGCGGTGTCCTGGCTGCCGCCGGAAGCCGCACGGGCCTTTCCGCGCCCGCCCGAGGAACGGCCGCCGGTACGCCGGCCGCCCTTGACGTAGGGGTCGAGGAGATCACGCAGCTTGTCCGCATTGGCCGTCGTGAGATCGATCTCGTACGTCTTGCCGTCCAGCGCGAACGTCACGGTCTCGTCCGCCTCGCCGCCGTCGAGGTCGTCGACAAGAAGGACCTGAACCTTCTGTGCCACCGGATTTCCTTTCATCGAAAACGTGAGGGCCGGGGGTCCGCGGCGTCCGCCGTTACGCCGTCCCCTGTTATATGCAGTACTGCAGTACGTCGGAAAGCAAACCGCTTTTGCGAGGAAAACACAAACCCCTGGGAGAGACCGGGGGGCCCGCTCCCACGCGGAAACATGCGCGTTTCGGACATAGGGCACCGGGGCAAGGCGGGGTGCCCGGAATAGCGGGCCGATCTTCCGCCGATCTCCTGCCCATCTCTGCCCCGGCGGCCCTTGGCGATCACAGATGCAGAAGCATCCGGCTGTTGCCCAAGGTGTTCGGTTTCACTCGTTCGAGTCCGAGGAACTCCGCGACGCCCTCGTCATAGGAACGCAACAGCTCCGCGTAGACATCGGTGTCCACCGGCGTCTCGCCGATCTCCACGAAGCCGTGCTTCCCGAAGAACTCGACTTCGAAGGTCAGACAGAAAACGCGGCGAACACCGAGCCAACGCGCGGTCTCCACCAACTTCTCCAGCAACTGGTGACCGACACCGGCGCCCTTGAGGCCCGGCTTCACCGCGAGAGTGCGCACTTCCGCGAGGTCTTCCCACATCACGTGCAGTGCACCGCAGCCGACCACCTCGGCGTTGTCGTCGCGTTCGGCGACCCAGAACTCCTGGATGTCCTCGTAAAGCGTGACCGTCGCTTTGTCGAGCAGGATGCGGTCGCGGACGTACGCGTCAAGGAGGCGGCGCACCGCCGGGACATCGCCGGTCCTGGCCCGCCGGACGGTGATGGCTTTTGCGGTGACTTCGGGGCGCATCGCTGACATGAGCGGACGCTATCGCCCTCCGTGGTCCACCACAGAGCCGGGGTTCTCCTCTTCCGGACGTTCGGCCCTATCCGGGCCCTGCACGATGCGTACGGCGTCGCGCAGCGCCTGGCGCTGTTCGTCGCTCATCATCCCGAAGAAGGCGACGAGAGCGGCGGCGGGGTTGTCACTGTGCGACCAGGCTTCGTTCATCAGAGCGGCGGCGTAGGCGGCCCTGGTGGAGACGGCCTCATATCGATAGGCGCGTCCTTCGGCCTCGCGGCGGACCCAGCCCTTCTGATGGAGATTGTCCAAAACGGTCATCACCGTGGTGTAGGCGATGGACCGTTCCTGCTGGAGGTCTTCCAGGACTTCTCGAACGGTCACCGGGCGGTTCCACTTCCACACCCGCGTCATGACCGCGTCTTCGAGTTCTCCCAATGGGCGAGGCACAGCTCAGACAATAGTGGGAGATCCCACCAAAGGCGTGCCGGACGTGCACCTTCGCCGACAAAGGCGAACAAAAAGGGCGTGCACCTCCCAGAGTGCCGACGGGGAGGGCGGACCGGGGCGGGCCCGACGGGTCAGGCGTCGGCCTTCGGGGCGGCGGCCTGCCGGGCGGTCTCCGCGTGGGCGAGGGCGGCGTCGACGGCGGCGTCCTCCTTGGCCTTGGCGGCTCCGCCCTGGGTCTTGACGATCACCCGGACCAGGCCGATGAAGAAGATGGCCATGACGACCGGAGGCAGGAGCGCGGCGGCATATTCCATGCGTCCAGAGTAGCCACGGCGGACCGGGCGAAAGGTGCGGGGTGGGCGAACCGGTCCGCAAACCCCGCGAGCTGCCGTTTTCCCCACCCACCCGCGTGTCCCCCACGCCCCCGGCGGCCGGGTGGGGCGTGGCCCGGGGTTCAGCCCGCGGCGAGCTGGCGCGGGGACTCGGCGGGGGGCGGGGTGGGGCGGCGGCGGGGGAACACCTCGCCCGGGGTGGGGATGGGGCGCTTCGGCACGGCGGGCTCGGGAGTCGCGGGCCGCGGGGCGGGCCGCTCGGCGGGCTTCTTCTCCTTCGGCTTGCGCTCCGGCCCCTCGGCCACACCGCCCGGCAGGGCCGCCAGGCGGGCCCTGGAGAGCGGGACGGCGGGCGCCGGCACCCTGCGGGCACCCTGCGCGAGGCGGGCCCGCACGTCGCGCTCGGCGAGGTCCTGGCACCGGTCGAGCAGCGCGGCGGCGGCGGGGTTGCCACGCAGCGCCCGCAGCGCGGCGAGATCGTCCGGGGTGGGCCGGTGCCCGGCGGTCAGGACCTCCTCCAGGAGGGCCAGGTAACCGGTGGCGGTCCCCGGGAGGGCGGCCCGGTACCGGGCGAGGTCGGCCACCAGGAAGGCGCGCAGCCGGGCCGCCTCGCGCGTCGCCTCGTCGAGCGACTCGGCGAGCCGATGACAGTGCTTGATGTCGTCGGCGGAGGCGGGGCCGGGGTGAAGGGCGAGGGCGAGAGCACGGCGGAGCACGCGCAGCTCCTCCGCGCCGAACGCCATGCCGCCGCGGGATCCGTAGGGCGTGGGCATGGACCGAAGATACGCGTAAATCAGACAAACCAGACACAGGGTGCGGGTGTGGCGCGACAGGGGCCACCCACCTAGCCGCCTCCCGACGGGGGCCTCGCGCGGGACGGTGGGAGCGGCCGGAGCGGCACGGAGGGGACGGACAGCAGGCGCGGCACGGCACGGGCGACGCGGACGGTGGGCGCGGCACGGACGACGCGGACGGTGGGCGCGGCGAGGGCGACGCGGACGGTGGGCGCGGCGCGGGCGACGCGGACCTGCGGGCACGGCGCGGAGGGGGGCGGCGCGGACGGCTCGGACAGCGGGAACGGCTCGGGCGGCGCGGACCGCGGGCGCGGCTCGGACGGCGCGGGCGAGGCAGACGGCGGGAGCGGCGCGGACCGCAGGCACGGCGCGGAGGGGGGCGGTGCGGGCAGTGCGGGCGGCTCGGACAGCGGGAACGGCTCGGGCGGCGCAGCCGGATCCCTCCGACCGCGCTGCCCGGTGCCACGCCGTGCGCCGCCCGGGGCGGCGGTCTACGGTCGTGACACGTTCCGCTCGTACACCAGTCGCAGGCCCACCAGCGTCAGCCACGGCTCGTGCTCGTCGATCACCGAGGACTCGCCCAGCACCATCGGCGCCAGCCCGCCCGTCGCGATCACCGTCACGTCGTCCGGGTCGTCCGCCAGCTCCCGGGCCATCCGCCCGACCACCCCGTCGACCTGCCCGGCGAACCCGTACACGATGCCCGCCTGCATGGCCTCCACCGTGTTCTTCCCGATCACGCTCCGCGGCCGGGCCACCTCGATCTTCCGCAGCTGGGCGCCCTTGACGCCCAGGGCCTCCACGGAGATCTCGATGCCGGGCGCGATCACCCCGCCGACGTACTCCCCGCGCGCGGACACCGCGTCGAAGGTCGTCGCGGTGCCGAAGTCGACGACGATCGCCGGGCCCCCGAACAGCTCGACGGCCGCGACCGCGTTGATGATCCGGTCCGCGCCGACCTCCTTCGGGTGGTCGGTCAGGACCGGCACCCCGGTCTTCACCCCGGGCTCGACGAGAACCGCGGGCACGTCGCCGTAGTAGCGCCGCGTGACCTCGCGCAGCTCGTGCAGCACGGACGGCACGGTCGCGCAGATCGCGATCCCGTCGATGCCGTCGCCGAGCTCGTCGCCCAGCAGCGGGTGCATGCCCATCAGGCCCTGGAGGAGCACCGCCAGCTCGTCGGCGGTACGGCGCGCGTCCGTGGAGATGCGCCAGTGCTCGACGATGTCCTCGCCGTCGAAGAGGCCGAGGACGGTGTGCGTGTTGCCGACGTCGATCGTGAGGAGCATGGCGTCACTCCGCCGCGCGCAGGTCCAGGCCGATGTCCAGGATCGGCGAGGAGTGGGTCAGGGCGCCGACGGCCAGGAAGTCCACGCCGGTGTCGGCGTACGCCCGCGCGTTGTCCAGGGTCAGCCGCCCGGACGCCTCCAGGAGCGCGCGGCCGTGCACGAGGGCGACGGCCTCCTCGCACTCGCCCGGCGTGAAGTTGTCCAGCAGGATCAGGTCGGCGCCCGCGTCGACGACCTCGCGCAGCTGGTGCAGGGTGTCCACCTCGACCTCGATCGCCAGGTCGGGGAAGGCCTCGCGGACGGCCTTGAAGGCCTGGGCGACGCCACCGGCGGCGAGCACGTGGTTGTCCTTCACGAGGGCCGCGTCGGAGAGCGACATGCGGTGGTTGACGCCACCGCCGCAGCGCACCGCGAACTTCTCCAGGGAGCGCAGCCCCGGGGTGGTCTTGCGGGTGTCGCGCACGCGCGTGTCCGTGCCTTCGAGGGCGTCGGCCCACGCGCGCGTGGCGGTGGCGATGCCGGACAAACGGTTCAGGATGTTGAGCGCGCTGCGTTCGGCGGTGAGCAGGTCACGGGTGCGGGTGGTGATCGAGAGCAGCTTCTGCCCGGCCTCGACCCGGTCGCCGTCCTCGACGTGCCGCTCGACCTCGAACTCGTCGGTGCAGACCACGGAGACCACGGCCTCGGCGACTCGGAGGCCCGCGACGACGCCCGCCTCGCGCGCGACGAAGTCGGCGGTCGCCACGGCCTCCTCGGGGATCGTCGCGACGGTGGTCACGTCCACGCCGTTGTCCAGGTCCTCCTGGATGGCCACGTTCGCGATGTCCTCGACCTCCAGGGGGTCGAGTCCGCCGGCGGCGAGGAGTTCGGCGAGGGCGGGGTCGAGCCCGCACACCATGTACTCTGCGGCCCCCTCGTCGCCATCGGCGCCGCAGGCACAGCCGTCGCCGCAACCGCCGCCGTCGGCGAGGGGAAGATCGTTGGTGCTCACGTCTGTCACTGCTCCTGGGATGGCTGGTGCGGCCGGGTCGGGGGGAAGTCTGCGGTGTCGGTGGTGCGTACGGCCAGCGAACGGTCCGGATTGAGCCGTACGACGATGTGGCGCCGCCAGTTCGCGTCGTCGCGGTCGGCGTGGTCCTCGCGCCAGTGGCAGCCGCGGGTCTCCGCACGGCGGAGGGCCGCCTCGACGAGCACGCGCGCGACGCACAGGAGGTTGGTGGCCTCCCAGGTGTCGACGCCGGGCTCGGCGGTCTTGCCGTTCTCCGCGAGTGCCTCGCGGGCCTCGGTGTGCAGGCGCTGCAGCTGCTCGGCGGCCCTGGTCAGGGACTCGGCGGAGCGCAGGACGCCGGCGCCCTCGGTCATGATCCGCTGGATGGCGAACCGGGCCTCGGGGGTCTGCAGGGGGTGGTCGGGCTCGTCGGGGTGCGGGACCGGGACGGGTACGCGCGCGTGGAGGAGGTCCGCCGCGTGCTGCTCCGTGATGTCGGCGACGATGCGCTCGGCGTAGACCAGGCCCTCCAGGAGGGAGTTGGACGCGAGTCGGTTCGCGCCGTGCACGCCGGTGCACGCGACCTCTCCGCAGGCGTACAGGCCGGGGACGGTCGTGCGCCCGCGCGCGTCGGTGCGCACGCCACCGGAGGCGTAGTGCGCGGCCGGCGCTATCGGGATGGGCTCGGTGACCGGGTCGATGCCGTGCGCCCGGCAGGCGGCCAGGATGGTCGGGAAGCGGTGCTCCCACATGTCCGCGCCGAAGTGCCGGGCGTCCAGGAACATGTGCTCGGCGTCCTGCTCCTGCATGCGCCGCGTGATGGCCTTGGCGACGATGTCCCGGGGCGCCAGCTCGGCCAGTTCGTGCTGCCCGACCATGAAGCGCACGCCGTCCGCGTCGACCAGGTGCGCGCCCTCGCCGCGCACCGCCTCGGAGACCAGCGGCTGCTGGCCCTCCGCGTCGGGGCCGAGGAACAGCACGGTCGGGTGGAACTGCACGAATTCGAGGTCGCTGACTTCCGCGCCCGCGCGCAGCGCCAGCGCCACGCCGTCGCCCGTGGACACCGCCGGGTTGGTGGTCGCGGAGAAGACCTGGCCCATGCCGCCGGTCGCGAGGACGACCGCGGGGGCGTGCACGGCGCCCACGCCGTCGTGCTGGCCCTCGCCCATCACGTGCAGGGTCACGCCCGCCGTGCGCCCCTCGGCGTCCGTCAGCAGGTCGAGCACCAGGGCGTTCTCGATCATGCGCACGCCCCGCGCGCGAGCCGCTTCCACCAGCGCGCGGGAGATCTCCGCGCCGGTAGCGTCGCCGCCCGCGTGGACGATCCGGCGCCGGTGGTGGCCGCCCTCGCGGGTGAGTTCGATGTCGCCGTCCGCGTCGGTGTCGAAGTGGGCGCCGGTCGAGATCAGCCGTCGTACCGCGTCCGGGCCCTCGGTGACGAGGATCCGGACGGCGTTCTCGTCGCACAGGCCGACGCCCGCGACCAGGGTGTCGTCCAGGTGCTGTTCGGGGGTGTCGCCCTCGCCCAGGGCCGCGGCGACGCCGCCCTGCGCCCAGCGCGTGGAGCCGTCGTCGAGGAGTGCCTTGGTGACGACGACCGTGGTCAGTCCCGCGGCCTCGCAGCGCAGGGCGGCGGTCAGGCCGGCGACGCCGGACCCGACGACCACCACGTCGGCGTCGATGGACCATCCGGGGGCGGGCGCGTGCAGTCGTATGCCGGTACTGGTCACGAGGCGGCTCCGGGGGCGGCGAAGGTGAGGGGGATGTTGTCGATCAGCCGGGTGGTGCCGACCCGGGCGGCGACGGCGAGGACGGCCTCACCCGTGAAGTCGTCGTCGATCTCGGTGAAGTCGGCGGGGTCGACCAGGGCGAGGTAGTCCAGTTCGAGCGGCGGGTCGAAGTGCACGCCCTCGTCCAGGACGGCCCGGGCGGCCGCGCGGACGGCCGCGGCGGCGTTCGGCACCGCCTTGGCGACGGCGTGCGCGTCGGCGGCGGCGCGGGACTCCCCTATGGCGCTGAGGGCCTCGGCACGCGCGCGCGTGGAGGGCACCTCCAGGGCCCGCGCGCGCAGCGCCTCCTGCGCCGCGTGCCGGTCGCGTCCGGCGAACAGCGCGCGGGACAGGGTGAGCGCCGTGCGCCGCTCGTCGGCCGACAGGTAGCGGTTGCGGCTGGACAGCGCGAGTCCGTCGGCCTCGCGCACGGTCGGCACGCCGATGATCTCGATGCCGAAGTTCAGGTCGCGCACCATGCGGCGGATCACGGCCAGCTGCTGGGCGTCCTTCTGCCCGAACAGGGCCACGTCGGGCCGGGTGAGGTGCAGCAGCTTGGCGACGACGGTGAGGACGCCGTCGAAGTGCCCGGGACGCGAGGCGCCCTCCAGGAGGTCGCCCATCGGCCCCGCGGTGACCCGCACCTGGGGCCGGCCGCCCGGGTAGACCTCGTCGACCGAGGGGGCGAAGACGGCGTCGGCGCCCGCCTGTTCGGCGAGCTTCAGATCGGCTTCCAGCGTGCGCGGATAGCGGTCGAGGTCCTCGCCCGCCCCGAACTGCAGCGGGTTGACGAAGACCGTGACGACGACCTCGCCGTCCGGGCCCGCGGCTTCGCGCGCGGCGCGGATCAGCGTGGCGTGGCCCTCGTGCAGGGCTCCCATGGTCATCACGACGGCGCGGCGGCCGTGGCGCTCCCGCGCGCGCAGTTCGTCTGCGGTGCTCAGCAGGGCGGTCGTCATCGGGCGTTCCCCTCGGTGCCGTCGGTGCCGTCGGTGCCGTTCCCGTCGACGGCACGGTTCGCGAGGACGCCGAGGAGGTCCTCGGCGAGCTCCGGCTTCAGCAGACCGTGCGCCAGGGCGCGGTCGGCCGTCGCGCGGGCCATCGCCAGGTAGCCGTCGACGGCCTGCGGGGCGTGCCTGCGCAGCTCCGTGACGTGCGCGGCCACGGTGCCCGCGTCCCCGCGCGCGACCGGCCCGGTCAGCGCCGCGTCACCGGAGCGCAGGGCGTTGTCCAGGGCCGCGCCCAGCAGCGGGCCGAGCATCCGGTCGGGGGCCTCCACACCGGCGGTGCGCAGCAGGTCCATGGCCTGGGCGACCAGGGTGACCAGGTGGTTCGCGCCGAGCGCGAGGGCCGCGTGGTAGAGCGGGCGGTTCTCCTCCAGGATCCACTCCGGCTCGCCGCCCATCTCGATGACCAGGGCCTGCGCCGCCAGCCGCAGCTCCTCGGGCGCGGTGACGCCGAACGCGCAGCCGGCCAGCCGCTGTACGTCCACCGGTGTCCCCGTGAAGGTCATCGCGGGATGCAGGGCCAGCGGCAGCGCGCCCGCGCGCAGGGCGGGGTCGAGGACCTTCGCGCCGTACCGTCCGGAGGTGTGCACCAGCAGCTGTCCCGGGCGTACCGCGCCGGTCTCGGCGAGGCCCGTCACCAGGCCCGGCAGGGCGTCGTCGGGGACGGTCAGGAGCACCAGGTCGGCGCGCTGGAGGACCTCGGCGGGCGGTACCAGCGGGACGTCGGGCAGCATCGCCTCGGCGCGCCGCCGGGAGGTGTCGGAGACCCCGGAGACGGCGACCGGGCGGTGCCCGGCGAGCTGCAGGGACGCGGCGAGTGCGGGGCCGACGCGGCCGGCGCCGACGACGCCCACGGTGAGGCGTGCGGGGCGGTCGCTGGGGTCTGGGTGTTGGACTGTACTCACGCGACGGTGGCCTTCCCGTTCCAGTCCGCTCTGGGTACCGGACGATTTCTCGTCATGTTAACGCTATCGGGTCCGGGTGCGGTTGGCCGTCCACAGGCTGTGGGTGACCCGTCACATCGCGCGGGAACACGCCGGGCATCATGCACGGCATGAACGACAACCCCGAGAACGAGACCGCCCCGGACGAGACCACCCCGGACGAGACGGCCCCGGACGAGACCGCCCAGGACGAGACCGCCCAGGAACGCCTCCGGGAGCGGCGCGCGGCCGCCTACCGGGCGGCCGGGCGCGTCCTCGCGCGCGTGAACCTGCGCGCCTCGCTCCGCGATCAGCTGGCGCTGCTCCAGGAGGCGGCGGCCGGGGTGTACGACCTGGACGAGGCCGTGGACGTCTACGGCAACGGCGTCGTCGAGGCGCTGGAGAAGCGGGTCGCGGCCCTGCTGGGCACGGAGGCCGCCGCGTTCTTCCCGACCGGCACGATGGCCCAGCAGGTCGCCCTGCGCTGCTGGGCGGGCCGCACCGGCAACGCCACGGTCGCCCTGCACGCCCTCGCCCACCCCGAGGTGCACGAACGCGACGCCTTCCGTGAAGTGGCCGGCCTGCGCACGGTGCGCGTCACCCGCGAGCCCCGGCTCCCCACCGCCCGGGAGATACGCGACTTCGAGGAGCCCTTCGGGGCCCTCATGCTGGAACTTCCCCTGCGGGACGCCGGTTTCGTGCTGCCCTCCTGGGAGGAGCTCACCGAGGTCGTGGCGGCGGCCCGGGACCGCGACGCGGTGGTGCACTTCGACGGGGCCCGCCTGTGGGAGACCACCGTCCACTTCGGCCGCCCCCTGCCCGAGATCGCGGACCTCGCGGACAGCGTCTACGTGTCGTTCTACAAGTCCCTCGGCGGTTTCGGCGGCGCCGCTCTGGCCGGCCCCGCTCCTCTGATCGAGGAGGCGAAGGCCTGGCGCCACCGGTACGGCGGGCTGGTCTTCCAGCAGTTCCCGACCGCCCTCGCCGCTCTCGTCGGCCTGGATCGCGAACTCCCGCGCCTCCCGGACTACGTGCGGCACGCGCGCGTGGTCGCCGCGGCACTGGGCGAGGGCTTCACGGAAACCGGCGTCCCCTGGTCGCGGGTGCATCCCGGGGAACCGCACACCCACCAGTTCCAGGTCTGGCTGCCGTACGAGGCGGACGCGCTGACGGAGGCGGCGCTCCGGCAGGCCGAGGAGACCGGCACCTACCTCTTCGCGGGCTTCTGGGCGACGAAGGGACCGGGCGTCTCGATGACGGAGGTGACGGTGACGGCGGCGGGTCTGGACTGGACGGGCGAGGAGGTACGGGCGGCGGTCGCGGACTTCGTGGCACGGTTGCCGTGAACCCCGTCGCCGAAGCGCCCGCGGGGGCGTTGTCGGTGGCGGGGTGCACGATGGGCACATGAGCGTGCGCATCGACATCGCGGGGCTGCGGCCGGAGAGGGTCGCCGTCGTGCCCTCTGCGCTGGCCGAGCTCGGCATGGCGCTGCACGCGCTGTCCGAGCCAGGGCACCATCCCGGTCTCCAGGCCTGGGTGACGGGCGTGACCGCGCGCCTGGAGCCGGACCTGGCGGACCGGATGTGCGAGGCGGACTTCCTGTGGCGGTCGACGTTCTCCGACCTGTTCCTGCCGTTCGCGGGCGTACCGGGCGCCGTCCCGGGCGGCACGTTCGCGGAGGAGCTGGACCAGCTGGACAAGCTGACGGACGGGCAGTTCGTGGACGCCGCCCTGGAGTTCACCTGCGTGTGGCCGTACGACACGAAGGCACCGGACATCCTGTCGGACCCCGTCGTGCGGCGCCGGGCGCTGGAGGTGGCGGCCTCGCGCGGCCCGCGGCAGGTCCGCTTCGCCCAGCGGCTGCTCGACGATCCGCCGAGCGTGCGCGCGTGGCTGCGCCGGTTCCTGGCTGACTGCGCGGCGGCGTTCTTCGACGAGGCCTGGTCGCGGCTGCGCCACCAGCTGGCGGCCGACGCCCGGCACAAGACCGAGCTGCTGCGGCACAAGGGGCTGGCCGAGGCGCTGGCCGCCGTCTCACCCGCGGTGACGCTCGACGAGGCCGCCTCGCGGATCACCGTGGACAAGCTGACCGACGGCCACACGGTGACGGACGTCGACGGCCTGCTGCTGGTGCCCACGAGCCTCGGCTGGCCGCACCTGATGGTGCTGCACCGCTACGGCTGGCAGCCGGTGCTGCACTACCCGGTCGGTTCACCGGAGCTGGCCACCCCGGCGTCGGTGGAGCAGTTGACGCTGCGGATGGCCGCGCTCTCCCATCCCGTCCGGATGCGGCTGTGCCGGTTCCTGGCGCGCAGCGCGTACACCACCAGCGAGCTGGCGCAGGTGCACGGCCTGTCGGCGCCGGAGGTGTCCCGGCACCTGGGGGTGCTCAAGAAGGCGGGCCTGGTCACGACGCGCCGCCGCGGCCGCTACGTGCTGCACCAGCTGGACGTCACGGTCGTCGCCCGGCTGGGCAGCGACTTCCTGGAGGGCATACTCCGCTAGGGCCTGTCTGACAATTCCCGTCGTCGCCCGGAGGGCGGCCTCGCGGCGTCAGGTGCGTGCTCTGGGGGTCCCCCCGGCCGAAGGCTGGGGGAGCGTGCATGGCGTCGCAAGGCAGGCGGGAATTGTCAGACAGGCCCTAGCGGGGGTGCGGTCCCGGACCGGGTCTCAGGCTGCCGTGGCCGGCTGCGCCCTGGCCCGGCGCACCCCGCGCAGCGCCCCGGACCAGGCGATCAGCTGGTCGAGCATCCCTTGCACGGCGGTGTCGAGGCCCTCCTGGGGTACGAAGGCACCGGTGCCGAACGAGGCGTGCGTCGAGATCGCGGGCTGGGCGCGGACCGTGGCCACCTGGAGCTCGGCGAGGACGAGCCGCAGCGCCTCGGCGGCCCGCGCCCCGGCCACCCAGCCGCCGTAGCTGATGATCCCGGCGGCCTTGTCGTTCCACTCCCGGTAGACGTAGTCCAGGGCGTTCTTCAGGGCTCCCGGGTAGGCGTGGTTGTACTCGGGGACGAGGAACACGTAGCCGTCGAAGCTGTCGATGAGCGCGCCCCATGCGCGGGTGTGGTCGTGCTGGTACTGCTGGAAGCTCGGGTTGCCGGGTTCGTCGAGGTTGCCGAGGTCGTGGTCGGCGAGGTCGACGAGTTCGTAGTCGGCGCCGCCGTGGGCACGGGCGGCCTCCAGTGCCCAGGCGGCGATCTGGTCGCCGCGGCGTCCGGGGCGGGTGCTTCCGAGGATGAGCGCGATGCGGAGCGGCATGGTCTTCCTTAACGGAGTGAGTTGATACGTCAACTCTAGAAGAGAATGAGTTGATGTGACAACACTGCTGCTCGCGGTAGTCTCGGCGACATGACGGAGACGCGAGCGCTGGAACCCGAGGAGTGGGAGCTCTGGGACACCTGGATGCGGGCGCAGCGCCTGCTCACCAGGGAGCTGGAACGCGGTCTGCAGGGCGCCTGCGGCATCTCGAAGCCCGAGTTCAGCGTGCTGGTGACGTTGTGGCAGGCCGCCGGCCGGGAGATGCGGGTCGGCGAGCTCTCCGAGTCGCTCGACTGGGACAAGAGCCGCGTCTCGCACCAGCTGACGCGCATGGAGAAACGCGGCTTCGTCCAGCGCACCCGGTACGGGGCCGACGGTCGCCGCGCCGGGGTCGGGCTCACCCCCGAGGGCCGCGACGCCGCCCGGAACGCCGTCCTCGTGCACGGCGCCAACATCCGCCGCCACTTCCTCGACTCGCTGACCCCCGAGCAGACGGCGGTCATCCGCGCCTGGAGCGGGCAGGCGGTCGAGCGCCTGGACCCGGAGCACCACGAGGCCGCCGCCGACGGCACGTCCTAGACCGCGCCCGCTCCGGACGGCGGTCCTGTCGCGCGGAGTGCGTCAGCCGAGTCCGCCGCCCGCCCGGACCAGACCGGTCTCGTAGGCGAGGACGACGACCTGGACGCGGTCGCGCAGTCCGAGCTTGGTGAGGATGCGGCCCACGTGGGTCTTCACGGTCGCCTCGGACAGCACCAGGCGGCTCGCGATCTCGCCGTTCGACAGGCCCTGCGCGACCAGCACCATGACCTCGCGCTCACGGTCGGTGAGGCGCTCCAGCTCCTGGTGCCGGGGCTCCTTGCCCGCGGAGGGCAGCATCGGCGCGAAGCGGTCGAGCAGCCGGCGGGTGGTGGACGGCGCCACGACCGCGTCGCCGCTGTGCACGGAGCGGATCGCCGCCAGCAGTTCGCCGGGCGGCACGTCCTTGAGCATGAAGCCGGAGGCGCCCGCCTTCAGTCCGGAGAAGGCGTACTCGTCGAGGTCGAAGGTGGTCAGGATGAGCACCTTGGGCGGATCGGGTTCGACGCAGATGCGCCGGGTGGCCTCCACGCCGTCCAGCTTGGGCATGCGCACGTCCATGAGCACGACGTCCACGGCGGTGGACCTCAGCACCTGGAGGGCCTCGACGCCGTCGCCCGCCTCCGCGACGACCTCCATGTCCGGCTGGGCGGCGAGCACCATCCGGAACCCGGTGCGCAGCAGCACCTGGTCGTCGACGAGCATCACACGGATCGTCATCGGCTCCTCTTCCGTTTCCGTTTGTCTGCCCACGCCCGGAATCTCCGGGGCGTGACAGGTGTCAACCGGGGGCGTGCGTCAGCGTCAATGCGCCGGTTTGAGCGGCAGCAGGGCACTGATGCGGAATCCTCCGCCAGGGCGGGGGCCCGCGTCGAGGGTGCCGCCCACCATGCCGACCCGCTCGCGCATGCCGATCAGGCCGTGGCCCTGGCCGTCGGCGCCGCCCTCCTCGTACATCTCGTGCGGGGCGCCCTTGCCGTCGTCCTCCACCAGCAGGCCCAGCCCGTCGTCGAAGTAGACCAGCCGCACGCTGGCCCCCGCGTCGGGGCCCCCGTGCTTGCGGGTGTTGGTGAGCGCCTCCTGCACGATCCGGTACGCCGTGAGCTCGACGCCGCTGGGCAGCGGGCGCGGGGTGCCCTCGACCTTGAAGTCGACGGGCAGCCCGGAGGTGCGGCACTGCTCCACGAGCTCGTCGATCTGCTCGACGTCGGGCTGCGGAACGTACTCGCCGACCTCCTTGTGCTCGCCGGTGCGCAGCACGCCCAGCAGGCGGCGCATCTCGGCGAGGGCCTGGCGGCCGGTGGAGGAGATCGTCTCCAGGGCCTTCCTGGCCTGGTCGGGGGCGGCGTCGAGGACGTAGGCGGCGCCGTCGGCCTGGACCACCATCACCGACACGTTGTGCGCCACCACGTCGTGCAGCTCCCGAGCGATCCGGGCACGCTCCGCGGCGACCGCGACCTTGGCCTGTGCCTCGCGCTCCTTCTCCAGCCGGGCGGCACGCTCCTCCAGCTGCGCGAAGTAGGCACGGCGGGTGCGCATGGAGTCGCCGAGCACCCAGGCCAGCACGAACGGCACCGTCTGGAACAGCACGATCGCGACGCGGCCGGGGAAACTCGCGTCCTGCTGCGGCCAGCGGATCTCCGCCAGGGAAGCCGCGCACAGCCCGGCGTACAGGCCGAACCGGGACGCCCAGCGCGCGCCGATCGCGGCGTTCGTGCAGACGATCACCAGCATGGCGAAGTTGGCGACGGTCGTCTCCACGTCCAGGACCAGCTGGGCCAGGCCGGTGGCCGCCGCCAGCAGCAGCATCCGCTCCGGGAACCGGCGGCGCAGCGCCACGACGACCCCCATGACGACCGACACGGCCACCATGGCGGCGGTCGAGCCGTGGTGGTCCCGCCCGTGGTCGAGCCTCCAGGCGCTCGCGCCGGAGAGCCCGAACAGGACGACGGCCCAGAAGGTGTCGACCCATGTCGGGTGCCTGCGGAGGAAGTCATAGAGGCGCTGCACGTAACCCAGAGTAGGGATGTGCGACAGGTGCAGGGGTCAACCGGAGGGCCGATCCCTGTTCCGCGCGCGTACTCCCCAAGGTGGAGAAGGTGATCACCTGTGCGCCTAGTCTGGCCGAGTGACGGATGAGGCGACGCGAGAGACGGCCGAGGACGCCCGTGGCTGGCGTGCGGCCACCGAGGCGGCCCTGTACGGCCCCGACGGCTTCTACCGCCGCCCGGAGGGCCCGGCCGGGCACTTCCGCACGTCGGTGCACGCGTCGGGGCTGTTCGCCGAGGCGGTGGCCGAGCTGCTGTGCCGGGTCGACGAGGCCCTCGGCCGGCCCGGGACGCTCGACTTCGTCGACATGGGCGCGGGCCGCGGCGAACTGGTCACCGGCGTCCTCGCCGCCCTGCCGGCCGACGTGGCGGCACGCACGCGCGCGTACGCCGTCGAGATCGCCGACCGCCCGTCCCGCCTCCCCGACCGCGTCACCTGGCTGTCCGAACTCCCGCGCACGGTCACCGGCCTGCTCTTCGCCAACGAGTGGCTGGACAACGTCCCGGTCGACGTCGCCGAGGTGGACGCGGCCGGGACGCCCCGCCTCGTCCTGGTCCGGCGGGACGGCACCGAAGTGCTCGGGGAACGGGTGTCGGGCGCCGACGCGGAGTGGCTCGAACGGTGGTGGCCGCTGGGCAGCGAGCCGGGGCAGCGCGCGGAGATCGGACTGCCCCGGGACCGGGCCTGGGCGTCCGCCGTGGCCGGCCTGCAGAGGGGGCTCGCGGTGGCCGTGGACTACGCGCACACCGTGCGCACCCGCCCCCCGTTCGGGACGCTCACCGGCTTTCGCGAGGGACGCGGGACGGCGCCCGTGCCGGACGGGTCCTGCGACATCACGGCGCACGTCGCGCTGGACGCGTGCGCGGCGCTCGACACGGCGCTCAGACTGCCCGAGCCGCTGCTGTGCACCCAGCGCGACGCCC
This sequence comes from Streptomyces sp. NPDC021562, assembly GCF_040640875.1. Taxonomy (NCBI): domain Bacteria; kingdom Bacillati; phylum Actinomycetota; class Actinomycetes; order Kitasatosporales; family Streptomycetaceae; genus Streptomyces; species Streptomyces sp. NPDC021562. Next base: position 50,031 of record NZ_JBFACN010000006.1, read on the forward strand.
TGCGCGCCCTGGGCCTGATCACCGCACGCCCCCCGCTGACCCTCGCCTCCACCCACCCCGCCGCCTACGTGCGCGCCCTCTCGACCGCCGGTGAGGCCGCCGAACTCGTCGCCCCCGGCGGCCTGGGCGACTTCGGCTGGCTGCTCCAGCCGGTGGCCGTGGACAACCCGCTCGGCTGAGCCGCTACTTGTCGATGTCCCCCACCACGAAGAACATCGACCCCAGGATCGCGACCATGTCCGCGACCAGGGTCCCCGGCAGCAGTTCGGTAAGCGCCTGAATGTTGTTGTACGACGCGGAGCGCAGCTTCAGCCGGTACGGGGTCTTCTCGCCCTTGCTGACGAGGTAGTAGCCGTTGATGCCGAGGGGGTTCTCGGTCCAGGCGTAGGTGTGCCCCTCGGGTGCCTTGAGGACCTTGGGGAGCCGCTGGTTGATCGGTCCCGGCGGCAGTTCGGCGACCCGGTCCAGGCAGGCGTCGGCCAGGTCCAGGGCGTTGTGCGTCTGCTCCAGGAGGCACTCGAAACGGGCCAGGCAGTCGCCCTCGGCGCGGGTCACCACCCTGAGGGTGTCGTGGAGTTCGCCGTAGGCCAGGTAGGGCTCATCGCGGCGCAGGTCGAAGTCGACCCCCGAGGCACGCGCGATGGGCCCGCTCACGCCGTACGCGTGCACGGCCTCCGGCGTGAGGGCGCCGACGCCCCGGGTGCGGCCGCGGAAGATCTCGTTGCCGAGGACCAGGTCGTCGAAGACGTCCATCCGGGAGCGCACCGCGGAGACGGCCGCACGCGCGCGTGCGGTCCAGCCGGCCGGCAGGTCCTCCTTGAGGCCGCCGACCCGGTTGAACATGTAGTGCATCCGCCCCCCGGAGACCTCCTCCATGACGTTCTGGAGCACCTCGCGCTCGCGGAACGCGTAGAAGACCGGGGTGATCCCGCCCAGTTCCAGCGGATAGGAGCCGAGGAACATCAGGTGGTTGAGCACCCGGTTCAGCTCCGCGAGCAGGGTGCGCGTCCACACCGCGCGGACCGGCACTTCCATGCCGAGCATGCGCTCGACGGCGAGCACCACGCCCAGCTCGTTCGAGAAGGCCGACAGCCAGTCGTGGCGGTTGGCGAGCATGATGATCTGCCGGTAGTCGCGCGCCTCGAAGAGCTTCTCGGCACCCCGGTGCATGTAGCCGATCACCGGCTCCGCGGAGACGATCCGCTCCCCGTCCAGCACCAGCCTCAGCCGCAGCACGCCGTGCGTGGAGGGGTGCTGGGGGCCGATGTTGAGCACCATGTCGGTGCTCTCCGTGGCGCCGCCGATCCCGACCGTCGTCTGGGTCGTAGGAGTCATGGAACCAGTCTCCCCTACGTACGCTGACCGTATGGAGACGGGGAGCCCGGCCGACGCCGGGACGACGGGTACCGAGCCGGTCTGGACGGGGCTGCCGCCCGGCCTGCTGCGGATGCGCCGGCTGCTGCTGGCGGTGTGGCTGGGGCTGACCGCCCTGGCCGTGGCGTTGCTGCTCGGCCTGCTGGCGGGCGCGGTGTGGGCGGCGTTCGCCCTGCTGCCGCTGGCCGCGCTGGCCTGGGGCTGGGTGCTGCTGGGCCGCAACTGGCGGTCCTGGCGGTACGCCGAGCGGGCCGACGACCTGCTGATCAGCCGCGGGGTGCTGTGGCACGAGGAGACCGTGGTGCCGTACGGGCGGATGCAGCTGGTGGAGGTGACCTCGGGGCCCGTCGAGCGCCACTTCGGCCTGGCCAGCGTGCAGCTGCACACCGCGGCCGCGGCCACCGACGCGACCATCCCCGGCCTCGAACCGGCCGAGGCGGAGCGGTTGCGCGACCGGCTCACCGAGCTCGGCGAGGCCCGATCGGCGGGTCTGTGAGCACGCCCGGCGCCGAGGGCGCCATACGCCCCGAGGAGGCCGTCACCGAGCGGCGGCTGCACCCCGTGACGCCGTTCCGGCGGGCGTGGGCGCCGGTCGCGGTGATCGCCGGCTGGGCGGTGCACGACCCGAACCAGGCGCAGGTCCAGCTGACGAAGCTGACCACGACCATGCTGCTCGGCGGCCTCGCCGTCCTGGTCGCGGCGGGCGCCCTCTACGGCTTCCTCACCTGGTGGTTCACCTACTTCTCGGTGACCGAGAGCGAACTGCGCATACGGACCGGCCTGTTGTTCCGGCGCACCGCGCACATCCGGCTGGAGCGGATCCAGGCCGTCGACGTCTCCCAGCCGCTCCTCGCGCGCGTGGCGGGCGTCGCCAAGCTGCGCATAGACGTCGTCGGCACCGACAAGAAGGACGAACTCGCCTTCCTGGGCCAGGGGGAGGCGCGGACGCTCCGTGCGGAGCTGCTCGCGCGCGCCGCCGGGTTCGCCCCCGAGACGGCCCACGAGGTCGGCGAGGCACCGGCGCAGGAGCTGATGCGGGTCCCCCCGAACAAGCTCGCGCTCTCCCTCGTGCTGACGGGTGCCACCTGGGGCTCGCTGGCCGCCGCCCTCGTCGTACCGCCCTTCCTCTGGATCGGCACGCACAGTGTGTGGACCGTCCTCGCCACCGCCCTGCCGCTGCTCGGCGCGGCGGCCACGGCCAGCGTGGGACGGTTCGTCTCGGAGTACGACTGGACGCTCGCCGAGTCCCCGGACGGGCTGCGCATCGACCACGGGCTGCTGGACCGGACGCACGAGACGGTGCCGCCGGGGCGGGTGCAGACGGTGCGGATCGTGGAGCCGCTGCTGTGGCGGCCGTTGCGCTGGGTCCGGGTGGAGCTGGACGTGGCGGGTTCGGAGAACTCCGTGCTGGTGCCGGTCGCCCCGCGCGCGGTCGCCGAGTCGGTCGTCGCGCGCGTGCTGCCCGGGGTGACCGTGCCCGGCGAGCTGCTGCGGCCGCCGGGGCGGGCCAGGTGGTGCGTCCCGCTGTGGTGGCGCGGCCACGGCCTGGCCGTCACGGACGCGGTGTTCGCCACGCGGCACGGACTGCTGCGCCGCAAGCTGTCGCTCGTCCCGCACGCCAAGGTCCAGAGCGTACGGCTGACGCAGGGGCCCTGGGGGCGGCTGTGGCGGCTCGCGGACGTCCATGTGGACACGGGAGCCAACAAGTCGGTCACGGCCCGCCTGCGGGACGCCGAGGAGGCCGGCGCGCTGCTACGGGAACAGGCCGAACGCTCCCGAACGGGCCGCCGAACCGCCCGCCCGGACCGCTGGATGGCCTGACGCCGCCGGGACCGCCGGCGACCTGCCGGCCGCCCGGACCACCGCATGACCTGGAGACCGCCCGAACCGCGGAAATGGGCCCGGAGACCGCCCAGACCGCGGACACGGCCCGGAGACAGCCCAGACCACCGCACAACCTGACGGCCGCCCGGACCACCGCATGACCTGGAGACCGCCCAGACCGCCGCACAGCCTGACGGCCGCCCGGACCGCCGCATGGCCCGGGGGTCGCCCAGGCCGCCGCATGGTCTGGCGGCCGGCCGGACCGCGGTCGTAGTGCCGAGCCCCCGGACGACGTGAGCCGGGACCCCGTGTGGGTCCCGGCTCGGTGTCGTCGCGGGTTCAGGAGGCTGCGCCGCTTCAGGAGGCGGCGCTGCGGAGGCCCCCGAGGTTGATCTGCTCCGTCTCGTCGTGCGCGGTCAGGTCGATGACCTGGCCGACGCCCCGGGCCCCCGGGTCCGCGGCCTTGAACTCGGCCTCGGACTCGGCCTTGTGGAGCGCGAGCGCCTCCTGGCCGACGACGTCCGCGAGGTCCTCGTTGTGCATGGTGTCGAGGCCGCCCGCCGACGCCCCCTTCTGCGTGCCGAAGAAGTCGAAACCACCGGTGACCAGCGGGCGCGGGATGGGCGCGGCCGGCAGCACGGCCACCGCGGTCGGCACCGTGAAGTGCCCCGAGGGCGGTACGGAGTTGGCGGACGGCGCGGGGGTGTCGGCGGCGTCCTCCTCGGCCTCGGCAGCCGCCGGGGCGATGCCCTCCGGGCCCTCCGGCCCGGCCGTGGTGGCGGCGACCGCGCGCGCGTGCCCGTCGGCCGCCCCGGGCTTCCCCTGTTCCTCGTCCTCCCGCGCGGCCCCGGCCTCCGGTGCCCCGGCTCCGACGGCCGGCTCCGTCCCGGCCCCGGTGTCCGCACCGGCCTCGGCCGCCGGGGCGTCACCCTGGTCGAACCGGGCCAGTGCCACCTTGGCCCGCAGGAACAGCTTGGAACCCTCCGGCGAGAAGATGCCGGGAGTCGGCTCGGTGACCGCCGCCCCGGCCTTCGGCTCCTCGCCCGCCGGCTCCGCCGCCTCCGTCGGACGGCCGGCGGCCTGCGCGGGCTCGTCCCCGCTCCGGGCGGCGGGCAGCGCGTTGGACGGTTCCGCGGCCTCGATCTCCAGCAGCCGGCGGCCTTCCAGGGCGCTGGCGCGCTCGGTCTCGGCCGTGGCGTAGCGGCGCAGCAGGGCCGCGTGCTCGTTGCGCAGCCCCGCCAGCTCCGCACGCTTGGCGCGCAGCCGCTGCTCCAGCTTGGTCCGCAGCTCCCGCGACTCCTCGAGGTCGGTCTCCAGCTCGGCGATCCGCTCCTCGTGGCGCCACTCGTCGCTCGCCCGCGCGCGCGTGAGGTCGGCCACCTGCTTGCCCGCCTCGCTGTCCCAGCGCCGCATCACCGCGGCGCCGACGGCAGCGGTGGCCGCGGCTATCGCGGCCAGGGTGCGCAGCACCGTCGGCTGGGAGGACAGCCAGGGGCCGAGAGCGCAGACGAGGGAGACACCGGCGATCGCCGACGGAGGCAACAGCCTGTGCAAGGGCGGGGAATGACGGTGGCGTCCACGTGGCATGGCCAGAAACTTACCGCGCGTAGGCGAATGATGGTGCCCCGGGCCGTAAAAACACAGCGCCGGCGAAGTCTTCGCAGGAAGCGGCGGAAGCCCGCGTTCAGCCTTCGCCCAATCGCCCGCTCATCCACTCCAGCGTCGCCGGGATCTCGCGGCGCCAGGTATTGAAGTTGTGACCTCCGCTGTCGAGGATGATCGACGAGATCCGGGTGCGGTTGGTCGCCTCCACGCGCGCGATGAATTTCAGCGTGTCCTTGTAGTCGGTTTCTCCGATCTTGCTGCTGGTGACCAGCAGGGAGGTGTCCGGAGCCGGTTCGTGGGCGAGGAACCACCACAGGTTCGCGCGGTTCTTCAGCTTCTGGTCGCCCTGGAAGAGATCACCGGTCGTGGGATCGATGGGCGCCTTGTAGGACGGGGAGAGCCCGGCGCCGGCCGCGTACGTCCCGGGGTGGTGCATCGCGAGCTTGAGCGCGCAGTAGCCGCCCGTCGAGTCGCCGAGGATCCCCCAGCCGCCCTGCTTCCCGACCCGGTAGTGCGCGCGTACGGCGTCGGGCAGGTCCTTGGCGAAGAAGGTCTCGGTCTGCGGTCCGTGCGGCACGTCGACGCACTCGGTGTCCCGGGGCGGCGCGACCGTGGGCCGCAGCATCACCAGGATCGTCGGCCGCATCCGGCCGGCCCGCACCAGGTGCTGCTCCGTGCGCGGGTAGTGCAGCTTGTCGACCAGCGCGCTCGCGGTGCCGGGATAGCCGCTGAGGACGACGGCCACGGGGAAGGTGCGCGTGCGGTACTGCGGCTGGAAGTACTCCGGCGGCAGGTACACGTACGCGGGCGTGGCGATGTGCGTCGTACGGCCGACTATGTCGACCTGCTGGACCTGACCTGCCGTGCGGGGCAGCGAACCGCCCAGGCCGTGCACCTGGGACGTGCCCACCAGGCGGACCGGGCTGCCCGCCTGGCCGCTCGCCGTGTGGTCGACGACGACACCCTGGTCGGTCTCCGTGCCCATCAGGTCCGCCCAGCTGGCATAGAAACCGAAAGCCTGGTTGACGGCGATCCCCACGCACGCGAAGAGCGCCAGCTGGGTGGCCAGCAAAAGACCGACGCGGCCGCTGACGGCACGCCAGTTCCGCCGGGCGAGCCGGGGCCACAGCCATACCGTGCCGACGAACAGCAGCACGGCGCACAAGATCGTCAATGCCAGCACTTTATTGCTCGTGAGACCCATGAGGTGCTTCCTGCCTGCGCTTTCCCCCGTGCCGCCCACTGCTTTCAGCAAGGCTTGCCCCGGGCTTTCCCTGTCCTTTGAACCGGCTTTCCGGTGGAGAGTGAACCTCTCCGCCCGAGACACCGTCCTAGAGGGCGCAATGTCGCCGGATGCCCCGATCGGCACCGGGTTCAAGGTCTCTCGCAGAACTACGGGATGCGATGTCTGTCAGGATAGATGGGGAATTGTCGAGCGAGGTTCCGAGCCGATCAGGCCGGGCGCGGCGCATAGTCCGCGGCCCCCGCCCGGAGGCCGTCCCCGCCCTGGTCGGCAGGGCGTGTGCCGTCGTGGGCGTCCTGGACATCGCGGCGGGCGTGTTCCCGCGCTTCCGGCACAGCCGTATGCACGCCATCGCGGAGGTGCTCCCCGGATCCCTCGGACCGTTCGCCGCCGCGCTCTCGCTCAGCGTCGGCGTGCTGTTGCTGCTGCTCGCGCACGGCCTCAAGCGGCGCAAGCGCCGGGCCTGGCGGGCCGCGGTCGTCCTGCTGCCGGCCGGCGCCGTGTCGCAGTTCGTCTACCGGCACTCCGTCATCGGCGTGCTCATCTCGCTGGCGCTCTTCGTGCCCCTCGTGATCCACCGCGACGAGTTCAGGGCGCTGCCCGACCCGCGCAGCCGGTGGCGGGCGCTCGCCAACTTCGTCCTGATGGGCGCGGGCTCGCTCGCGCTCGGCCTGGTCATCGTCAGCGCCCACCCCAAGCGCACGATCGGTGACCCGAGCCTGGCCGACCGCCTCACGCACGTCCTGTACGGCCTGTTCGGCTTCGAGGGCCCCGTCGACTACGAGGGCTCCACCTCCTGGACGGTCGCCTTCTCGCTCGGCGCGCTCGGCCTGATCACCGCGGTCACCACCATCTACCTGGCGTTCCGCCCCGAACACCCGGCCGCACACCTCACCGAGCAGGACGAGACCCAGCTGCGCGCCCTCCTGGAGAAGCACGGCGCCCGCGACTCCCTCGGCCACTTCGCGCTCCGCCGCGACAAGGCGGTCGTCTTCTCGCCCAGCGGCAAGGCGGCGGTCACCTACCGCGTGGTCTCCGGCGTGATGCTCGCCAGTGGCGACCCGATCGGCGACGTCGAGGCCTGGCCCGGCGCCATCGAACGCTTCATGGACGAGGCCAAGGCCCACTCCTGGACCCCCGCCGTCATGGGCTGCTCGGAGACGGGCGGCGAGGTGTGGACCCGCGAGACCGGCCTTGACGCCCTCGAACTGGGCGACGAGGCGGTGGTCGACGTGGCGGATTTCTCACTCGCCGGACGCGCGATGCGCAACGTGCGCCAGATGGTCAAGCGCATCGAGCGAGCCGGCTACGAAACCCGGGTACGGCGTATCCGTGACCTCGGCGACGCCGAACTGGAGCGCATCCGCCGGGCCGCGGAGGACTGGCGGGGCACCGACACCGAACGCGGCTTCTCGATGGCCCTCGGACGCATCGGCGACCCCTCCGACGGCGACTGCCTGATCGCCACCGCCCACAAGACCGACGAGGAGCCCGGCCCCTACGGCGACCTCAAGGCGATCCTGCACTTCGTCCCCTGGGGCACCGACGGCGTCTCCCTCGACCTGATGCGCCGCGACCGCTCGGCCGACCCCGGCATGAACGAACTGCTCATCGTGGCCGCCCTCCAGGCGGCCCCGAAACTCGGCGTCACCCGGATCTCGCTCAACTTCGCGATGTTCCGCTCGGCGCTCGCCCGCGGCGAGAAGATCGGCGCGGGACCGGTGCTGCGCGCCTGGCGGGGCCTGCTGGTCTTCCTCTCCCGCTGGTTCCAGATCGAGTCGCTGTACAAGTTCAACGCGAAGTTCCAGCCGCGCTGGGAGCCGCGCTTCGTGGTCTACCGGGCCCCCGGCGACCTCCCGCGCATCGGCTTCGCCGCCATGCAGGCCGAGGGCTTCGTCAACCTCGCCCTCCCGCTCCCGCGTTTCCTGCGCCGCACCACCGCGCCGGCCCGCCCGTGCACGCACCAGGCCACCGAACGCGACGTCCGCGCGGCCTGACCCCGTGACCGGCCCGACCCCGTGACCGGCCCGACCCCGTGACCGGCCCGTGCGGAGCCCCTCCCCCTCCAGCCCGGAGGGGCTCCGCCCGGGCCACCGGGGCTGCCGGGCCCGGCCTGGGCCTACGCTGAACGTATGAACAACCACAGCGGACGTGGCCAGGTGACAGGGCTTCCGGCATGGGACCGGTGCGCGGTCATGGGTGTCGTGAACGTGACCCCCGACTCCTTCTCCGACGGCGGCCGCTGGTTCGACACGACGGCCGCCGTCAAGCACGGCCTCGCCCTCGTGGACGAGGGCGCCGACCTGGTCGACGTCGGCGGCGAGTCCACCCGCCCCGGAGCCACCCGGGTCGACGAGGACGAGGAACTGCGCCGGGTCGTCCCCGTCGTCCGCGGCCTCGCCGCCGAAGGCGTCGTCGTGTCCGTCGACACCATGCGCGCCTCCGTCGCCCGGCAGGCCCTGGCCGTCGGCGCCGCCCTCGTCAACGACGTCAGCGGCGGGCTCGCCGACCCCGGCATGATCCCCGTCGTCGCCGAGTCCGGCGCCCCCTTCGTCGTCATGCACTGGCGCGGCTTCCTGGAGGGCGGCAACGTCAAGGGGGTGTACGACGACGTCGTCATCGAGGTCCTCGACGAACTGCACGCGCGCGTGGACGCCGTGCTCGCCGGCGGCGTCTCCCCGGACCGGATCGTCGTCGACCCGGGTCTGGGCTTCTCCAAGGACTCCGAGCACGACCTGGTCCTGCTCGCCCACCTCGACCGGCTGCACGCCCTGGGCCACCCCCTGCTCGTCGCCGCCTCCCGCAAGCGGTTCCTCGGCCGGGTCCTCGCCGGACCCGAGGGGGCGCCCCCGCCGGCCCGGGAGCGCGACGCGGCCACGGCCGCCGTCTCCGCGCTCGCGGCGCAGGCCGGCGCGTGGGCGGTGCGCGTGCACGAGGTCCGTGCCACGGCCGACGCGGTACGCGTCACACGCGCCATAGAGGGAGCGCGCGCGGCAACCTCCGCGCCCGGCGTGCAGAACCCTCCCCACCGCGCAGAGGGAGCCCGGTGAGCGCCCCCCACACCGACGTCGAGCACGTCGAGGCCGCCAACACCGCCTTCTACGAGGCACTGGAGCGCGGTGACTTCGAGACCGTCTCCGGCCTCTGGCTCACCCCCGCCGACCTGGGCGTCGACGAGGAGTACCACGACCCCGCCGACACCGGCGTGATCTCCTGCGTACACCCCGGCTGGCCGGTGCTGACCGGCCGCGGCGAGGTCCTGCGGTCGTACGCGCTGATCATGGCGAACACCGACTACATCCAGTTCTTCCTCACCGACGTGCACGTCTCCGTCACCGGCGACACCGCCCTGGTCACCTGCACCGAGAACATCCTCAGCGGCGGCCCGGCGCCCGAGGGCAGCCACGAACTCGGACCCCTGGTCGGTCAGCTGGTCGTCGCCACGAACGTGTTCCGGCGCACCGACGACGGCTGGAAGCTCTGGTCCCACCACGCCTCCCCGGTGCTCTCCGAGACCGACGAGGACGAGGAGGAGGACACGCCCTCCTGACCCCGGCGCGCCCGGCGACGCGCCCGTGGACCGACCCCTGCGGCCCATCCGCGCCGAGAAGTGGCTGGAATCACGAACTCGCCGGTAGCCACGGCGACCGGCCCGTGAGCCGCCGGGTTCTCCAGGGAGAACACCCGGTGAACCCTGCCCCACCCGGCGCACGCGCCCGCTCCGTACCCCGGTGCTGACGGTGCCCGCAGGTAGATTCGTGTGTGGCCGGTCCGTCGCCCGCACGCGACGCGACCTCGCCGTCACCGACGATTGCAGGAGTGATTCGCGTGGATCGTGTCGCGCTGCGCGGCCTGAGGGCCCGTGGGCACCACGGTGTCTTCCCCAAGGAGCGCGAGGAGGGCCAGACCTTCCTCGTGGACCTCGTCCTGGGCCTGGACACCCGGCCCGCGGCGGCCGACGACGACCTGGCGAAGACCGTGCACTACGGCATCGTGGCCGAGGAGGTCGTCGCCGTGGTCGAGGGGGAGCCGGTGAACCTGATCGAGACGCTCGCCGAGCGGATCGCCCAGGCCTGCCTGAAGCACGAAGGGGTAAGAGAGGTCGAGGTCTGCGTCCACAAGCCCGACGCGCCCATCACCGTCCCCTTCGACGACGTCACCGTCACCATCACCCGGAGCCGAGTATGACCGCATCCTCCCTGCGCGGGCCCAGCGACCCGACCGTACAGCCGGTGCCCGCCTCCGTCGTCGAACAGGTCGACGCCGCCGACACCACCCTGTCCAACCCCAAACGCGCCGTGGTCGCCCTCGGCTCCAACCTCGGCAACCGCCTGGAGACCCTCCAGGGCGCCGTCGACGCCCTGGAGGACACCCCGGGCGTCCGCATCAAGGCGGTGTCCCCGGTGTACGAGACGGAGCCGTGGGGCGTCGCGCCCGGCAGCCAGCCGTCGTACTACAACGCGGTCGTCATGCTGAAGACCACCCTCCCGCCGTCCTCCCTGCTGGAGCGGGCGCACGCGATCGAGGAGGCGTTCAACCGGGTGCGGGACGAGCACTGGGGTCCGCGCACCCTCGACGTCGACATCGTCGCGTACGCCGACGTCGTCTCCGACGACCCGCGGCTCACCCTCCCCCACCCGCGCGCCCACGAACGCGCCTTCGTGCTCGCGCCCTGGTTCGACGTGGACCCCGAGGCCCAGCTGCCCGGCCGCGGCTCGGTCGCCGACCTCCTGACGGCGGTCACCCGGCACGGCGTGGCAGCGCGCGAGGACCTGGAACTCCGACTGCCCGAGTAGTCGTTAAGGTCGAGACGACCACATCGCTGCGGGGGAGCTGAAGGAAAACAGTGAAAGAGCTGCGGATCAGGGTGCTGGCCGGCGTCTTCGTCGTGGCGGCGGTGCTGTCCTGGGCGGGCGCCCGCCTGTGGAACTCGGTGGGGACCCTGCCCAGCGTGCCGGTGGCCGCCCCGATCGTGCTGGCGCTGATCGCGGTGGTCCTGCTCTCCACGGCGCTCTCGCTGCGCGCCCGGCTCAGGGCCCAGCGCGAGCGCCGCCCCGGCGCCAAGGGCGTCGACCCCCTGATGGCCGCCCGCGCGGTCGTCTTCGGCCAGGCCAGCGCCCTGGTCGCGGCCCTGGTCGCCGGCATGTACGGCGGCACGGGCCTCTTCCTCCTGGAACTCCTGGACATCCCCACCCGCCGCGACCAGGCCCTCTACGCCGCCTTCTCGGTCGTCGCGGGCATCGCCGTCATAGCGTCGGCCCTCTTCCTGGAGCGCGTCTGCAGACTCCCGGAGGACGACGACAACCACCACGGCGGAGCCGAGCCGGTGGCCTGACCCGGCCCGGGGTCAGCGGGCCATGATGAGGCTCATCGCCTCGTTGCGCGTGGCCGCGTCCCGGAGCTGGCCGCGCACGGCCGACGTTATGGTCTTCGCGCCGGGCTTGCGGATCCCCCGCATCGACATGCACATGTGCTCGCACTCGATGACCACGATCACGCCTCGCGGCTCGAGGATCTTCATGAGGGAGTCGGCGATCTGCGTGGTGAGACGTTCCTGCACCTGAGGACGGCGCGCGTAGACGTCGACCAGCCGGGCCAGCTTGGACAGCCCCGTGATCTTCCCGCTCTCCGCCGGGATGTACCCCACATGGGCGACGCCCCGGAACGGGACCAGGTGATGCTCGCAGGTGCTGTAGACCTCGATGTCCTTCACCAGCACCATTTCGTCGTGGCCGATGTCGAACGTGGTGGTCAGGACGTCCTCGGGCTTCTGCCACAGCCCCGCGAAGATCTCCCGGTACGCCCGAGCCACCCGCGTCGGCGTCTCCCTCAGACCCTCTCGGTCCGGGTCCTCGCCGACCGCGATCAGGAGTTCGCGTACGGCGTTCTCGGCGCGTTTCTCGTCGAACTCGCCGATGGTTCCCTCGCCGTCCAGCGTCACGGGGTCGGTCATCTGATGCCTCGTTCCTCAACCGTACGCGTGTGGATCACGCGCCTCATGTGCAGGCATTACCGAAATGCCGCGCCCCCAGGCTAGATCCTGGGGGGCGCGGCATCCATTCCGGGCCGGGTGGGCCGGTGGGGTCAGCTCTCGGGCCGGTCCTCCGGCGCCTGCTCGGTCGCCGGGGCGGACTCGGCCGCCGTGGACTTCACCGTGCTGATCGCCGGCGTCGAGCCGTTCGCCCCGTTGGTCAGTGCGAGCTCCTTGGGGGAGAGCACCGGCGGGCGGGTGGACGGCGTACGGCGGGAGGAACCGGTCCAGGCGGGCCGGGCCGGGCGCTTGACGATGGCGGAGAAGATCTCGGCGATCTCCTCCTTGCCCAGGGTCTCCTTCTCCAGGAGCTGGAGAACGAGGTTGTCGAGGACGTCGCGGTTCTCGACCAGGATCTCCCAGGCCTCGTTGTGCGCGTTCTCGATGAGCTTCTTGACTTCCTCGTCCACCAGGGCGGCGACCTCTTCCGAGTAGTCGCGCTGGTGGGACATCTCACGTCCGAGGAAGGGCTCGGTGTTGTCGCCGCCGAACTTGATCGCGCCGAGGCGCTCGGTCATGCCGTACTGCGTGACCATCGCGCGAGCGGTGGACGTGGCCTTCTCGATGTCGTTCGCGGCGCCCGTGGTCGGGTCGTGGAAGACCAGTTCCTCGGCCGCGCGGCCGCCCAGCATGTAGGCGAGCTGGTCGAGCATCTCGTTGCGCGTGGTCGAGTACTTGTCCTCGTCCGGCAGGACCATCGTGTAGCCGAGGGCGCGCCCGCGGGACAGGATGGTGATCTTGTGGACCGGGTCGGAGTTGGGGGAGGCCGCCGCGACCAGGGCGTGTCCGCCCTCGTGGTACGCGGTGATCTTCTTCTCCTTGTCCGACATGATCCGGGTCCGCTTCTGCGGGCCCGCGACCACCCGGTCGATCGCCTCGTCGAGCATCTGGTTGTCGATGAGCTTGCGGTCGCTGCGGGCCGTGAGCAGGGCCGCCTCGTTCAGCACGTTCGACAGGTCCGCGCCGGTGAAGCCCGGCGTGCGGCGGGCGACCGCCGCGAGGTCGACGTCGGGCGCGACCGGCTTGCCCTTCTGGTGGACCTTGAGGATCTCCAGACGGCCCTGCAGGTCCGGCGGGTCGACCGCGATCTGGCGGTCGAAGCGGCCCGGGCGCAGCAGCGCCGGGTCGAGGATGTCGGGCCGGTTCGTCGCGGCGATGAGGATCACACCGCCCTTGACGTCGAAGCCGTCCATCTCGACGAGCAGCTGGTTCAGGGTCTGCTCGCGCTCGTCGTGACCACCGCCGAGGCCGGCGCCGCGGTGGCGGCCGACCGCGTCGATCTCGTCGACGAAGACGATCGCCGGGGCGTTCGCCTTGGCCTGCTCGAAGAGGTCACGCACTCGGGAGGCACCGACACCGACGAACATCTCGACGAAGTCGGAACCGGAGATCGAGTAGAAGGGCACTCCGGCCTCGCCGGCGACGGCACGCGCGAGCAGCGTCTTGCCGGTGCCGGGGCGGCCGTAGAGGAGTACGCCCTTGGGGATCTTGGCGCCGACGGCCTGGAACTTGGCCGGCTCCTGGAGGAACTCCTTGATCTCGTGGAGTTCCTCGACGGCCTCGTCGCAGCCCGCGACGTCCGCGAAGGTCGTCTTCGGGGTGTCCTTGGTGATGAGCTTCGCCTTGGACTTGCCGAAGTTCATGACCCGGGAGCCGCCGCCCTGCATCTGGTTCATCAGGAACAGGAAGACGACCACGATGAGGACGAAGGGGAGCAGGGAGAGCAGGACGCCGACGAAGGCGTTCTGCTTGGTCGGCGAGACGGTGTAACCGTCGGGGATCTGCTTGTCCTGGTACTTGGTCTGCAGCGTGTTGGCGATGGTCACGCCCTGGTCGCCGATGTAGCTCGCCTGGATCTTCGAGCTGCCGTCGACCTTCTCGCCGTTCTTGAGCGTGACCTTGACGGTCTGCTCGTCACCGGTGGTCAGCTTCGCCGATGCCACCCTGTTGTCGTTGATCGCCGCCACGACCTGGCCGGTGTCCACCGTCTTGTAGCCGCCGGACGAGCCGACGACCTGCATCAACACGACCACGGCAAGGACGGCCAGCACGATCCACATGACCGGCCCACGGAAGTATCGCTTCACGTCCATCCATACGGAGCGGTGTCGCCCCGTCCCTCCTGCCATAGTGAGTTTGATAAGACAGTTCTTCTGACGGTACCCCAGCATGGTGGCCCGAAGCCGCACGAAGCTGCTTCCGACGGCTGGTGAACCCGTCTCTGCATGCTCCAACGGCGCGAAACCCGCTGGGGTTCCCGATCGTCTTACGCAAGTGGACCCTCCGGCGTATCAGCCGGGGTTCAGCCGCCGTAGACGTGGGGCGCGAGCGTACCGACGAACGGGAGGTTGCGGTACTTCTCGGCGTAGTCGAGGCCGTAGCCGACGACGAACTCGTTGGGGATGTCGAAGCCGACCCACTCGACGTCGATGGCGACCTTGGCCGCGTCGGGCTTGCGCAGCAGGGTGCAGATCTTCAGGGTCTCGGGCTCCCGGGAGCCGAGGTTGTTGATCAGCCAGGAGAGGGTCAGCCCGGAGTCGATGATGTCCTCGACGATCAGGACGTGCTTGCCCTTGATGTCGGTGTCGAGGTCCTTGAGGATCCGCACCACGCCGGAGGACTGGGTGCCCGCGCCGTACGAGGACACGGCCATCCAGTCCATGGTGACGGGGGTGGACAGCGCCCGGGCGAGGTCCGCCATGACCATCACGGCGCCCTTGAGGACGCCGACGATGAGCAGGTCCTTGCCCGCGTACTCCGCGTCGATCTTCGCGGCCAGCTCGGCCAGCTTCGCGTCGATCTCTTCTTTGGTGATGAGCACCTGCTGGAGGTCGGCACCCATGTCTTTCGCGTCCACCCGCATCACTTTCGGTCGGTCGTCCCACCGGCCTACCCACCCGCCGGAGGAGCTCTCCGGGAGGTCGGGATTCAGCCTTGCCGAATCACCAGTCTGCCACCCTGCCGCCGGGCGACGACTTTGCCGGGGAGATTGATGGCCCCCTGGCCGCGCCAGCCGGTGATGAGGCGGTCGACTTCCTCGATGTGCCGGGCGAACAGGGAACCGGCCGGGGCGCCCGCCTCGATGGCCGCGCGGCGCAGGATGCGGCGCCGGACGGCGGGCGGCAGGGCGTAGAGCTTCGCGCACTCCAGCATGCCCGTGGCGTCCCGTACGGAGGCCTCGGCCTGGCTGGCCCAGGTGTCGAGGGCGTCGGCGTCGTCGCGGGAGAGCTGGGCGGTGCGGGCGAGGGCCTCGACGACTCCCTTGCCGAGCGCCTTCTCCAGCGCGGGAAGCCCCTCGTGGCGGAGCCGGGAGCGGGTGTACGCCGGGTCCGCGTTGTGAGGATCGTCCCAGACGGGCAGGGCCTGGACCATGCAGGCCTTGCGGGCGGTCTGCCGGTCCAGCTGGAGGAAGGGGCGCCGGTAACGGCCGTCGGCCCCCGAGACCGCGGCCATCCCGGACAGCGAGCGGATGCCGGAGCCGCGGGCGAGGCCCAGCAGGACGGTCTCGGCCTGGTCGTCCCTGGTGTGGCCGAGCAGGATCGCGGTGCCGCCGTGGCGCTCCAGGGCGGCGTCCAGGGCCGCGTAGCGGGCGTCGCGGGCGGCGGCCTCGGGTCCGCCGTCGCGGCCGACGGTCACGGTGATGGCCTCGACCGGGTCGAGGCCCAGCTCGCGCAGTCTCAGGACGACTTCCTCGGCCCGCAGGTCGGAGCCGGGCTGCAGCCCGTGGTCGACGGTGATGCCGCCCGCGCGGACGCCGAGTTTGGGGGCCTCGAAGGCGAGGGCGGAGGCGAGCGCCATGGAGTCGGCCCCGCCGGAACATGCCACGAGGACGAGCGGGGAGGGGGTCCGCTCGTTCGGTGTCTGCTCCGGGATGTCGCCGTAGGGGCGGGCGAGGCGCGCGGTGATGCGCCCGCCGGTGCGTTCGCCGGCGGTACGGCTGAGGCGGCTCTGGTCGGTGAGGATGTCGTGGAGGACGCGGCGGACCGCCAGGCGTATCGCCGCGACCGCAGGATGGGGACCCATGTCCGGTTCCCTTCATGAAGTTTTCGGGGGGTGAGCCCGAGATCGGTCACTCAGAGTGTGTAGATGGTGACAGAAACAGGGCGTTCCCCGAGCATCGCACGCCTACCCATCGCTCACGGTCCCTCGGACGGGTGATTGAAGGGGCGTTCGCCTGCCGGATCCGGCTCACCGGACGCCCCCCGGTTCACGAGTCGGCCTTGCGGTGCACCCGCGCGACCCAGTCCGCCGGTTTGGCGATCTCCGCCTTGGTCGGCAGCGTGTTCGGGGAGGTCCACACCCGGTTGAAGCCGTCCATGCCGACCTGGTCGACGACGCCCCGCACGAAGCGCTCGCCGTCCCGGTACTGGCGGAGCTTGGCGTCCAGGCCGAGCAGCTTGCGCAGGGTCATGTCGAGCCGGGAGGCGCCCTTGGCGCGCCGCTGCTGGAACTTCTCGCGGATCTCCGCGACGGTCGGCACGACGGCCGGTCCGACGCCGTCCATGACGAAGTCGGCGTGCCCTTCGAGCAGGGACATGACGGCGGTGAGCCGGCCGAGGATCTCACGCTGGGCCGGGGTCTGCACCAGTTCGACGAACGACCGTCCGCCGTCGTCCTCCTCGGCCTCGGGCCGCCCGCCCGCCAGCGACTGGGCGGCGTCCCGGACGCGTTCGAGGACGGTCATCGGGTCGACGTCGGTCTCCGACAGGAACGCCTGGATCTCACCTTCCAGGTGGGCCCGCAGCCAGGGCACGGCCGTGAACTGGGTGCGGTGGGTCTCCTCGTGCAGGCACACCCACAGGCGGAAGTCGTGGGGCTGGACGTCGAGTTCGCGCTCCACGTGGACGATGTTCGGGGCGACGAGCAGCAGCCGGCCGCCGCCGTTCTCGTCCGCCGGGAGGTCGCGGGAGGCGGGGGCGAAGGTCTCGTACTGGCCGAGGACCCGGGAGGACAGGAACGACAGCAGCATGCCGAGTTCCACGCCGGTGACCTTGCCGCCGACGGCGCCGAGGACCGCGCCGCCCGGGGTGCCGGAGCGGCGCTCCTGCATCTTGTCGAGCAGGGGTTTGAGCAGTTCGCGGAAGCCGGCGACGTTCGCCTTGACCCAGCCGGGCCGGTCCACCACCAGGACGGGGGTGTCGTGGACGTCGTCGGTCCCCATACGAGTGAAGCCCCGGACGTGTTCCTCCGAGGCTTTCGCGTGTCGTCGCAGCTCCGCGACGATGGCCCGGGCCTCGTCGCGGCTCACCTCGGGTCCCGGCCGCACGAGCCGGGTCGCGGTCGCCACCGCGAGATTCCAGTCGACCATCCCAGAAGAAGCAGCGCCACCGATGCTCGTCATGCGTCAACCGTACGTTAGCGCTCCCCCTTGGGGCAGGCCGTGCGACCGCCGGGACCGGAGCCGGCGGTGCGGGGGCCCTACAGCCCGGCCAGGGCGGTGGCCGTGCGGTCCAGGGCCGCCTGGGCCTCGTGCGGATTCGTCGTGTCCGCGGTCAGGAAGGCGAAGGCCAGCAGCCGGCCGTCCCGGTCGACGAGGGTGCCCGCCAGCGTGTTGACGCCGGTCAGGGTGCCGGTCTTGGCGCGTACGACGCCTGCCGCGCCGTCCGTGTAGCGGCTGGTCAGGGTGCCCGTGAAGTGGGCCACGGGCAGGCCGGTGAGGACCGCGCGCAAGCCCGGCTGGTCGGCGTCGGCGGCCTTGGCGAGCAGCGCGGTGAGGAGGTCCGCGGTCAGCCGGTCGTCCCGGTTCAGGCCGCTGCCGTCGTGGAAGGAGGCGCCGGTCATCGGCAGGCCCAGCCGGGTCAGCCGGGCTTCGACGGCCGCCGCTCCGCCGTCGAAGCCGGCCGGTTTGCCGACGGCCAGGGCGGTCTGGCGGGCCAGGGCCTCGGCGATGTCGTTGTCGCTGTAGGTGAGCATGCGCTCGACGACCGCGGACAGCGGCGGCGAGGCGACGGTGGCGAGGGTGGCGGCCCGGCGGCTCGCCTTGGCCGTGCCGGGGCCCGAGGTCCTGATACCGGCGTCGGCCAGGAATCCGGCGAACTTCTGTGCCGCGTCGGCCGCCGGGTCGGCCGCCCGGCGCGCGGGGCCGCTGGTGGAGCCGTCGGTGCGGGCCTGGTCGGCCATGAGGGGGCTCACGCGCGCGAGGTTCTCGTTGACGCCGATGGGGTGCAGGTCGGGGCCGGTGTAGAGCGAGGTGTCGTAGGACAGCGTGACCTGTTCGATGCCTCGCGCGGACAGGGATTTCGCCGTCTCGGTGGCGAGGGTGCGCAGGCTGGCCCAGTCGCCGGGGTCCCGGCGGGCGGTGAGGGTCGGGTCGCCGCCGCCGATCAGGACGACCTGCCTGGTGCCGGGTTCGAGGACCGCGCGGGTGGTGAAGCGGTGGTCGGGGCCGAGGGCGGACAGGGCGGCGACCGCCGTGGCGATCTTCGTGGTGGAGGCGGGGGTCATCCCCGTGTCGGCGCCTTCGGCGTAGAGGCGTTTCCCAGTGGCCACGTCGAGGACGACGGCGGTGCGGGTGCTGCCGAGCTCAGGGGCGTCCAGGAGGGGCCCCAGGACGCCCTTGAGGGCCGCCGGGGAGATCCCGGCGGGGTTCTGGGTGGAGCCCGCGGTGGGCGCCGACTTCACGGTGTCGGTGCCGCCGCCCAGTCCCGTCAGGACGGGACCGGCACTCGGGGCGGCCCCGGGGTCCGAGCCGGCGGTGCCGGATCCGGTGCCGTGATCTGCGCCACCCGGCCGCTGGAGGGCGGCCGCCCGGTCCCGCTCGGCCGTACGCTGACCGTTGGCGTCCCAGGGGCCCGCCGCGGTCGCCACACCGGCGGCCAGCGCGAGCCCGGCCGTGGTGGCGCCCGCGGTGTACTGCCAGGTCCTGAGGGTCCGAGGACGAGGGGGGCGGACCAGACCGGCCGGCCGGGGTCCGGTCGCGCGCTTGAGCCGGGCGAGCTGTGGTTCCACGGCCTGCCTCAGGCGTGTGACCTGCGGCTTCGTGGCGGCCGTCCAGCGTTGCAGACCCGGTCGCACAGCGGCCGCGAGCCTGCGCACCCGCGGTTTCGCGGCCTGCCAAGGCCTCAGCTCTGGCACGACCACCAGCCCCTTTCGCGATCACACACCAGCGTGAGGGACACTTAATCACCAGAACTATGTGTTGATCATGGAGGAGCCACCGGTGGAGTTCGACGTCACGATCGAGATCCCGAAGGGTTCGCGGAACAAGTACGAGGTGGACCACGAGACCGGTCGGATCCGCCTGGACCGTCGTCTCTTCACCTCGACCGCCTACCCGACCGACTACGGCTTCGTCGAGAACACCCTCGGCGAGGACGGCGACCCGCTGGACGCGCTGGTCATCCTGGACGAGCCCACGTTCCCGGGCTGCCTCATCAAGTGCCGCACGATCGGCATGTTCCGGATGACGGACGAGGCCGGCGGCGACGACAAGCTGCTGTGCGTCCCGGCCACCGACCCGCGTGTGGAGCACCTGCGCGACATCCACCACGTGTCGGAGTTCGACCGCCTGGAGATCCAGCACTTCTTCGAGGTCTACAAGGACCTGGAGCCCGGCAAGTCCGTCGAGGGCGCCAACTGGGTCGGCCGCGCCGACGCCGAGGTCGAGATCGAGCGGTCCTACAAGCGCTTCAAGGAGCAGGGCGGTCACTGAGACTCCCCCGCATCCCAGCTGGGAGAACGGGCCGCACACGCGCGTGTGCGGCCCGTTTTTCGTGCCTCCTGGGGGGCAGTGCGCATACTGAGGCGTAGGTAGCGATGTCGTTCAGGGAGCAATACGGCAGTGACGGAGGCGGAGGACCGCAAGCCCAGGTCGGACGAGGCGCGGTACGACCCGGAGATCACGTCGGAGTTCGCCGTCCCGGCGGGCATCGCGGTCCCGGAAACCGGCACCGAGCCGGAGACGACGTCCGAGTTCGCGGTGCCGGAGGGCTTCCAGGCGCCGCATCCTGCGGCCGGCGAGCCGGAGGGCTCGGCGTTCAGCGTGCCGAGCACCTACAGCGCCTACGACGCCCCGGCCGCCTTCACCCCCGCCTCCGGTTTTCCCGCGGTCAGCCTGGTGAAGGACGCGCCCTGGCAGGACCGGATGCGCACGATGCTGCGCATGCCGGTGGCCGAGCGGCCGGCGCCGGAGCCGGTGCAGAAGGTCGAGGACGGCGGTCCCGCCGTCCCGCGCGTGCTCGACCTGACGCTGCGTATCGGGGAGCTGCTGCTGGCGGGCGGTGAGGGCGCGGAGGACGTGGAGGCGGCGATGTTCGCGGTCTGCCGCTCCTACGGCCTCGACCGGTGCGAGCCGAACGTGACGTTCACCCTGCTGGCGATCTCCTACCAGCCCTCGCTCGTCGACGACCCGGTGACCGCCTCCCGGACCGTACGGCGGCGCGGGACGGACTACACGCGCCTGGCGGCCGTCTTCCGGCTCGTGGACGACCTCACCGACCCCGAGACCCATGTGTCCCTGGAGGAGGCCTACCGGCGGCTCGCGGAGATCCGCCGCAACCGGCACCCGTACCCCGGCTGGGCACTGACCGGCGCGAGCGGGCTGCTCGCCGGGGCCGCCTCCGTGCTGGTCGGCGGCGACCTCCTGGTGTTCGTGGCCGCCGCGGTGGGCGCGATGCTCGGCGACCGGCTGGCGTGGCTGTGCGCGGGGCGGGGGCTGCCGGAGTTCTACCAGTTCATGATCGCGGCGATGCCGCCGGCCGCGATCGGGATCGCGTTCTCGCTCGCCCACGTGGACGTCGCGGCGTCCGCGGTGGTCACCGGTGGGCTGTTCGCGCTGCTGCCCGGGCGGGCGCTGGTCGCGGGCGTCCAGGACGGGCTGACCGGCTTCTACATCACCGCCTCGGCGCGGCTGCTGGAGGTCATGTACTTCTTCGTCGGCATCGTCACCGGGGTGCTGACCGTGCTGTACTTCGGCGTGAAGCTGGGCGGCCGGCTCAATCCGGACGCGACGCTGATCGGCTCCGAACGGCCGTACGTGCAGATCGCCGCGTCGATGGTGCTGTCGCTGACCTTCGCCGTCCTGCTCCAGCAGGAACGGTCCACCGTGCTGGCGGTGACCCTCAACGGCGGTGTGGCCTGGTCCGTCTACGGCGCGATGCACGACACCGGCAAGATCTCGCCGGTCGCCTCCACGGCCGTCGCGGCCGGGCTCGTGGGCCTGTTCGGGCAATTGCTGTCGCGGTACCGGTTCGCGTCCGCGCTGCCGTACACGACGGCGGCGATCGGGCCGCTGCTGCCGGGGTCGGCCACGTACTTCGGGCTGCTGTCGATGGCCCAGAACCACGTCGACAAGGGGCTGGTGTCGCTGGCCAAGGCGGCGTCGCTCGCCATGGCCATCGCCATCGGGGTCAATCTGGGGTCGGAGATCTCGCGGCTGGGGCTGCGGCTGGGGTTCGCGGGGAAGCGGCGGGCCGCCAAGCGGACCAGGGGGTTCTGACGCCGTCGGTGGGGTCGATGGGGTGCGTCGGCGGTGGGCGGGTACGGGTGCGGGTGCGTCGTGGCTTGTCGCGCAGTTCCCAGCGCCTCTACGGGGCGCTTCAGCTCACGGGGCCCGGTACTGCTGTTCCTCGGTGTACGGGTACTGCTGCTGCTCGTTGTAGTAGCCGTTCTGGTCGTAGTACTGCTGCTGCCCGTACTGGGGCTGCTGCTGCGGCCGGCCGTACTGCGGCTGCTCGTACGTCGGCTCGATCCTGCGGAGGCGGGTGGTGGCGTCGTCCATCACCGGGGCCTGCGGGTACTGCTGCTGGAAGGGCTGGAACTGGTGCTCCGGCGGAGCGGGCGGGGCCGCCGCCTCCTTCTTCCCCTTGGAGCGGGCCCGCAGGAACTCGATGACGATCGGGACCACCGAGATGAGGACGATCAGGATCAGGATCGCCTCGATGTTGTTCTTGACGACGTCGATCTTGCCGAGCCAGGAGCCGAGCAGGGTGACGCCGGCGCCCCACAGGACGCCACCGATGACGTTGAACGTCAGGAACGAGCGGTACGCCATGCCGCTGACGCCGGCGATGATCGGCGTGAACGTGCGGATCACCGGCACGAAGCGGGCCAGGATCAGGGACTTCGGGCCGTGCTTCTCGAAGAACTCGTGCGCCTTCGCGACGTTCTCCTGCTTGAACAGGCGGGAGTCAGGGCGGTTGAAGAGCGACGGGCCGACCTTCTTGCCGAACATGTAACCCGCCTGGTCACCGAGGACGGCGGCCAGGCAGATCAGCGCGATGGCACCCCACAGCGGGAAGTGCAGCTGGTGCGAGGTGATCAGCAGGCCGCAGGTGAACAGCAGGGAGTCGCCCGGCAGGAAGAAACCGATCAGCAGCCCGGACTCGGCGAAGACGACCAGGAGCAGGCCCCAGATGCCGAACGAGTCGAGCAGGGTGTTCGGATCCAGCCAACTCGGGCCGAGGGCGAGCGTCATAACGTTCCGGGCTCCTGTGGGATGAGGACACGTCGAGATCCGTGTGCGGGCGCACAAACCTATCAACGTAATGTGTCCGCCCCAGGTTCCACCGGTGGAACCTGGATGCACTGTGCGCCGACCAGCAAGAAGCTGTGGGCCGCCGTCGGCGGCCCCCGGGATCACGCCGCGTGCCGGGTCGCGTTCGCCTCGATCGCCTCCTTCAGGTGTGCGGCGAGGCCCGGGGCCATCGCGTCGTAGAACGCCTTGAAGCGTTCGTCGGCGACGTACATCCCGGCCAGGCAGCGGTGCATGGCGTACGGGCAGTCGTAGAACCACCGCGAGATGTGCAGGCGGTGTTCCTCGGCCATGTCCATGGCCCGTTCGCCGGCCGCCGGCTCGGCCGCGGTCACCAGGGCGGCGTAACGCGCGCCCCAGTCGTCGGCCTCGGCCTTCATCCGCTGCCAGTCGGCCTTGGTGTAGCGGGCCGCGCGGCGCTGCGACTCGGCGTAGGCCTCGGTGCCGCCCCAGCGCTGTTCGGCCTCCTCGGCGTACTGCCCGGGGTCCTTGTCGCCGAAGACCTCGAAGCGTTCCTCGGGGGTGAGGTTGATGCCCATTCTGCGTGCCTCCATGGCGTGTTCCACGGCCTCGGCCATCTTCCGCAGCTTCTCGATCCGGGCGGTCAGCAGGTCGTGCTGGCGGCGCAGCTGCGCGCGCGGGTCCGTGTCCGGGTCGTCGAGCAGGGCCGCGACCTCGTCGAGCGGGAAGCCGAGCTCCCGGTAGAACAGGATCCGCTGCAGCCGGTCGAGGTCGGCGTCGCCGTAGCGCCGGTGTCCGGCGGGGCTGCGTTCGCCCGGGACCAGCAGGCCGATCTCGTCGTAGTGGTGCAGGGTGCGCACGGTGACGCCGGTGAACCCGGCGACCTGTCCGACGGAGTAGCTCACGTCCGCTCCTTTCCGTGCTCCACCCTGGATCCTCACGCCACGTGAGGTGCAAGCCCGTTTCCGTTCCGGATGTTGTGTCGGTTTTGCCCGCTTATGGTGGGCGCGTGGCCCAGGACACCGCGCAGCAGGCGCTCCCCACCCCGCCCTCGGCCCCCGCGCGCGCCCTGCTGCCGCTGATCCTGCCCTCACTCGCCGTCGGGGTCGGCAGCAGCCTGCTGTTCCTGCTGGTGAGCTCACTGGCCGACCGGCTGCAGCACGTGCTGTGGAACAACCTCCCGGACGCGCTCGGCATCGGACGGTACTCGGTGCTGTGGGTGCTGGTGATGCTGACCGCCACCGGGATCGCGGTGGGACTGGTGGTGTGGAAAGTGCCCGGGCACGCGGGGCCCGATCCGGCCACCCTCGGCCTGGAGGCGGTGGCGCTGCCGCCCGCCGTGCTGCCGGGGCTGGTGCTGGCGACCGCGCTGATGCTGGCGGGCGGGCCGAGCCTCGGTCCGGAGAACCCGCTCATCGCCGTCAACGTCGGGCTCGCGCTGTGGCTGGGGCGGCTCGCGATGCCCCGGCTGCCGGGGTCCCTGTGGCCCGCGCTGGCCGACGCGGCGACGCTCGGCGCGCTGTTCGGGACACCGGTGGGGGCGGCCCTGGTGATCTCCGAGGCGCTGGCCGGCAGGCCCCTGAAGGGCGCGCTGTGGGACAACCTCTTCGGGCCGCTGCTGGCCGCCGCGGCGGGCGCGATGACGACCGACCTGCTGGCCCGTCCGACCCTGGACCTCGGGCTGCCCGCGCTCGGCAGGACGCGCTGGCCCGATCTGCTGGCGGCCCTGGTGATCGCCCCCGCGGCGGCGCTGCTCGGCATGTGCGCCGTCCGCGCCTTCCCGTACGTCCACGGCGCCTTCCGGCGCCTCGGGCACCCCATGGTGGCGCTCCCGGCCGGCGGGCTCGTACTGGGCCTGCTGGGGGCGCTGGGCGGTCAGCTGACGCTCTTCAAGGGGCTGGACCAGGTGGCGGTGCTGGCGAAGGACCCGGAGGGCTGGTCGGCGGGGCAGTTCGCCGTGATGACGGTCGTCAAGCTGGCCGCGCTGACCGTGGCCGCCTCCTGCGGTTTCCGCGGTGGCCGGATCTTCCCGTCGGTGTTCATCGGCTCGGCCCTCGGGCTGTGCGCCCACGCCCTGGTGTCCGCCGTCCAGCCGTCGGTGGGCGTGGCGGCGGGTGTCCTGGGCATGCTGTTGGCGATCACCCGGCAGGGCTGGGTGAGTCTGTTCACGGCCGCGGTACTCGTGGCCTCGCCGAGCATCATCGTGTTGCTCTGCATCGCGTCGCTGCCCGCGTGGCTGCTGGTGACCGGGCGGCCGAGAATGCAGTTGCGGGCGGACGGCACCGCCCTGCGCTGATCACGCGCAGCGAACCCAAGTGAACTCTCCCAGGAGGCACCACTCATGCCGCTCCACAAAGGCCCCGAGAAGCACCAAGAGCGAGCGATGTCCGTCAACCCGTTCTTCGGGGAGGCGAACCCGGTCGGCGGCATGACCGAGGCCCCACCCACACACCGGCTGCCGGACGCCCCGCTGCCGCCGAACACGGCGTACCAGCTGGTCCACGACGAGCTGATGCTGGACGGCAACGCCCGGCTGAACCTGGCCACTTTCGTGACCACCTGGATGGAACCCCAGGCCGGCGTCCTGATGCAGGAGTGCCGGGACAAGAACATGATCGACAAGGACGAGTACCCGCGCACCGCCGAACTGGAGCGGCGCTGTGTGGCGATGCTCGCCGACCTGTGGAACGCGCCGGACCCGTCGGCCGCCGTCGGCTGTTCGACGACCGGGTCGAGCGAGGCCTGCATGCTGGCCGGGATGGCGCTCAAGCGCCGCTGGATGCAGCGCAACGCCGACCGCTACCCGGGCAGCGCCCGGCCGAACCTGATCATGGGCATCAACGTCCAGGTCTGCTGGGAGAAGTTCTGCAACTTCTGGGAGGTGGAGGCCCGGTACGTGCCCATGGACGGCGACCGCTACCACCTGGACCCGCAGGCCGCCGCAGACCTCTGCGACGAGAACACCATCGGGGTCGTCGCCGTCCTCGGCTCCACCTTCGACGGGTCCTACGAGCCGGTCGCCGACCTGTGCGCCGCCCTGGACGCCCTCCAGGAGCGCACCGGGTTCGACGTCCCGGTGCACGTGGACGGCGCCTCCGGCGGGATGGTCGCGCCCTTCCTCGACGAGGACCTGGTGTGGGACTTCCGGCTTCCGCGCGTGGCCTCGATCAACACCTCGGGCCACAAGTACGGCCTGGTCTACCCGGGCGTCGGCTGGGCGCTGTGGCGGGACAAGGAGGCGCTGCCCGAGGAGCTGGTCTTCCGCGTCAACTACCTGGGCGGCGACATGCCGACCTTCGCCCTCAACTTCTCCCGCCCCGGCGCCCAGGTGGTGGCGCAGTACTACACGTTCCTGCGGCTCGGCCGGGAGGGCTACCGCGCGGTGCAGCAGACATCCCGGGACGTGGCCACGGGGCTGGCCCGGCGGATCGGGGAGCTGGGCGACTTCCGGCTGCTGACCCACGGCGACGAACTGCCCGTGTTCGCCTTCACCACCGCCGACCACGTGACGGCGTACGACGTCTTCGACGTGTCCCGGCGGATGCGCGAGGGCGGCTGGCTGGTGCCGGCCTACACCTTCCCGGCGAACCGGGAGGACCTGTCGGTGCTGCGGGTGGTGTGCCGCAACGGCTTCTCCAAGGACCTGGCCGACCTGTTCGTCGAGGACCTGACCCGGCTGCTGCCGGAACTGCGCCGCCAGCCGCATCCGTCGACCAGGGACAAGGACGCGGCCACCAGCTTCCACCACTAGCCGCTACGAGCCCTGTCCCTGCCCCTGTTCCAGTGCCACGAGCTCGAAGGCCGTCTTCCCGTCCAGGGACTCGCGGACGAGGTCCGCGTGGCCCGCGTGGCGGGCGGTCTCGCGGATCAGGTGGAGGCAGACCCAGCGCATGGAGACGCTGCCCTTCGGGAACCAGGGGGCCTCGGGGAGCGGGAAGGTGTCGTCGAGGCTGGGGACGGAACGGATGAACTTCTCGGTCTCGGCGGCGACCTGCTCCCAGTACGCCAGCTGCGAGGCCACCGTCTCCTCGCCGACCAGCTGGAAGGTCTCGTGCCAGTTGGACTCGTCGCGCTGGATCGCCGGCGGCTCCTGCTTCGCACGGGCGATCCAGCTCTGCTCGACCTCGGCACAGTGCTTGAGCAGGCCCGCGAGGGACAGCTCGCTCACGCTGGGCTTGCTCGCCGCCTGCTCGTCCGTGAGTCCGAGCAGCGCCCGGCGGATGCCGCCGCGCTGTTCCTCGATGAAGGAGAGCAGTGCTCCGCGCTCGTCGCCCTGTGCTTCCGCGGGAACGTGGGTGACCATGGCCGGCCGCCTTTCCTCGGTGGTGTTTCCCCGACACGACCGAAGCTACGGGCCCTCTAGGACAGATCGCGTCCTAAAGGGCCCGGGTGGCCGGACTCCGGGACCGGAACCGGCTAGAAGGGGAAGCCGCTGCGGCCGTGCTGCACCGAGATCCACTTCAGGGTGGTGAAGGCCTCCAGCGTCGTCTCGCCGTTCAGGCGCCCGATGCCGGAGTTCTTCTCGCCGCCGAAGGGGACCAGCGGCTCGTCGTGCACGGTGCCGTCGTTCACGTGGAACATCCCGGTGTCGATCTTCCGGGCGAAGGCCACGCCCCGCTCGACGTCCCCGGTGTGCACGGCGCCGCTGAGGCCGTAGGGGGTGTCGTTGACGAGCCGTACCGCCTCCTCCTCGCCGTCGAAGGGGATGAGGAAGGCGACCGGGCCGAAGACCTCCTGGCGCAGCAGCGCGGAGTCGGCGGGCACGTCGGTGAGGACCGAGGGTTCGACCAGGTTGTCGGTGGTCGCGCCGCGCACCAGGGCGGTGGCGCCCTCCGCGATCGCCTGCTCGACGGTGGCCGAGATCGACTCCGCCTGCCGCGAGTTGATCACCGGGCCGATGACGGTCCCCGGGTCGCGCGGGTCGCCGGCCTTGAGGGACTTCACCTTGGCGACGAACTTCTCGGTGAACACGTCCGCGATCGAGCGGTCGACCAGCACACGGTTGGCGGCCATGCAGACCTGGCCCTGGTGGACGTACCGGCTGAAGACCGCCGCGTCGACCGCGTAGTCCACGTCGGCGTCGTCGAGGATCACGATGGCGCTGTTGCCGCCCAGTTCGAGCACCGAGCGCTTGAAGAGCCCGGCGCAGACGGTGGCCACGTGCCGGCCGACCTTGTCGGAGCCGGTGAACGAGATGACCTTGGGGATCGGGTGCTCGATGAAGGCGTCGCCGATCTCGGCGATGTCGGTCACGACGACGTTGAGCAGGCCGCCCGGCAGGCCGGCGTCCTCGAAGATCTTCGCGACCAGGGTGCCGCCGACGATCGGGGTGTTCTGGTGCGGCTTGAGCACCACGCCGTTGCCCAGCGCGAGCGCCGGCGCGACCGACTTGAGGGCCAGCAGGAAGGGGAAGTTGAAGGGGCTGATCACGCCCACGACGCCGACCGGTTCGCGGTAGAGGCGGTTCTCCTTGCCGTCCACCGGGGAGGGCAGGATCTTGCCCTCGGGGCGCAGCGCCAGGTGGACCGACTCGCGCAGGAACTCCTTGGCGAGGTGGAGTTCGAAGCCGGCCTTCAGGTGCGTGCCGCCGAGTTCGGCGATGATCGCCTCGGTGATCTCGCCCTCGCGCTCCTCGACGAGGCGCAGCGCCTTCTCGAAGACCGCGCGCCGGGCGTAGGGGTTGAGAACGGCCCACTGCTGCTGGGCGCGCGCGGCGGCCCGGTAGGCCTGATCGATCTCGTCGACCGCGGCTATCGTGATCGAGGCGAGCTTCTCCCCGTCGTACGGGTTGAAGTCGATGATGTCCCAGGAACCGGTCCCCGGGCGCCACTCACCGTCGATGTACTGCTGTGCCAGGTCGGTGAAGTACGACGACATGTGATCCCCAAATCACTAGCAGACGCATGAGCGACATCACGGTCTGATCACGCGTCATCGTACTTGCGTGACCTGCCAGTTGGGGACGGAGAGCGAACTTCTGGGGAGAGCCCTAGGAGAGCTGGAGGAGGCCCCGCAGCAGGTCCCGGCTCTCGTCCGGGCCCGGGCTGTCCTGCTGGAGTTCCTTCAGGGCCAGCTCGTACTGGGCGACGTCCTCGCGTTTGTCGAGGTAGAGGGCGCTGGTGAGCTGTTCCAGGTAGACCACGTCGGACAGGTCCGATTCGGGGAAGCTCAGGATCGTGAAGGAGCCGCCCTCCCCGGAGTGCCCGCCGAAGCTGAACGGCATGATCTGGAGCCGGACGTTGGGGTGCTCGGAGATCTCGACCAGGTGCTGGAGCTGGCCGCGCATCACCTCGCGGCTGCCGTAGGGCCGGCGCAGGGCGGCCTCGTCGAGGACGATGTGGAAGTCGGGGGCGTTCTCGGCCACCAGGTACTTCTGCCGCTCCAGGCGCAGGGTGACCCGCCGTTCGACGTCCGCCTCGCTCGCGCCCTTCATGCCGCGCCGCACCACCGCGCGCGCGTAGTCCTCCGTCTGCAGCAGACCGTGGACGAACTGCACCTCGTACGCCCGGATCAGGTGCGCGGCGCCCTCCAGGCCGACGTAGGTGGGGAACCAGGACGGCAGGACGTCGGAGTAACTGTGCCACCAGCCGGCCACGTTGGCCTCCCGGGCGAGGGAGACGAGCTGCTCGCGCTCGGCCTCGTCCGTGATGCCGTACAGCGTCAGCAGGTCTTCCACGTCCCTGGTCTTGAAGCTCACCCGACCCAGCTCCATACGGCTGATCTTCGACTCGGAGGCGCGGATCGAGTAGCCCGCGGCCTCCCGTGTGATCCCCCGGGCCTCGCGCAGCCGCCTGAGTTGCGAGCCGAGCAGCATTCGCCGCACCACCGATCCGGGCTCTCCCGCGCTCACGTTCGCCAGCCTCCCCAACCGTCCTCAGGGCCCGCAGTCTGCCACTAAAACACTTCGAGCAGTACTCGTCCGGTTACGGAAACGGAAAGAGTCCGCAGTCTAAGCACAGGAAGTGGCAAGCAGGTAGTGAGCCATCGAGGCCAAGTTGGCGGAAAAAATGGCCAAGAAGCGGTACGGGAGGGTCCAATTCGGTCTCGTGCACGTGCATCTGCCCTTGCATCTGCTGTACGCATCCGAAACCATGGTCCCGCGCCACCGCTGCATCGCAACGACCGCGAATTCCCGGGAGTGCCTCGCATGGGGACGAATGGATCGACCATGCTCAAGCCGTTACGGCAGGGCCTTCCGCCGCTTGATCCCGCGGCCGTGTCCGACGCCGCCTCCTGTGCCCTGCCCGCCCGCTACGAAGCGGTGCGCGAGGCCCGGTCGTTCACCCGCACCACCCTCGGCCAGTGGGATGTCGGCGACCGCTTCGACGACGTCTGCCTCGTCGTCTCGGAGCTCGTCACCAACGCGCTGCGGCACGCGGTCCCCGGCGAGAGCGAGCGGTCCGCCGGACCGCAGGCGCCGGCCGTGCGGCTGCACCTGATGCGGTGGTCCGAGCGGCTGGTGTGCGCGGTGCGCGACCCCAGTCACGCGACCCCGGTCCCCGGCGACTCCGACGACTCCTCGGCCGAGTCGGGCCGCGGGCTGTTCCTGGTCGACTCGTTCAGCGACAGCTGGGGCTGGCATCCGCTGGCCGGCACCCTGAACGGCAAGGTCGTGTGGGCGCTGTTCCGGCTCCGGGCGGCGGCCGGGTGACGGGACCCGGCGTCTTCCGACGCCGGGTCTCTACGCGCGTCGCCCGCCACGGCGCCCGCCCTCTGCCCGGGTGCGCCCCGGGCGGGAGCGCGGTCAGCTCACGATCAGGTGGTCGAACTCGCCGTCCTTGACACCGAGGAGCATCGCCTCGATCTCCGCGCGCGTGTAGACGAGGGCCGGGCCGTCCGGGAAGCGTGAGTTGCGGACCGCCACGTCACCGCCCGGCAACCGGGCGAACTCGACGCAGGAGCCCTGCGAGTTGCTGTGCCTGCTCTTCTGCCAGGCCACTCCGTCCAGCTGCGTCGCAGCCATGCCGTTGTACACGTCAAACCCCTCGTACACGCCGTCAACGTCGAGGTCCACAGGTCGCTCCCCGGTGGTGCACTAACTGGCTGATGTGACCAGTGATGCCGTGGTCAACTGACCCGGATCATAACCTTGTTCATGTGCAGATGCATGAGCAAATGCACGTGCACGAGGGGTGGCCCTGCGGTTACAGCTTTGACGCCCGCTTTACCCGACCCGTTCCAGCGTCTGCCCCCGAGCACGCATGACATGCGATCGTCCAAATCGAAACCATCGTGTACATGGAACAGACGCATACGACGGCCCGGGTGTTCCACCGTCCGTGTGTGGGTCCGGTGAGCGAGACCGGCCGCCGCGGCCACAGCGGATCCCTACCCGGCGTACACGAGTCCTCCGGGGAGTGCTGGTAGCTTGCCGCTGTCGCCCGGGCAGCCGGGCGGCCGACCCCCTAGAGCTCGGGAGCGTTGCGGTGACTACGGCTACGGCTACGGCGAGTACGCCCATGGCGCACACGGCTACGACGCGCACGCGAGCGGCTTCGGCCGTACGGCTCGCGGCGGCCGCCGCCGGACTGGCGGGCGCGCTCACGCTGACCGCGTGCAGCGGCGGTGACTCCGGCGGCTCCTCCGCCACCCCCTCCGGGACGTCGTCCGCGACCGCAACCGCCTCCACGGGCTCCGGCAGCGCCACGGCCTCGTCCGACGTGCTGCAGGGCAGCTGGATCACCACCAGCGGCGGCAAGATCGTCGCCCTCGTGGTCACCGGCAGGCAGGCCGGGCTCTTCGAGACCGGCGGGGCGGTGTGCAGCGGGACCGCCGGCGAGGAGGCCGGGATGCGGATGATCCACCTCAGCTGCACGGACGGCAGCAAGGACCGGGTCACCGGAATGGTCGACACGGTCAGCAAGGGCAGCATGAAAGTCACCTGGTCAGGAAAATCCGGTGCGGAGACCTACACCAGGGCGGAGGGCGGCAAGCTGCCGTCCGGGCTGCCCACGGCGAACCTCGGGCGATAAGGCCCTCTCCGGCGGCCCGGGCCCGCTCCCGCCGGGCCGCGCGGGCCGGCGGGAGCACGCCGGGGAACGCTCGACGACGGGGCCGGGCGAGCGGCACCGGGCCGCGGGCGTGATGATGCTGGGACACCGTCACGACCTCGATGGGGATCTGCTCATGCGCGCCATTCCGCTCACCGTCACCGCCCTCGCCGCCGCCCTGGCCCTGACCGCCTGCGGCAGCGGCGGCTCAGGGAGCAACAGCAAGAACGGCTCGGCCTGTGAGATCGGCAAGGTCTCCGTCCAGGTCGGCCCCGCGAGCGTCGCGCCGGCCGCGGGGGACACCGGCGAGGTGCCCGTGAGCCTCACCAACCAGAGCGCGCCGTGCACCCTGGACGGGTTTCCCGGCGTCACGCTGAAGGCGGGCGGCACGTCCGCGACGGTCCCGGCGCAGTCGGGCGCGAAGACCGACAAGCTGAAGCTCGCCAAGGGCGACTCCGCGACCTTCTCGATCAGCTACGTGCGCGGCAAGGACGGCGACAGCGCGAGCCTCGCGGCCACCTCCGTCACGGTGTCCCTGCCGGGGAGCGACGCGACGCAGAGCTTCCCGTGGAAGTACGGCGCGGTCGCGGGCAAGGGCGGCGCGGCGGAGAAGCCGAACGCGACGGTGAGCACCTTCCAGCAGGCAGGAGACTGACGAACGGGCCGCCCGCGCGACGGGGGCGAGCAGACCAGCCCGCCGAACGGTGCACGGACGGCACCCGGGGCCGCCCGCGCCGGGGGCGAGCGGGTGCGGCGCGCGACGGGGGGCAGCGCTTGCGGCGCGCGACGGCGTACGAGCGGGTGCGGGTGTGACGAGGGCGAGCGGGTGCCGCGCGTGGACCGGCAGGGGTTCGCTGGGTGGGCGCCCGCCGCGGGAGTCCCGGGCGGCCGGGGCGGCCGGCGTGCGGGTTCTGGGGGTTCGCCAGGTGTGGGGGGCGGCCGAGGGGGTGCTCCGGGTTCGCACGGGCGGCTGCCGGTGCGGGGGCGGCCTGCGGTCTCCGGAGGCCGGTTACTGCGGGAGTCGGGGGTGGGCGCCGACCTGGGCTCGGTCGGCGGCTCTCGTGCCCTCCGTCCAGCCCGCCTCGTCGGTCACCCCGCGCAGGCGGGACGTGGTCGTCTCGGGGAACATCTGCTCCAGGCGGTCGGTCACGGCCAGCTCCCTGCTCGCCAGGACCGGGAGCAGGTCCGCCGTCGCTGCGGCCCCGGTCACGGCCGACTCCGCGACGGCGGCCAGCCGGTCGCCGACCCGGTGGGCGTAGGCCGCCAGGAAGGACTGCCGGAAGGTCTTCGTGCGCCTGCGGCCGCCCGCCCGCTGTGCCGCCTCCGCCTTCGTCATGGCGTGGGTGGCCTGCACCAGCAGGGAGGTGTAGAGCAGTTCGACCGCCTCCAGGTCCGCCTCGAACCCGACGACCGTGGAGAAGGCCAGCGGCTCGTTCCACACCGCACGGCAGTGGTTGGCGGTGGCGACCGCGTCCAGCAGCACCGCCTTGGCCTGCTCGTACGGCGGCTCGACCGCTATCCGGCAGGCGCCGGGCGCGTGCGGTGCGGGTGCCCCCGCGGCGAGCAGCGCCTCGTCGACGCTGTGCCGGGCCATCAGCTCCTGCGCCTTGGCGCTGAGCGCCTCCGCCTCCTCCGGGTACCCGGTCGCCTCGGCCTTGGCGAGCAGCGCCCGGATCCGGCTGAGCATGCGCGACTCCGGCCGGTGCGGGTCCGCGCGGGTGCCCGGCTCGTCGAGCGGCTCCAGGGCGGGCAGCCGCAGCAGCAGCCGGTACAGCTCCAGGACGGCGGTGGCGTGCGAGAAACGGTCGCCCACGCGCGCGGTGCCGTCGGGCAGCGCGTCGAGCTGGGCCTTCCAGCGGGGGCCGCGCGGGCGGTCGTCCGGCACCTGCGCCCTGATGAGTGCGGCGGCGAGGCGGACGTGCGGGTCGTTCAGCTCGCGCCGTACCAGTCGTACGACGTCGGCGGGCTGCCAGCCGCGCCGCCAGGCCGCCGCGACGAACTCACGGCCCCGGCGCTCGAGTTCCGCGTCCGCGGCGGAGTCGGCCGCGAGGAGGGACGCGCCCGTGTCGAGGCCGGAGTCGGTGCCATCGTACAGGGCGGTCTGGAAGGCTCGGTCGACGGTGCTGGGCTCGCTGCTGGTCACCCGTCGATCGTGCCATGCCGCACGGACAGCGGGCGGCGGCCGTCCACACCCTGTGGACAACGACGGCCGTACGGTTTTCCACCCCCCGTTCCACTTCCACCGCACAGGATGTCAACTTCGGGTTGACACTCGACTGCTGTCAACTTACGGTTGACACATGGCGACCAACCCGAACATCACGGCATCCGTACGCCTCGACGACCTCATCGCGGCGATCAAGAAGGTCCACCCCGAACCCCTCGACCAGCTAGAGGACGCGGTGATCGCCGCCGACCACCTGGGCGACGTGGCCGACCACCTGATCGGCCACTTCGTCGACCAGGCCCGGCGCTCGGGCGCGTCCTGGACCGAGATCGGCAAGAGCATGGGCGTGACCCGGCAGGCGGCCCAGAAGCGCTTCGTCCCCAAGGAGTCGGCCGACCTCGACCCCAACCAGGGCTTCAACCGCTACACCCCCCGCGCGCGGAACGTGGTCATGGCGGCGCACAACGAGGCGCTCGCGGCCCGCAACCCGGAGGGCCGCCCCGAGCACCTGGTCCTCGGCCTGCTCGCCGAGCCGGACGGCCTCGCGGCCAAGGCGATCCTCGCGCAGGGCGTCCTGCTGGACACCGTGCGCCAGACGGCGGCGGCCGCTCTCCCACCGGCCGCGGACGAGGTCCCCGACCTCGTCCCGTACGGCCCCGAGGCCAAGAAGGCCCTCGAACTCACCTTCCGCGAGGCACTGCGCCTCGGCCACAACTACATCGGCACCGAACACCTGCTGCTGGCCCTCCTGGAGCACGAGAACGGCGACGGCGTCCTCAGCGGCCTCGGCATCACCAAGCAGGCGACCGAGGCGTACGTCGCCCAGGCGCTGGCCCTGCTGGTGGAGCAGCGCGGTGGGGCGGCGGAGGCGACGGACGCGGCCGGGCCGGAGGCGGGAGAAACCGGCTGAGAGCAGGTCGAAGACGATCGAAACCGCAGGTCAGGGCCGTTGTCAGTGCCGCCTGCCACACTCTCGGCATGACCGACCGGTGGGCTCTCGCTCCGGCCGAGGACGGTGGCGTGCAGCTCGCCCCCCTCGGCCCGGACGGGCTGCCCGCCGGCCCGGTGCGGCGGGAGCCCGATCTCGCCGCGGCGGTCAGGGACCGCCCGGAGGTCACACGCTGGGTGTGGCGGTCGACCGCCGAGGTCTACCCGCGCCTGCTCGCCACGGGGGTGCGAGTGGAGCGGTGCTACGACATCGAGGACGCCGAGACACTTCTGCTGGGCCACGAGGGACGGTCGGGTGAGCCCCGCTCGGCCGCCGCCGCCCTGGCCCGCCTCCGCGGCGGTCCGGTACCGCCCGATCCGCCCCCGCGCGCGGCCGAGCCCGGGGCCCAGTCCCCGCTGTTCGAGCCGCACGGCACCACGACCCCGCTGACGCTCACCGACCTCCTCGCCGTCTACGCCGAGCAGCAGCGGCGGCACGACCGGGCCGAACACCCGGACCGGATGCGGCTGCTGACCGCCGCCGAGTCGGCGGGGATGCTCGTCGCCGCGGAGATGAACCGCGCGGGCGTGCCCTGGAGCGCCGAGGTCCACCGCGCGGTGCTGCGCGAACTGCTCGGCGAGCGGTACGCGGGCGGCGGCGAACCGCGTCGGCTCGCCGAGCTGGCGGCCGAGGTGTCGGCCGCGTTCGGCAGGCGGGTCCGCCCCGACCAGCCCGCCGATGTGATCAAGGCCTTCGCCCAGGCCGGGATCAAGGTGAGGTCGACCCGCCGCTGGGAGATCTCGTCCGTGGACCATCCGGCGGTGGAACCGCTGCTGGAGTACAAGAAGCTGTACCGGATCTGGGTGGCGCACGGCTGGTCCTGGCTGCAGGACTGGGTGCGCGACGGCCGGTTCCGCCCGGAGTTCCACGCGGGCGGCACCGTCACCGGACGCTGGGTGACCAACGGCGGGGGCGCGTTGCAGATCCCGAAGGTGATCCGGCGGGCCGCGGTCGCCGACCCCGGCTGGCGGCTGGTCGTCGCCGACGCCGACCAGATGGAACCGCGGGTGCTGGCGGCGATCTCCCGCGACCCGGGGCTGATGGAGGTCGCGGGCCGGGAGGCCGACCTCTACCAGGCCGTCTCCGACCGCGCGTTCTCCGGCGACCGCCAGCAGGCCAAGATCGCCGTCCTCGGCGCGGTCTACGGCCAGACCTCGGGCGACGGCCTGAAGAACCTGGCCGCGCTCAGACGCCGCTTCCCCAGGGCGGTGGCCTACGTCGACGACGCGGCGCGCGCGGGCGAGGAGGGCCGGCTGGTGCGCACCTGGCTGGGCCGGACCTGCCCGCCCGCGGCCGGTGCGGGCGACGGCACCGAAGAGGGCGGTATGCCCCAGGAGGAGACGGAGGAAGCCTCGGCCGACGGCTGGGTGCCCGGCTACGCCTCCACCAACGCCCGTGCCAGGGGCCGTTTCGCACGTAACTTCGTCGTCCAGGGCAGCGCCGCCGACTGGGCCCTGCTGATGCTGGCGGCGCTGCGCCGGACCTGCGCGGACATGGCAGCCGAGCTGGTCTTCTTCCAGCACGACGAGGTGATGGTGCACTGCCCGCAGGAGGAGGCCGAGGCGGTCGTCGCGGCCATCCGCGAGGCGGCGGACCTGGCGGGACGGCTGACGTTCGGTCCGACGCCGGTCAGGTTCCCGTTCACGACGGCGGTGGTGGAGTGCTATGCCGACGCCAAGTGATCAGTCCCGCGCGGCCAGCAGCGCCCTCAGCTCGGCGAGGACTCCGGCTTCGTCCGTGCCGTCCAGGGCCGTGAGGGCCTCGCGCCACACCTCGTACGCCTCGTCCGCACGCCCCTGCTCCCGCAGGAGCAGACCGAGTTGGTGGCGGGCGAGACCTCCGGTGTAGCGGTCGGCACGGACGTCGGCGCGCCGCAGGAGCTCGGTGCACTCGCGGTGGGCGCGGTCCGCACGGCCCAGCCCGCGCAGCGCGCGGACCAGGCCGAGCCGGCTCTGGGACTCGCCGTGCCAGTCGCCGTGCCCGCCGAGGATCCGCAGGCTCTCCTCGAAGTGGACGGCGGCCGCGGCCGGTTCGCCGAGGGTGAGATGGGCGAAGCCGATGTTGCAGTGCGCCGAGTGCTGCACGATGACGGCGCCGATCGCGTCCCCGATCGCCAGTGAACGCCGGTGCTGCTCGATGGCGGCCCGCGGGTCGGTGTGCTCGTAGAGGTTGCCGAGGTGGCTGCGGGTGACGGCCTCGCCGTAGGGGTCGTTCAGCCGCCGGGAGTGGTCGAGGCTCTGCCGCAGCGCCTCGCCCGACTCCTCGTACCGGCCCAGCCCTTCGAGGAGCAGTCCCCGGTTGTTCAGGCAGCGGCGGATCCAGGACGACACGTCCAGCCGCCGCCAGATGGCGAGCGCCCGGTCGGTCAGGGCCAGCGCCTCCCGCTGGCGGCCGGTCAGGAAGCGCAGCCCGGCGAGGTCGCCCAGGGCGTAGGCCTCGGCGGGTTCGTCCCCGAGGCGGCGGGCGGCGGCCAGGGCGGCCGTGCCGAGCACCTCCGTCTCGGCGACCCGGCCGCTGCGCAGGACGTACGGGAAGAGCAGCCGGACGAGCGTGGAGAGGTGGGCGCTGATCCGCGTGTCCGGCGTGTCGGCGTACCGGGCCACCAGGGCGACGATGTTCTCCAGCTCCAGATCGCCCCAGGCGAAGGCGTGCTCGGCGCGTTCGAAGGGCGGCAGGGAGGCGGCGTACGGCTGGTGTTCGGGCGGCTGGGAGGTGGTGGGGCGGCGGCGGTCGCCCAGGTCGAGGCCGGGTTCGAGGATGGCGACGAGGACGAGTTCGGCGACGGCGGCGAACCAGCGCAGGGCGCGGAGCGCGGTCTCGGTGCGGTCGGTGTCCTCGGCCAGTTCCCTGGCGAAGTCCCGCACCAGGTCGTGCGGGGTGTACCGGCCGTACGCGGTCTCCTCCAGGAGTGCCACGTCGACCAGCCGGTCCAGGGCGGCCTCGGCCCGGCGCTCGTCGGTGCCGGTGAGCTGGGCGATCAGGGGGGCGCCGTAGGTGGGCAGGTCGAGGGCGCCGATGTGGCGCAGGGCGTCGGCGGCGTCCCGGTCAGGCACCCGGTCGGCGGCGGCGAGGGCGTCATGGGCGACGGCGAGGGACCGCCGGACGCTCAGGTCGTCGTACTCCAGGTGGTGCAACCTGTCCTCGGTGGCCGCCAGTTGCCCGGCGAGCACGTCCGGGGTGAGGGCGCGGCGGGCGGCCAGCCGGGCGGCGACCACCCGCAGGGCGAGCGGCAGCCGGCCGGTGAGCCCGACGAGCGGGTGACCGGCGCCGATCTCGTCCCGTCCGCTGACCGCGCGCAGCAGCGCCGCACTGTCCTCGCCGGTCAGCGGCCCGAGCGGGAAACGGCGGGCGCCGTCGAGCGTGGTGAGCGGCGACCGGCTGGTGACGATCACCGCGCAGCCGGGACCGCCCGGCAGCAGCGGCCGTACCTGCGCGGCGCTCGCCGCGTCGTCGAGCAGCAACAGGGTGCGGGTGGGTGCCAGCAGGGAGCGCAGCAGGGCGGCGGCCGCGTCGGGGTGCTCGGGGATGTGCCTTGGGTCGGCGCCGAGGTCCCGCAACAGCGCGGCGAGCGCCTGACCGGGGGTGAGCGGGGGCACGCCCGGGGTGGCGCCGTGCAGGTGGAGGTGGAGCTGGCCGTCGGGGAAACGTTCCCTCAGCTGATGGGCCACGTACAGGGCGAGCGCGCTCTTCCCGACCCCGGCCATACCGCTGACGACGGCGAGGGCGGGGCCGGGCGGCGAGGCGAGGGCGGCGCACAGCTCCGCACGGACGCCGGTACGCCCGGTGAAGTGGGCGGGTGGCGGCGGGAGTTGGGCGGGCGGGGGCGCCGGGGAGTCGCCGCGCGTAGAACCGGGGCCGGAGTCCGCGGGGGCATCGGGGTCCGCGCCCTCCGGCCGACTGTGCACGGACGCGGCCCAAGGGGGTGCGGGGAGCCGTCCGGCCGACCACGACGCATCCGCGCCCGCACCGGCCCCACGTTCGGCACCCGCGCCCGCGCCACCGTCGGCACCGGCACGGCCACCGGCGCCTGCACCGGCGTCACGGTCACTACGGTCACGGTCACCGCGGCTGTCGTAGTCGTGGCCGCCGTAGCCGTGTCCGCCGTCACTGCGACTGCCGTCACTGCGGCCGCCGTCGCGGTGGTCACCGTCACCGTGGCCGCCGTCACCGCGACTGGCGTCACTGCGGCCGCCGTCGCGATGGTCACCGTCACCGTGACCGCCGTCACCGCGACCGCCGGAGCCGATGCTGCCTTCGCCGTGGCTGCCGTCACCGCGGCCGCCGCCACCGCGGTCACCGTCGCCGCGGCCACCGTCGCCGCGACCGCCGGAGCCGATGCTGCCTTCGCCGTGGCTGCCGTCACCGCGGCCGCCGTCGCCGATGCTGCTTTCGCCGTGGCTGCCGGCGCCGTGGCTGCCGGCGCCGGTCGTGGGCTTCGGTGCGCCGCCGTACGGCGCGGCCTCCCCCGCCGTCCCGCTCCCCCGCAACACCTCCACGTGGGCCTCCCGGACCGCCGCCCCCGGTTCGATGCCCAGCTCGTCCCGCAGGCGGTTGCGCAGGTCGCGGTGGACGGCGAGCGCCTCCGCCTGCCGACCCGTCCGGTGCAGGGCGAGCATCAGCTGACGGTGGTAGGCCTCGCGGAGCGGATACTCGGCGACGAGCGCCGCCAACTCGGGCACCAGGCCCGCCGGTCGGTCCTCGCCGAGGGCGAGCTCCGCGTCGTAGCGCCACTCCAGCAGGAGCAGCCGGGCCGCCTCCAGACGCTGCACGAAGGCGTAGCCGCCGAAGTCCGCGGGAAGTCCGCTGAGCGGGGTGCCGCGCCAGAGCGCGAGCGCGTCGGCGCAGGCGCGCAGCACCGGCGCCCACTCCTGTCGCCCGTGCGCCGCACGCGCCTGTACGACCAGGGCGTCGAACACGTCGACGTCCAGCTCCCCCTCCTCCAGCCGCAGCAGGTACCCGGGCGGTACGGCACGCAGCCGCTCCGGGTCGTCGAGGAGCCGGCGCAACCGGGTGACGTGGTTGTGCAGCGAGGCCTGAGCGGACACCGGGGGCGCCCCGCCCCACAGCGCCTCCTTGAGCGACTCGACGGAGACCACCCGCCCGGCGTCGAGGAGCAGCGCGGCGAGCAGCGCACGCACCTTGGGACTGCCGATGGGTCGAACACCGTCCGCGTCGACCAGAACAGGAGGCCCCAGCAGTCCGAACCGCAGCTCGTACCGCCGCATCGCTCCGCCCCATCGCCTTCCCGCGCGGTCATGGGGGACCGCGCCGCACGGCGGAACCGCCCGCCGGTCCCTGGATCCTGCCCGTGGATCGTGGCGGAATCCCATCCAGGCGGGGTCGGATTCCCGCCATCTTCTCTGTGCCGGTCGAGCCGGAATCCGCAGGGATTCCGGCCTGCCCGCCGGAGTTCTACGGCGGCTTCGCGCCAACAGGCCGGCGACCTCCGGAAGAACCGCTGGCCACATGTTAGCGATCCGTTGGCGAGCCTTGATGTGATCTTCGTATCGGATCGGGCCCGACGGCGCGAGCGCCTGGCGCGCTGACTCGGGGGAGTGTCGCCGCAGGCCTGGATCCGGGAACGCGAGAGGGTTCCGGTCGGCGGAGGTGAACGACCGGGGCCCTCGTCGCGCTTTCCGATTCCGTTGCCCGATTCCCTTGCCCGATTCCGATGTCCGTTCCGATGTCCGAGTCGGATTTTTCGTTTTCGGAAGCGTTTCTCAGATGATCGGTGGGCGTCCGAGTCGCGTGAGGTGCCAGACCGTGCGCCAGCGCATGGGGCGCCGCTCCCCCGCGGGCTCGCGCAGGCCCTCCGCGAAACCCGCGAACCATGCCTTCAGCCCGCCCGCCGAACGGGTGCGCAGCAGAGTGATGAGGGTCCACACCCCCAGGTGGACCGGGATCAGGAGAAGCGGCAGCCGGCGGCGGGTCAGCCAGACCCGGTTGCGGGCGGTCACCCGGAAGTAGACGGCGTGCCGGGCGGGCGAGGTACGGGGGTGCTGGAGCAGCAGTTCGGGCGCGTAGAGGATCCGCCAGCCGGCGTCGGCGGCCCGCCATGCGAGGTCGGTCTCCTCGTGCGCGAAGAAGAACTCCGCGGGCCAGTCGCCGATCTCGGCCAACATGCTCATGCTCAGGGCATGACCGCCGCCGAGGAACCCGGTGACGTACCCGCCGCGCAAGGGGTCGGCGTTGCCGACGCGCGGCACGTGCCGCCGTTGGGTGACTCCGTGTTCGTCGGCGATCCGGAAACCGACGATGCCGAGGCGGGGGTCGGCCGCGAACAGGGCGCGGACGTGCCGGAACACCTCGACGTCGACGAGCAGGCCGTCGTCGTCCAGTTCGACGACGACGTCCACGTCGCCGAAGGCGCGCAGCCGGGCGAGGGCGACGTTGCGGCCGCCCGGGCAGCCGAGGTTGTCCTCGACCTCGACGAGGGTCACCTCGCCGGGCAGGTCGAGGCGACGGGCGACATCGGGGAGCCGGCAGCCGTTGCCGACGATCACGATCCGGGAGGGTGCGAGATCCTGCTTGGCGACGGACCTGAGCAGGGCGTCGAGTTCGTCGGGCCGGTTCCCCATGGTCACCACGGTCACCCCGAGCCTCGGCTCCTGCATGCCCTCACCCCATCCGGCCGACGGCGGCAGCCGCACCTGTCCTCAGGATGGCCGTCGTTCACCACGATGTCACCACGGGTAGGTCGATACTCCACAAACAACGCCGTGTTGTGGCGCCGCGCGGATGTCCGCCCGCACCGGCCGCGAAAGAGGGCCGTCCGCGCTCCCGAGCAGGACCGCGGAAGGTCGTGGACACGCCAGGGAGCGCCTCGGAGGGGGGCGAAGTGCCGCTGTAGGTTTCCGAGTCATGCTCTGTGTTCAGGTCCTGGGGCCGATCGGTGCCGACATCGACGGTGCGCCGGTCCACCTGGGAAGCCCCCGGCAACGCGCGGTCCTCGCCCTGTTGCTGGCCGGCCGCGGCCGGGTGGTGTCCGTCGACCGGCTCGTCGACCGGCTGTGGCGGGGCCGGCCCCCGCGGAAGGCGGCGGCCTCCCTGCACGTCTACGTGTCCAACCTGCGCCGCGTGCTCGAACCCGGCCGGGCGCCCCGCACCCCCGCCGGTGTCCTGGTCAGCGTCGCGCCCGGGTACGCGCTGCGGCTGCCCGAGGAGGCGGTCGACGCCTGGCGGTTCGAGGCGGCCGTGCGGCGGGCCCGTACCGCCCCACCGGCGGAGGCCCGGCGTCTGCTGGAGGAGGCCATGGGGTGGTGGCACGGGACGGCTTACGGCGAGTGGGCCGACGAGGAGTGGGCGGCCGACGAGGCGGCCCGGCTGGACGACCTGCACCTCACGGCGCGGGAGCTGGCGATCGGCGCGACCCTCGCGTCCGGGGCGCCCGCGGAGGCGGTGCCGGCGGCCGAGGCGCTGGTGCGCGAGCAGCCGCTGCGCGAGGAGGGCTGGCGGCTGCTGGCCCTCGGGCTGTGGGCCGGCGGACGCCGCGCCGAAGCGCTGGCCGAGCTGCGGCGCGCCGCCGCCGTCATGGCCGACGAACTCGGCCTGGGTCTGGGAGAGGCCCTGACCGAGCTGGAGCGTGCCCTGCTGGCGGGGCGGACCGAGGTGCTGCGCGCGTCGGTGCCGCCGGCTGCCGCGCCGGTACCGGTCGTCCTTCCGCCCCCGCCTTCGGCCGGGCTCTCGCCTTCGGCGTCGCCGCGCGTGGGGTCCGGGACGGTGGATCCGGGGGCTCCGGCGGCTCCGGATCCCGTGGCGCCGGTGGCCCCGGTTCCCGTGGCTCCGGTGGCTCCGCCCGGGCCGTCCGCCGTGCCTGTCCCGCCCGTCACGGGCGCCGGGGCGGAGGTGGCCGGGGGCGGGGGCACAGCCGCGGTCGAGGGTGGCGGCGGGACGGTCGCAGTCGGGGGTGACGGGACGGTCGAGGAGTTGTTCGTCGGCCGGGACGGGGAGTTGCGGGCTCTGGCCGACGTCGCGCGCGAGGCCCGGCGGGGCGGCGGGGTCGTCCTGGTGACCGGGGAGGCCGGGGCCGGCAAGTCGGCGCTGCTCGGACGGTACCGGCAGCGGTTGCGGGAGCAGGGCTGGACCGTGGTGGTCGGCCGCTGCCCCGAGTTCGACGGCGCCCCCTCCGCCTGGGCCTGGGTGGAGGCGCTCGGCGAGCTCGCCCGTCGCGTGCCGCCCACCGACCCGGACGCCCTCGGCGCCCTGCTCCAGGAGGCGGGTTACGGCGGACAGGGAGCGGGCGGCCAGGGCGGCACCGGGGTTCCGGTCCCCGACGGCGGGGTGGCCTCCGCCGGGCGGTTCCGGCTGCACCGGGCGTTCGGCGCCTGGCTGCGGGAGGCCGCCGCCGACGCCCCGCTGGCCGTCCTCGTCGACGACCTGCACCGGGCGGACGGCGAGACCCTGGCCCTGCTGGAGCGCGCCGCCGAACTGGTCGGCTCGCCGGTGCTGCTGATCGTCGCCTACCGCCCGGCCGACGCGGCGGACCGGCTGACCAAGACGCTCGCCGAACTCGCCCACCGCTCGCCGTACCGGCTGGCGCTCGGCGGCCTGCCGTTGCCGGACGTGGCGACCCTGGTCGGCGCGGTGTGCGGGGAGCCGGTCGACCCGGCCATCGTCGGCGCGCTCGCCGAACGCACCGGCGGCAACCCCTTCTACGTGCGCGAGAGCGCCCGGCTGCTCGCCAGCGAGGGCGCCCTGGTGGCGGTCTCCGAGGTGCCGCAGGGCGTCCGGGACGTGCTGCGGCGACGGCTGCGGCAGCTGCCCGAGGGGGCGCCGGCCGTCCTCCAGCTCGCTTCCGTGGTGGGCCGCGAGACCGAGGTCGGTGTCCTCGTGGAGGCCGCGGACCCGGCGCGGCACAGCGAACCCGAGGTGCTCGACGCCGTCGAGGCGGCGGTGGTGGCCGGGCTGCTGACCGAACCGGCGCCGGGCGTGGTCCGGTTCGCGCACGCGCTGGTCCGCGACACCCTCTACACCGACCTGGTCGGCGTACGACGTGCCCGCCTGCACGCCCGCCTGGCGGAGGTCCTGCGGCGGCGCCGGCCGGACGACCTCGCGGCTCTCGCCCACCATTTCGCGCGGGCGGCGAACGCGCGGACGGCGGCCCTCGCCGTCGAGTACTCCTTGGGCGCCGCCGACCTGGCCGAGCGGCGCTACGCCCACGACACGGCCGTCGAACTGCTCACCCAGGCGATCGAGTCCTTCGCCCTGATACCGGCCGACGCAGACGGCCACCTGGACGGGGGCGGTCGCGACGGTGCGGGCGGCCACGGCGGCAGGGACAGCCACCTGGACGCGGGCGGCTACGGCGGTGCAGGCGTCGACGGCGGGGGTGTCGGCGGCGGGGGGCGGGCCGGGCGGCTGGTCGCTTTGCTCGGGCGGTTGTTGCGGGCCGAGATACGGGCCGGGGCGATCGTGGCGGCGCGGCACACCCGGCGGCGCGCGCTCGCCGCGGCCGAGGGCGTCGGGCACGCG
Organism: Streptomyces sp. NPDC021562; assembly: GCF_040640875.1. NCBI lineage: Bacteria > Bacillati > Actinomycetota > Actinomycetes > Kitasatosporales > Streptomycetaceae > Streptomyces > Streptomyces sp. NPDC021562. Next base: position 94,156 of record NZ_JBFACN010000006.1, read on the forward strand.
GAACTGGCGGCGGTGGCACTCGGCGCGTGGATCAGCCCGGAGCCGGTCCTGAGCGGGTCCCTCAGCGGGCCCCTCGTCGGGTCCCTCAGCGGGCCGTGGGGGCTCGTCGAACCGGCGGCGCTCGACGCGTTCGTGGACCGGCTGATCGCCCGCGCCGACCTGGACCCAGCCGTCCTGGGCGCCCTGCCGGCCGCCCCCGACGACGGAACAGCCGGTGCGGGCGCCGTCCGGCGGGCGGAGCGGGTGGCGGAGGCGGCGCGGCGACTGGCCGTCGCCCGTGCGGTCGGGGACCCGCTGCTGCTCTCCTGCGCCCTGACCGTCGCGTCCGGCGTCACGCCCGACGGCTTCCCGGACCGCCGCGAGGCGCTGGCGACCGAACTGCGGATGCTCGGGTACGCACACGACCTGCCCGCCAACAGCTGGGTGCGCGAGCACATCGGGGCGATGGCCGCCGGCGCCCGCAACGACGTCGCGCAGGTCCGCCGGCACACCGGCGAGGGACGGACCGTCGCCCGGCGGTACCGGCTGGTGGAGGCCGAGACCATCAACCAGACCACCCTCGCCATGCTGGCCCACGTCGAGGGCCGCTTCGCCGAGTCCGAGGCCGGCTACGCACAGGTGCGGGAGCGGCTGCGGTCCCGCGGCTCGCCGTCCGCCGAGTTCGTGCGCGTCCTGGGGCTGACGACCGTACGGCTCGGACAGGGCCGCCCGCGGGAGGCCGAACCGCTGCTGCGGGGCCTACTCGCCGATCCCGAGCCCCAGGAACCCACCGCCGAACTCGCCCTCGGGGTGGTGCTCGCCCGGCTGGGCGAGCACGAAGAGGCGTACGCGCTCGGCCGGCGCACCGAGGCGGCCGTCCCCCTGGTGCCCGACCACCTGTACGGCATCACCCTGTCCTTCCGGGCCGAACTGGCGTTCCTGCTGGGTGACGTGACCACCGCGCTGGAACTGGTCCCGCTGCTGCTGCCGCTGCGCGGTCAGCTCGCCGGTGCCGCCAGTGTCTCCTTCGCCACCCGACCGTTCGCCCACTCACTGGGCGAGTTGCACCGGCTGCTCGGCGACGAGGCGCAGGCGCGGCGGCAGTTCGGGCTCGCCGAGGACGTGGCGCGGCAGTGGGGTTCCCGGCACCTGGTCGAGGCGGCCCGCGCCGCCGCGGAGGACCGCCCCCGCCGGCTCTGAGGTGCGGCGACGGCCGGGGTCAGGCCAGGTGCCACTTCTGGTTGGACGTCCCGGCGCAGTCCCACAGCTGCAGGCGGGTGCCGTTGGCGGTGCCGGCGTCCTTGGCGTCCACGCACTTGCCGATCACGGAGTTGACCAGGTCGTGGGAGCTGTTCAGGTTGAACTTCTGGGCCCAGCCGCCGTTGCAGACCGCCAGCTGGACGGCCGCGCCGTTGTCCTGGGAGGCGTTGGCGATGTCGAGGCACAGGCCCATGGAGCGCACGCTGCCGTCGGACGCGAAGACCCACTTCTGCCAGGCGTCGCCGTCACAGCCCCACAGCCGCAGCGGCGAGCCGTCCTTGCCGGCGTGCGCGGACACCTCGATGCACTTGGACGAGGCGTAGCCGGCGATCGCACGACCGGGCACGGTGGCCGGGGCGGCGGCGTGCGGGGCGGCCGGACGGGACGCGGCCTTGCCCGTCGTCGCGCCGCCGCTGCTGCTGCTGCTGCTGCTGCCGGTGCCGACGGCCTGGCTGGTGGGCTTGGTTGCGGACGCCTCGTCCGGGTGGGCGGGGTCCGCCGCCGTGACCGCGTCCCCCGTGGTGCCCGCGCCGTCGCCCTTGCCGGGCTTGCCGCCCTTCGGATCGTGCGCCGGGCGGCCGGTGCCGGACGCGGATGCGGACGCGGACCCCGTGCCGGTGGGCGGCGCGGAGAGGCCGGCGGTGAGCCGGGGGACGGTGCCGTCCCCGACGGCGGCGGCGTGCGGGGCGGAGTCGTCGTGGTGCGGCAGTGCCATGAACGCGACGCTGCCGAGGCCGAGGACCAGCAGGACGCAGGTGGCGACCACGGCCCCGACGACGCGCGCGCCACGCTCCGGCCGGGTTTCCGAGGTGCCCTGCTCGCCCCGTGCGGCGGGCTGCTCCGGTCGCGGCACGGGCGCCCGGAACAACTGCCCCGCCCCCTCGGCACCCTGACCACCGGCACCCCCGCCGCCACGGCCAGTACCGCTCCCGGCACCGTCGCCGCCGCTGCCAGTACCGCTCCCGGCGTCGTCTCCGCCGCCGGTGCCGCCGCCGGTGGCGGCCTGGGCCGCAGGTTCCGCGGCCGGTGGTTCGGCGGTGGGCTCCACCGGGGCCGTGGACGTGGACGCGGACGCCGGCCCCGACTCGTCTGCGGCTTCCCGGACCCACGGCAGCGGCCGTTCCCAGACGGCCGGTTCCTCCGGCGTCTCCGGCTGCCCTGCGGTGTGCTCCATGTCTGCCGCCCGTCTCCGCGTCTGGCGCGTCTCTGCGTGGATGTTCCCGGCGCGCGAATCTAGGGCCGTGGCGACGAACGCCCCTCCGACCGGGCCGAGTTCTGCCCCGCAGGACCGAAAACCCTTCCCCTCCGCGCGGCTTCCCCGCCGCAACCCGGTCCGGCGGCCGGCCCTACAGCGTTCCCGAGCGCAGGGCGAAGGCGACCGCGTGGGTGCGGTTGCGCAGGCCGAGGCGGTTCATCATGACGCTGACGATGCTCTTGATGGTGCGCTCGGAGTAGTTCAGCTTCTGGGCGATCTCCGTGGTCTCCAAACCCTCGGCCAGCAGCCGCAGCACGTCGACCTCCCGGGTCTCCAGGCCGGACGCGGTGAGCCCGAGCGGCCCCAGTACGTCGCGCTGCACCGTCCGCAGGTGGTCGACGAGCCGGCCCTGGACCGGCAGCGGCAGGGCGGCCCCGCCGTCGGCCACCGCGCGGACCGCCTCCACCACCTTGTCGTACGTGGTGTCCTGGCGCCACATCACCCCCCGCAGGCCATGGCGCATCGCCCGCAGCAGGTGGGCGTCGCCGATGTGCCCGGTGACCAGCACGATCCCCATGCCCGGCCGGGTCGAGCGGGCGGCCACCGACTCCATCAGGAGGACCGTCTCCTCGGTGACGTCCGGCATGATCATGAGGACCACGTCCGCGTGCCGGTGCTCCTCCTGGGGCACCACCTTCAGCCCCGGGTATCTGCGCAGGCACGAGACGGCCCCCTCGCCGGTCATCGGGTCGCCGGCGAGGACTGCGATCGAGATCGTTCCCAACGTTCTTGCTTTCCTTCCGGGTGTGGACCGTCGTGGCCGTGCGGGGCACACGGATCCTCACCGGACCGGCTTAACACCGACTTGGCGTGTACTTGGCGAAGCTGCCCCTCCGGCCAGGCTTCACTGTCCGCGGGGGCGGACATCGGCGCCCGCCGGGTGGACGGCCGCGGCCGTCTGCCTACTGTCCGCGGAGCGGGAGCAACGCGGGATCACGCGCGGAACCGGCACCGCTCCCGCTCCGCGGACGCCAGGAACTGCAGAAGAGAAGAGAGCACGTTGAGCACCGTCGTCGCCAAGCGCTCGCCGCGTGCCGAGGGCCCTCCGATGCCGGAGGGCCAGGTGGAACTGGCCGAGCCCCCGGTCCTCGGCGAACCGGCCACCGCCGACTTCGGTTCGGTGATGACGTACCTCCCGATGGGCCTGGGTGCCGGGGCCATGGTGCTGATGTACTCGGTCGGCAGCGGCGGTACGTCCATGTACATGATGACCGGGATGATGGGCGTCGCCATGGTCAGCATGACGCTGACCCAGATCGGCCGGCCCGGCGCCGAGCGGCGCCGCCGGATGCGCGCCGAACGCCGGGACTATCTGCGGTACCTGGCCCAGAAGCGCGTACAGGCCCGGCAGGCGGCCGACGGGCAGCGGGCCGCGCTGCTGTGGGACAACCCCGAGGCGTCCGAGCTGTGGGCGCTCGCCGGTGGCCCCCGGCTGTGGGAACGGCGCCCCGGACACGAGGACTTCGGCCGGGTCCGCATCGGCCTCGCGACCCGGCGCGCCGCGCTGGAGTTCCTGCCGCCGCAGACCCGGCCGGTGGAGGACCTGGAGCCGCTGTGCGCGATCTCGCTGCGCCGGTTCACCAAGGCCCACCAGACCGTGCCGCTGCTGCCCGTGCCGGTCTCGCTGCGGCGCTTCACCAGCGTCGAGTTCACCGGGGAGACCACGGAGGCGGTGGCCCTCGCGCGGGCGGTGCTCGGGCAGCTGGCGGTCTTCCACTCCCCGGACGAGCTGCGGGTGGCGGTGCTGGGCGACGAGGCCGCGCGCCGCGCATGGGACTGGCTCAAGTGGCTGCCGCACAACGCCCACCCGGTGGCCGAGGACGCGGCGGGCGCGGTGCGGCTGGCCGCCGGGGACCACGACGAGCTGATGGACCTGCTCGGACCGGACCTCCGCGACCGCCCCGACCACGACGCCGCCTCCTCCCCCAGCGTGGCCGAGCCGTTCACGGTGATCGTCGCCCAGGGCGTCCGGATCCCCGCCGGTTCCCGGCTGCTGGGGGCCGGGATCCGCGGGGTGGTGCTGCTGGACCTCACCGGTGCGGTGCCCGGCGGCCCCAAGGTGCTGCGGCTCACGGTGCGCGACGGCCGGGTCGACTTCCCGAGCGGCGCCGAGCACGTCAGCGGCCGGGCCGACCGGCTGGGCCCCGTCGAGGCCGAGCACCTGGCACGCGCGCTCGCTCCCCTGCGCACCGGCGGCGGCGTCGACCTGGTGGACCAGCCGCTGGAGTCCGACTTCGACCTGGCCACCATGCTCGGCATCCGCGACGTGCGCGGCTTCGACGTCGCGGCCAAGTGGCGGCCCCGGCTGGCCCAGGAGGCCCGGCTCAAGGTGCCGATCGGGGTCACCGAGGACGGCGAGATCGTCGAGCTGGACCTGAAGGAGTCCGCACAGGGCGGCATGGGCCCGCACGGACTGCTGATCGGCGCCACCGGATCCGGCAAGAGCGAACTGCTGCGCACCCTGGTGACCGGCCTGGCCGCCACCCACTCCTCCGAGATCCTCAACCTGGTCCTGGTGGACTTCAAGGGCGGCGCCACCTTCCTCAACATGGACCGGCTGCCGCACACCTCGGCCGTCATCACCAACCTCGCCGACGAGCTGCACCTCGTGGACCGCATGCGGGACTCCATCAACGGCGAGATGATCCGCCGCCAGGAGCTGCTGCGGGAGGCCGGTCACGCCTCGCTCTACGAGTACGAGAAGGCGCGCGCCGCCGGGGCGACCACCCTGGCGCCGCTGCCCTCGCTGCTGGTGATCGTGGACGAGTTCTCCGAACTGCTCGCCAGCAAACCGGAGTTCGTGGAGCTGTTCGTCTCCATCGGGCGGCTCGGGCGCAGCCTCGGCGTCCATCTGCTGCTGGCCTCCCAGCGGCTGGACGAGTCCCGTATCCACCGGGTCGAGGGCCATCTGTCGTACCGGCTCGCGCTGCGCACCTTCTCCTCGATGGAGTCGCGCAGCGTGATCGGCACCTCCAGCGCCTACGAGCTGCCGTCCGCGCCCGGCAACGGCTACCTCAAGGTCGACACCACCAACCTGGTCCGCTTCAAGGCCGCGTACGTCTCCGGCCCCGCGCCCGCCGCGCCGGGCCCGGAGGAGACGGGCGGGGGGCAGGGCGTCGTACGGGAGGTGACCGCGTTCGGGCTGGACCGGCACGGGCCGCCCGCCGGGACCCCGGAGGCCGCGGAGGCCGCCCGGCTGGTCTCGCTCGCCGAGGAGAACCTGCGCGACCCGGAGCCGGGGGCGGCGGCGGAGGAACCGGAGGGCGGCGAGGACAGCCTGCTGGAGGTGTTCGTCGGCCGGCTGGAGGACAGCGGCCCGCCCGCCCGGCAGGTCTGGCTCTCCCCGCTGGCGGAGTCGCCCGGCCTGGACCAGCTGCTGCCGGGCATCGTCCCCGACCCCGAGCGCGGCATGGGCGCCGCCGACCCGGGCGTCCAGGGCGCGCTGCGGGTCCCGTTGGGCATGGTGGACCGTCCGTTCGAGCAGCTGCGCGAGCTGCTGACCGCCGACCTGTCCGGCGCCGACGGCCACCTCGGCCTGGTGGGCGCGCCGCAGACCGGCAAGTCGACCCTGCTGCGCACCCTGATGCTGTCCCTCGCCCTGACCCACACGCCCCGCGAGGTCCAGTTCTACTGCCTGGACTTCGGCGGCGGCGGTCTGGTCTCCACCGCCGGGCTGCCGCACGTGGGGTCGGTGGCCACCCGCCTGGAGCGCGACCGGGTGCTGCGCACGGTCGAGGAGCTGAGCCAACTCCTGGAGCAGCGTGAGCAGTTGTTCACCTCCCGGGGACTGGAGTCGATGACCGCCTACCGGGCGCTGCGCGCGGACGGCTCGGTCGACGACCCGTTCGGGGACGTCTTCCTGGTGGTCGACGGCTGGGCCACGCTCCGCCAGGACTTCGACGACCTGGAACAGCGGATCATGGAACTCGCCGCGCGCGGCCTGTCGTTCGGCCTGCACGTGGTCGCCTCGGCGGTCCGCTGGTCCGAAGTACGGCCCCGGCTGCGGGACATGCTCGGCACCAAACTCGAACTGCGGCTCGGCGACGCGATGGAGTCCGAGGTCGGCTCCCGCGCGGCGGCCGGTGTCCCGCACCGGCCGGGGCGCGGCCTGACCAGCTCCGGACACCACTTCCTGTCCGCGCTGCCCCGGCTCGACAGCTCCTCGCGCACCGACGACCTGACGGCCGCCACCAAGGCCGCGGTCGCCGAGATCGACACGTTCTGGACGGGCCCCCGGGCGCCGGGCGTACGGCTGCTGCCGACCCGCCTCGACGCCCGCCGGCTGCCCGCCCCCGCCGACACCCGCGACCTCCGGTTCTGCCTCGGCTGGGACGAGCAGCGGCTCGCCCCCGTCTGGCACGACTTCGGCGCCACCCCGCACCTGCTGGTCTACGGCGACGGCGAGACCGGCAAGACCAACGCGCTGCGCCTCGCCATCCGCGCCATCACCGCCCGCTACCGCCCGGAGGAGGCCCGGATCCTGCTGGCCGACCCCGGTCGCGGGCTCCTCAAGGACGTGCCCGAGGAGTACCGGGTCGGCTACGTCGTCGACAGCGACGCGCTCGGCAAGCTGGCCGACAGCGCCGCCGTGTCGGTGGCCAAGCGGGCTCCCGGCCCCGACGTCACCCCGGAGCAGCTGGAGAAGCGGGACTGGTGGACCGGCCCGCTGCTGTTCGTCCTCGTCGACGACTACGACCTCTTCGCCGGCGCGCCCGGCACGCCCTCGCCGATGACACCGCTGGTGCCGCTGCTCGCGCAGGGCGCCCAGATCGGGCTGCACCTGGTGGTGGCCCGCTCCACCTCGGGCGCCATGCGGTCCGTGATGGACCCGCTGGTGCGCCGGATGTGGGAGCTCGGCAACCCGGCGCTGCTGTTCTCCTACCCGAAGGAGGAGGGCAAGTTCATCGGCGAGGCCAAGCCCCGCACTCTGCCCGCCGGGCGCGCCCAGCTCGTCACCCGGCGCACCGTCCAGCTCGTCCAGACCGGCCTGGTGTCGGCGGCGCCCGTCCCCACAGGAGCACGATGACCACCGCACCGGCCACGCCCGCCGCGCCGGCGGGCCCGTCCGCCGCACCGGCCTCACCTGCCGCATCCGTCACTCCGGCCGGCGCCCTCACCGGCGCGCCGCCGTCCGGCCGGGCCACCGAGGTCTGCCGGCTCACCGTCGAGGCGCCGGCCGGGCGGGCCGACCTCGCCGTCCCGGTCACCACCCCGGTCTCCGCCCTGCTGCCGGTGCTGCTGCGACAGGGCGTCGGCCCCGACCTCCAGGGCACGCCCTGGATCCTGCAACGGCTCGGCGCCGCCCCCCTCGACGCGGAGGCGACGCCCGAGAGCGCGGGACTGCTGGACGGTGACGTGCTGCACCTGCGGCCGGCCGACGCGGCCCTTCCCGCCGTCCACTTCGACGACGTCTCCGACGGTGTCGCGCACACCGTCGGCGCCGGGTCCGGCCGCTGGCGCCCCGCACTCACCCGTGACCTCGGGCTCGCGCTGTCCTGCCTGGCGCTCGCCGCGCTCGCCGCCACGCTGCTCCAGGCGGGTCCCGGCCCGCTCACCGCCGCGGCGGCGGGGGCGGTCGCCCTGGTGCTGGCCGCGGGCTGCGTGGTGGCGGCCCGCGCTCAGGCGGGCGGTGCACAGGCGGGCCGCGCTCAGGGGGGCGGTGCACAAACGGGCCGTGCGCAGGCAGCGGGCCACGGGCTGGGTGACCGCGGTGGCGTCCTGGTCGCCGGGGTCGGCGCGTTCGGCTTCGCCGCGCTGGCCGGGGCGGCCCTGCGGGAGGGGCCGTCCGGCGGGTTCGCCCCCGGCCCGACGGGCGTGCTGCTGGCCGCCGGATACGTGGTGGCGCTGGCCGGTGCCCTGCTCGCGCTGGGCGCGCTGCCCCTCGTCGTACCCGGCACCGTACTGCTCACGGCGGTCGCCGCCGCGACCGGCGCGGCCCTCGCCGAAGCCGCCGGGCTGCACGGCGTCCAGGCCGCCGCGCTGGTCGCGGTGGGCCTGTTCGTGCTGGGACACCTGGCCCCGCGGCTGGCCCTGCGCACCGCCCGGCTCCGGGTGCCCCAGCTCCCGCACGACGCCGAGGAACTCCAGCTCGACATCGAGCCCGAGTCCGGCGAGACCGTGGCGAACCGGGTCGCCGTCGCCACCGCCTGCCTGGACGCGATCAGCATCTCCTCGGCGCTGGTGTGGGCGGTCGCGCTCTGGCTGCTCGCCGACCGCGAGCACGGCTGGGCCGGCTGGCTGCTCCCGCTCTCCCTCAGCCTGGCCGTCCTGCTCCGTGCACGCGGCACCAACGGCACCCTGCAGCGGGTCCCCGCCGTCCTGGCCGGCGCCTACGGCCTCGGTCTCGTCCTCATCGTCCGGGTCGCGCCCACCGGGCCGGGCGGCCGGGCCGCCGTGCTCGCGGTGCTGCTGGCCGCGGCCCTGCTGCTGCTCGTCGGCGCCCGGCGGCTGCCACGGGCCCGGCTGCTGCCGGTGTGGGGGCACCTCGGCGACCTGCTGGAGACCGTCACAGCTGTCGCGCTGCTGCCGCTGCTGCTCCAGGTGCTGCACGCGTACGGCTACTTCCGCGGTCTCGCGGGCTAGGGGCGGCGGCAGCCATGCAGACGCGACGCGATCACGTGCAGGCCTACCAGTTCGCCATGGGCCGGCTCGCCTCCGCCCTGGTCAGCGGCGACCCCGGGCGCGGCGACAGCCCGACCCGGCGGTCCGCGCTCGGCTCGGTCTTCGGGGTGGGCGTGGCGGTGCTGCTGTGCGCCGGGTTCGGGGTGTACGGGCTGATCTCGCCCGCCGCGAAGGACGACTGGCGCAAGAACGGGGCGATCGTGCTGGAGGAGGACACCGGCAACCGGTACGTGTACGCGAACGGCGAGCTGCGCCCCGTACGCAACTACGCCTCCGCGCTGCTCATCGCGGGCGAGCGCACCGCGCCGGAGACGGTGTCCGCGAAGTCCCTGGCCGGGACCCCGCACGGCACCCCGGTCGGCGTCCCGGGCGCCCCGGACACCGTGCCGACCGCATCGGCCCTGGCGACGGGCCCCTGGGCACGCTGCCTGCCGGGGCAGGGGGCGACGGGCGCGGGCACGGGGACCGCGCCGTCAGCCGCCGGGAAGTCGGGCGGCGGCACCTCGGGCGGTGGCATCGCCAACACGTCGGGCGGCGGGAAGTCGGGCGGCGGGAAGTCGACCGGTGACACGTCGGGCGGCAAGGGGACGGCCGACAAGGAGGCCGGCCGCAAAGGGACGGCCGGCGAGGAGGCGGCCGGCAAGGGGCAGGCGCTGGTCTTCGGGGCACCCGCCGCCGCGCTCGCCGCCCTGCCCGCCGACCGTCAGGTGCTGCTCAGCGGGCCCGGGGGCGCCCGGTACCTGCTGCTGCGCGGCGTCAAGTACCCGGTCCCCGGCGACGCCACGCTGATCGCCCTCGGCCTGGACGACCAGGCGGCCCTGCCCGCCACCGCCGACTGGCTGGCCGCCGTGCCCACGGGTGCCGCGCTCGCCGCGCCCGTGCCGGCCGGCGCCGGGAAGCCGGCCGCCCCGGTCGCCGCCCGGAGCACCCAGGTCGGCCAGGTCTTCCGCACCGGCGCCGACGGCACCCCCGGGACGGCGCACTACTACGTGATGCGGTCCGACGGAGTCGCCCGTGTCAACGCCACCGAGTACGCCCTGCTCGCCGCCCGCCCCGGTGCTCCGGCACCTCGGCAGGTCGGCCAGTCGGACATCGCGGCCGCCCCGGTCTCGGCGGACGACGCCACGACCGGCCGCGTCCCCGACCTGACCGGTGTGCGCGCCCTGACCGCCACCGGCACCGTCTGCCTGACGGAACCGGCGGCCGGCCCCGCCCGGATCACCGTGGGCACCCCCGGTGCGGGCGGGATCGTCCTGCCGGCCGGCGGGGGCGTGCTGGCCGTACCGGACGGCCCCTCGACGACCTCCCCGCCCGTCTACCTGATCACCGAGCAGGGCCTGAAGTACCGGATCGCCGACACCGACGCCGAGCGGGCCCTCGGGTTCGGCGACGGCAAGCACCGGCTCACGCTGCCCGCGGGCGTCCTCGCCCTCGTCCCCGACGGTCCGGTGCTCAGCCGCGCCGCCGCGGCGAAGGGCTGAGACCGTTGACCCGGCTGCGCCTGCGCTCGACCCTGACGGGCGAGACCCTGCTCATCCACCCCCGGGGCAGGTTCGACGACCGCGCGGCCGCGTTCGCCGCGGGGATCGCCCCGGACCCCCTCCACACCCTCGCCGTGGTGGACCTCCCCGCCGACGCCCTGGCCACGGCGTGGGAGGCGGTGGCCCGGCTGCTGTCGGCCGCCCGGTACGGCAGCCCCCGGCTGATCTTCGGCCGGGGCAGGCCGGAGGACATCCGTACGGCGTGCCGGCACATCGCCGACCGGCTGGGACGCGAGGTGCTCGCGCCCGACGGCGACCTGGTGCCCACCGTCGGCGGCGGCCTGTTCGTGCCCGGCGACGACGGCGCCGCCTGGCTGCGCTTCCGGCCCGGCCACGACCCCGAGCCCGTGGCGCAGCGCTTCCCCAAACCGCACTGGGAGTTCTCCGCGCCTGCCGTCGCCCGGCCGGCCGGGCCCCGCACCGTCGCCCAGCCCCTGCCCGCGGGCGTGTGGCTGCGCCACACCGACCGGGATCCCCTGGCCGCCCACCACCGGCGCGCGGTCGAGGCCACGCCCATCGATCCGCACCGCTACCTGGTCGTCCTCGGCAGCCCCGGCACCCCGCCGCTGCCCACCGAGGACGTGGTCCGCTTCTGGGACACCGTGCTCCCCGGCGCCCGCCCGGCGGTCCGCTTCGTCCGGTACGGCACCCTGGACGTCCCCGACGGCCAGGTACTCGCCGACGCCTTGTCCCACCCGGTCGTCCTGTACGACGGCCTGCCCGCCGACGACGGGACCGCCGCGGCCGAGACGACATACCTCCCCACCGGCCGCCCACTGCCGCCGACACCGGCACCGGACTCCGGCGACACCTCCGTACCGCCCCTGCCCGCCGCGCCCCCCGTCCGCACGGAGTCCGGCACCGCCGCCGGCCATGACGCCGAGGACACGACGGACCTCTCGGAGGCACCGACCGTACGCAACGAGAGCAGCACCGACGCCGACTCCGTCAGCGACGGCGGTGACGGCAGCGGTGACGGCGATCCGGTTGCGGAGCCCCGTCCGGGGCCCGGCGGCGGTGCGGCGAACATCGGCGAGGCACCCACCGTGCGCAGCAGGTCCCGCGCCACCCGGCAGGCCGCCCCCGCCCAAGCCCCGGAGACACAAGCGACAGCGGCCCCGGCACCACAACCGACGCCCGTCCGCCCCCACCTCTCCCCCACACCCCAACCCCCGACCGCACCCACACCTCCGACCGCACCCCAACCCTCGCCCGCACCCGCACCTCCGGCCGGACCCGTGCCTCCGGCCGAGCCCACACCTCCGACCGAACCCCAACCACCGACCGAACCCCAGCCCTCGCCCGCACCCGCACCTCCGCCCGCACCCGTGCCTCCGGCCGAACCCCAACCACCGACCGCACCCGCATCTCCGGCCGAGCCTCAGCACTCGGTCCAACCCCCGCCCCTCACCGCCCCCCGACCCTCGACCTCATCCGAGCACCCCGCCGACCCCCAGCCCCCGACCTCACCCGAGCCCCCCGCCAACTCCCACCCCTCGGCCGTCCCGATGCCCCGCGCGGAGCCCACGGTCGGCGCCGAGCGCGTCGTATCCGTCGGTGCCGCCGCGGCCACCCCTTCCCCCGTCCGCACCCAGCCGCCCCCACCGCCCGCCTCGCCACGGTTCCGTCTGGAGTCCGCCGCACCCGAGCCGGAACCGGAGATCGGCGCCCTGCGCGCCGTGGACGGCACGGAGGGCCACCTCGACGTCACCCCGCCGACCGCCGAGCGGACCTCTGTCGTCGGCCCCGCCCCGGGTCACCCCGCCGGTGGGCCGTCGGCCTCCGCGCGGGCGGGTGCCGTGCGGGTGCAGCCGGTGCCGCGGGCCGCGGCCCGCGCGCTGCCGCCGGAGCGGGGGGTCGCGCAGGAGCGGGACTGGCTGCGCCGGACCTTCAGCGAGCAGTACAACGCCCTGGCCGGCTCCGTCTCCCGCGTGATGTCGGAGTCGCCCGGACTGCGCGGCCGGTCCCGGACGGAGGCGGCGGACGCGCTGACCGACCTGGTGGCCGTACGCCTCTACCTGTCCGGCGACCCCCGTCCGGCCGACGCCGCCGTGCGCGAGGCCGTACCGGGACCGCACGTGCCGCTGGCGCGCTGCGTGACGGCCGGGCTGCGGCGGCTGCCCTCCTACCGGGGCCCGGCGCTGCTGCGCACCCTCCTCGGTGACGCGGAACGTGCCTGGTACCGCGAGGGCGGGCTGGTGACCGAGTGGGCGTTCTGTCACGCCCGTACGACGCTGCACCCCGGCCCGCGCGGCAGCGGCGCCACCGATGTCCTGATCTGGTCGATGACGGCCCGGCGGACCACGTCGCTGGACGCGGCCGTCCCCGACCGGGTGGTGTTCCTGCCCGGCACCGTCTTCAAGGTGCTGCGCGCCGGGGGCCCCGTCGTGCTGATGCGGGAGCTGTCGCCGTCGGAAGCCACCCGGAACGGCCAGAGCAGCCAGGACGACCGGGACGACGGCGTGGCGGCGAAGCTCGACGAGATCGCCGTCAAGGGCCTGGAGAAGATCCTGGACGCGCTGGAGCGGACCGGCACCGACGCCGCGGCCGAGAGCGCCGATCCGCCCGGCCTGATCGTGACCCCCCGTGCGGTCCGCACAGAAGGAGCCCAGCCGTGAGCAGGCAGGTGTTGCCGGTCGCCCCGGACCGTCCGGGCGCCCACCGTACGATCGGCCAGGCGCTGGCCGAGGCGGCGGAGGGAGCGCTGATCACGGTCGCGCCGGGCCGGTACGAGGAGCAGTTGGACATCGTCCGTGCGGTGACCCTGGCGGCGGAGGGCGGCGCCGGGACCGTACAGGTGCACGCCCCCACCGGGAGCACGGTCGTGGTGCGGGCCGAGGCGGTGCAGCTGTCCGGGCTCGTCCTGTCGGGCGCCGACCGGGAGGCCCCGGTCCTCGACCTGCGGCGCGGGCAGTCGGCGCTGGACGGCTGCCGCATCGAGGGCGCGGCGTGGACGGCCGTCCTGGTCTGGGACGAGGGGACGCTCGCCGCCCGCGGCTGCCGGGTGACCAACCCGCACGGCGCGGGCGTGGTGGTCACCTCGCGCGGCGGCAACGTGCTGGCCGACACCGAGATCGCCGAGGTGGGCTCGTCGGCGGTGGTGGTCGCCGAGCACGGCCGCCTCGACGTGCGGGACTGCCGGCTGGACCGCCCGCGGGGCAACGGTGTCTGCGTCAACGGCAACGCCTCCGCGACCGTCGAGGCCACCGTGGTCAGGGGCAGCGGCAAGCCCGCCGTCGCCGTCGAGCAGGAGGCGCGCGCCACGCTGGTCCGGGTCGCCGTGACCGGCAGCACCGCGCTGGACGCGTACCTGACCAGCCGGGGCGAGACCACGCTCACCGACTGCGCCTTCTCCGGTTCGGCCGGCCAGTCCGTGCACATCGCCGACGGCGCCGCGCCGCACCTGCGGGGCTGTGCGGTCACCGGCGCGGCCCGCAGCGGGGTCCAGGTCACCGGGGGCGCCCGGCCCCGCCTGGAGGACTGCGAGATCACCGGGACGCCGGTCGGCCTCCACGTCACCGGCGCGGCGACCGCCGTCACGGCGACGGGGCTCGTCGTCCGGGACGCCGCGACGGCCGCCGTGCAGGCCACCGACGCGTGCACCGTCGAGCTGGAACGGCTCTCCGTCACCGGCGGCGCGGGTACCGGAGTCCGGGCGCAGGGCGGTGCCCGGGTGACGCTGCGGGGCGCCGAGATCGCGATGAGCGGCGGCGGCCACGGGGTGACGGGGCTGGGGCTCGCCGGGTCGGCGAGCGCCTTCCTGGCCGGGTCCGTGCTGCGCGGGTGCGGTGCGGTGGTCGGGGAGGACGCGGAACTGACCGCGCACGACACCGAGTTCACCGGTGCGCCGGGGGACGCGGTGCGGGTCCTCGCGGGCGGTTCGTTCACCGCCGTGGGGTGCCGGATGACCGGTGCGCGCGGCCAGGGCGTCAACGCCCATGCCGACGCCCGTACCGACCTCGGCAACTGCGCGGTCGAGGACAACGCCGGCGACGGACCTGCCGACCGGGCGGGCGACGGCTCCGGCGGCGGCCGTGCGGGGAGCGGCGGCTCGCAACCGTCCGGCTCGGCGATCCCCGTCTCCCCGCCGACGGCGGGCTCGGACGTCTCCCGTTCGGCCACCGGCCCGCTGGCCGAACTGGACGCGCTGGTGGGCCTGGAGAGCGTCAAGCTGGAGGTCACCGGGCTGATCAACCTCAACAAGATGACCAAGCGGCGTACCGAGATGGGCCTGCCCATGCCGCCGATGAGCCGCCACCTCGTCTTCGCGGGACCGCCCGGCACCGGCAAGACGACTGTGGCCCGGCTGTACGGGGCGGTCCTCGCCGAACTCGGCATCCTCGGCCAGGGGCACATCGTCGAGGTGGCCCGCGCCGACCTGGTCGCCCAGATCATCGGCGGCACCGCGATCAAGACCACGGAGGTCTTCAACCGGGCGCTGGGCGGGGTGCTCTTCATCGACGAGGCGTACACCCTGACCAACCAGTCCCGGGGTACCGGCCCCGACTTCGGGCAGGAGGCCGTCGAGACGCTGATGAAGCTGATGGAGGACCACCGGGACGAGATCGTCGTCATCGCGGCCGGCTACTCGGAGCACATGGACCGGTTCCTCGCCTCCAACCCCGGTATGGCCTCCCGGTTCGCCCGGACGATCGAGTTCCCGAACTACTCCCCGGCGGAACTGGTCACCATCGTCCGAGGCCTGTGCGGCAAGCACCTCTACGAACTCTCCGACGACGCCCTCGACGCGCTGTCCCGCTATTTCGAGGACGTTCCCAAGGGCCCCACCTTCGGCAACGGCCGGGTCGCCCGTCAGGTCTTCGAAACGATGATCGGCTCCCAGGCGTCCCGGCTGGCCATCCACCCCCCGGTCCACGACAGCGAACTCAGCCTCCTGACCGCCGCCGACACCCCGACCACCCCCACCGCCCCCGCACGAGCAGCCACCGCTCCCCCCACACCGAGCGACACCCCCACCCTCACCCCCGCACCCGCACCCGCACCCGCACCCGCACCCGCACCCGCACCCGCACCCGGCGACGGTGCTTCCGCCCCGCAGGGACAACCCGCGCCCGACCCCGAAACCGTCACGGACGGTGCGCGCCGGAGCACGGCGGCCGTCGGCGGAGCCGAGGCCACGGCCCCCGGCGACACCGCCACCCGCCACCTCACCGCCCTCACCGGTCTCACCCCCGTCACCGACGCGCTGACCGCCCGCCTGGACACGCTCGTCCGGCTCGGGCAGGGCACCGCGGGCCTCGCGGACGTCGTGCTGGAGGGCCCCCCGGGCAGCGGGCGCCGGGCCGTGGCAGCCGCGTACGGGCGGGCCCTCGGCGAGCTCGGGGTCGTACCGTCCGGCGCGTTCACGCACGTACCGCTGTCGGACGTGCCCGCCCGCTGGGCCCCCCAGCCGCGCGCGTTCCTCGCCGACGTGTTCGGGCGGGCCGCCGGCGGCCTGCTGGCGGTCACGGTGGACCCCGCCTTCGAGTCCCGGCCGGAACCCGAACAGCAGGCGGTCGTCGACGCGTTGACCGCGGAGACGGCGGCCCGCGGCCCGTACGGCGCGGTCCTGGTGCTCTGCGGGGGCGCCCCGCGCCTGATGGAGCTGCTGCGCACCCGGACCGACCTGGCCGGGGCGTTCGCCGAGTACCTGCGGCTGCCCGCCTGGACCGGCGAGGCCCTCGCCGAGCTGACCCGGCGGCGGCTCACGGTGCTGGGTCTGGACGTACCCGAGGACGTCCTCGCGGCGCTCGCCGCGCAGGACCCGGCGCACGGCGCGTACGGCGCCCACCGGCTGGCGGACCGGATCGCCGCCCGCGCGGCCGCCCCCGCACTGGTCCTCGCCGATCTGGCGGACGAACTCCCGCTCACCGACACGCTGGTGGCCGGCTGACGGGTCGCAGGGACAGAAAATCACGGCCGGTGGGGCAGCGAGCCCGGCATCCGGCCCCTGACCGGTGCCGAACCGGACCACCATCACGAACGACGACTTCCACGTCCCCGTACGAGAGGAGCGGCCATGGCCGCCAACACGAGCACCTCGGTCGACACGTCGGGCATGCGGGCCGCCCAGGGCAGTTTCCAGACCGCCCTGGACGAGGCCAACAGCACGTACACCCAGATGCAGAGCCAGATCGAGGCGCTGCGCTCCAGCTGGACCGGTGACGCCTCGACCACCTTCCAGACCGCCATGGACACCTGGCTCACCGACTTCAGCACGGTCAGGCAGCAGCTGGAACTGATGCTGCAGAAGCTCCAGGCCAACACCGGCAGCTACGACACCACTCACCACAGCACCAGCGACATGGCGAACCAGCTGCACAAGAGCATGTCCACGCCGCTGCCCGGCTTCTGACCGACCGTCGTCCCACGACACGCCCGACACACGAGGAGCGAGCCATGCCCACATACACGGTCAACATGAACCAGGTCGAGTACGTCATCGGCGAGATGACCGCGATCAGCGGGAAGATCCAGGCGGCGCTGACCGATCTCGACGACAGCGCCAAGGTGCACCTGAGCGAGTGGACCAGCGACGCCCGCGCCACCTACGACGCCGCAAAGGCCAAGTGGGACGCCGCCGCCGACGACATGGTGACCCAGGCCCAGAACGCCACCAACGCCCTCGGCCAGATCAACGAGTCCTACTACGCGGGCGAGCGGCACGGCGTGAGCCTCTGGGACCAGTGACATGACCGACGGCTACAGCGCCATGAGCAACACCGGTGGCAACAACAACAGCAGCAGCACCGGATCGACCGGCGACCACCACTACCACGGCGGCACCGACGTCCTGCACGTCCCGGGGATCCTCTCCGACCTGCACCCCTTCGTGCCCCCTCCGGTGCCGGGCGGCGACGGCCACAACGGGACCTCGGTCAGCACACCCTCGCTGGACCTGTTCGCCCACAACATCGACCTGCTGATCCAGCCGGTGCGCGACGTCGCCACCGCTCTGAGCGACGTCTCGATCGCGCCGGGCGCCTTCTACCACGCCAACGTGATGCGGACCACGGTCAACGGTCCGAACGCGGACGCCGGCCTCAAGAAGAGCTACGGCGACGCGCTGTCGGCGCTGGTGCGGGGTCTGACGGACCTGCGGGACGGCGTGCAGGGGCTGAGCCGGAGGTACACCACGACCGAGGACGCCAACACCATGTCGGCCCAGGACCTCGCGGACGCCTTCACGACCACCACCGCCGACTTCAACACGATGATGACGGCCAACGGCGGCAGCGGCATGACCACCGGCACGGGCACGGGCAATTCGAACAGCAACAGCGGCCACGGCAACACCGGTCACGGCAACACCGGCAGCGGCAACTCGAACACCACCACCTAGGCGCGCTCCGCGGGAGGGCGAAAGTGCCGGACTACAACAGCGGCGGCTTCCACCAGGGCGACGACGGGACGATCTTCGGGAATCCCGACGGCTCGTCCAACGGAAGCATCACGGACTACGACAACTGGGACTGGAAGCAGATCAAGGCCGCCGTCTACGGCATGTCGTCCGGTGTCTCCACCGACGCCAACCTGGCCCACGCCCGCGCCATCGCGAACCCGCAGTCACTGCTGGACGCGGCCAACGCCTTCTTCCACGTCCAGCGGACCCTGGAGGGCGTCACCCAGAGCCTGGTCGACCAGGCCAAGGCGCTGGCCGGCGACAACGGTCCGTGGGGCGGCAGCGCCGCCGACTCGTTCCTCGACATGATGACCAACTTCTCCCGACAGGTGAAGGCCAACGCCGACGTCCTGTCCGGGGGGTCGACGGGTGACCACTCCATCCCGCACCAGCTCGCCAACAACGCGATCTCCTTCCAGAGCGCGCAGAACATCCTCGCGGACATCGACAGCTGGTACGCGGACCAGGCCGTCGCGATGGGCGTCACACCGATGTCCGACGGGCTGATCCCGATCAGCCAGAAGCCCGAACTCGTCAGGATGATGACCGACGACATGCGGGCGGTCCTGAAGAGCCTCGCGCACTCCTACCAGGTCACCACCGACGCCATCGTGAACCCGACCCCGGTGACCTCACCGACCGGCGACCCGAACGACTCCGGCGGCGACAACGGCCTCCCGAACCCGAACGCCGGCCTGAACACCGACCCGGGCGGCGGGCCCGACAGCGGCATCGGCGGCCTCGGCGACACGGGGAACCTGTCGGACCTCTCCGGCTACCCCGGCCTCGGTACCGGCCTGGACAGCGGTCTCGGCACCGGTGACGGCATCGGCGGCGTCGGGGACCTGGCCGGTCCCGACGGTTCCGGCGGCGATCCCGCCTCCTTCTCCGGCGACCTGGGCCTGGACGGCTCGGGCCTCGGCGGCGCCGACGGCCTGGGCGGCCTTGGTGACCTGGGCGGCCTTGGTGACCTGGGCGGCCTTGGTGACCTGGGCGGTCTGGGTGACCCGGGTGGCCTGAGCGGCCTCGATCCGTCGGCCATCGACAACGCGCTCAACCCCCTCTCCTTCCCCGGCCTCGGCGGTCTGGCGGGACTGGGCGGCCGTGGCCTCGGGGCCGAGGGGGAGAGCTCGCTGGGCGGCCTGTCCACGGCCGACCCGGCCGCCTTCGGTGACACCGGTCTGGACAACGGTCTGGGCGACGGCCTCACCGGCGGTCTGGGCGGTGACCTCGCCGACGGCCTGGCCTCCGACGCCCTCGCCCCGTCCCCGTTGGCCACGTCCTCCGGGATGCCGTACATGCCGGGAATGGGCGGCACCGGGGCGAACGGCGCCGGTCTCACCTCCGAGCCCACGGACGCCTCGGGGCTGCTCGACTCCAGCGCGGATCCCTGGGAGGGCGAGGAGGTCCCCGGCGACGAGGTCGGCTCGGAGCTGGGCGCGGCGGCCGGCGGCGAGGGCCTCGGCACGGGCGGGATGCCGTACCTGCCGGGGATGGGCGGGATGGGCGGCGCGTCCGGCGCGGGCCGGGACGGTTCCGGCGAACGCACCGACGCCTCCGGGCTGCTCGACGGGAGCGCCGAGCCCTGGGAGGGCGCGGAGGAGTCCGGCGACGACGAGGCCGGCTCCCCGACGGGCGCCCTTCCGGGGGTGCCGTACCTGCCCGGCTTCGGTACGACCGCCCGCTCCCGCACGAGCCGTGCGGAGGCCGAAGGGGCCGAAGGGGCCGAAGGGGCCGAAGGGGCCGAGGAAGGCGTTGCCGAGTCGACGGCACCGGCGGCGGAGGGTGTGCCTCCGGCGGAAACGGCCTCCGTCCCCGAGACCGCCTCCGCCCCGCTCGCGGCACCGGTCGCCGTCGGATCCGACGGAGTGCCCCTGTCCACGGACCCGGAAGGAGACGACGGCGAGGAGGACTTCTCCGCCTGGGAGGCCGGAGCCGGGGCGGGCGCGTTCGTCCCCCTGCTGTGGGCGCTGCGCGGCGACGGCGAGCGGGAGACGGACCCCGGACCGGCCGAGTCCACCGAGCCGCGCACCACCTGGCAGCCGGAGCGCACCGCCGCCACTGCACCGGCCGGTGCCTCCGCCGCCGGCCTCGGCCCGGCGATGTGCGGGGACGGCGGCCCCGAAGCGGAGGAACCCGAGGAGCCGGCAAAGGCCGAGGCGGAGCCCGACGAGGAAGCGCCCGCCCGGGGCATCGCGGACCTGCTGGTCCAGCACCAGAGCACCTGGGGCGCCCTGCCCGACGACTCCACCGCCGCCTACTGAAGCACCCGAGAGGACCGTCCGTGCCCAGCCCGTACGACCGGCAGATCGAGGATCTGCTGGAGCAGTACCGCCGTCAGCGCGACGAGGCGGCCGAGACCCGGCGCCGGATCAACGAGACGACGGCGACCGTGACCGCCCCGCGGCAGACGGTGAAGATCACCGTCGGCGCCCAGGGGGACGTCACCGCCATCGAGTTCCCCACCGGCGCCTACCGCCGGATGGCGCCCAAGGAACTCGCCGACGTCCTGCTCACCACCCTGCGGCAGGCCAGGGCCGAGGCACTGGAAGGCGTCACGGGCGTGCTGTCGGGGCAGTTGCCGCCAGGGGTGACCGTGCCCGACCTGCTCCAGGGCCGGGTCGACCCGGCCGCCGTACTGCCCGAGGACCCGGCGATGCCGGACTCCGTACGCGACTACGTGGACCACGGCTTCCGGGGAGAGACCCATGAGTGACGGCACCTTCTCCGTCGACACCGCCGCGCTCGACCGGTCCGCTCCCCAGATGCTGGAGCTGGCCGGGCGGATCCGGTCCATCGCCACCAAGCTGGACGGCCGGCTGGAGGCGCTCGGCGCGTGCTGGGGCGACGACGAGAGCGGACGGCAGTTCCTGGAGCAGTACGCCGAGCCCAGGCGGCAGCTCAGCGAGGGCATCACGGGCCTGGGCAACGTGCTCGACAGCACGGTGGACGGCATCCGCACCATGGCCAGGGGGTTCGCCCGGACCGAGGAGGGGAACGTGGAGGCGCTGCGCGCCATCACCCCGTCCACGTCCACGGCCGCGGGCTCCGGGGCGGCGGGCGACGGCCACGCCACACCGCACGGCACCCGGCGGTGAACGTCCCGGTATGAGCGTCGACATGCCCCCTGAGCTGGCCTGGGTCGCCCGGCTGGCGGTCGGTCAGGCCTGGCCCAGGGGCAACGAGGACCACCTGCACGCCCTCGGCCAGGCGTGGCAGGACGCCGCACAGGAGCTCAAGGGCATCAGCGGGCAGATCGGCGCGACCGGCAACGGGGTCCTGGAGAGCGTGGGCGGCCAGGTCGCCGACGAGTTCCACTCCTTCGTCACCCAGCTGGAGTCGAGCCTGCCGGAGATGGCGGAGTCCGCGAACCAGCTGGGCAAGCTCGGCAAGCACACCGCCGTCCAGGTCGAGTACTCCAAGTACATGATCCTCGGTCAGCTCATCCTGCTGGCCGCGCAGATCGCGGAGTGGATCTTCTTCGCGCCCGAGGTCATCCCGGTGGCCATCACCGCGGCCCGGGTCGCGGTGAAGATGATCCTGCGCCGGCTGCTCATCTCGGTGGCGACCGGTGTGGCCATGAACGTCGGCCTCGACGTCGCCGTCCAGACCATCCAGTTCCTCAAGGGCGACCGCACCGAGTGGTCCACGGACAACACCGTCTCCGCCGTGGTCTCGGGGGCCATCGGCGGCGCGGTGGGCGGCCTCTTCTTCGGCGCGGGCAGCGTCCTCGCGCCGAGGTTCGCGCACTCGCTGCTCGGCAAGGGCATCCTCGGCGCGGCCACCGGCATCGGCACCGCCGGGATCATGTACGGCATCTACCACAGCGGGCAGGACGAGTTCGGCTCGTCCATCAGCGCCGGTGCGCTGGGCGCCCTGGGCGGTGGCGGCAAGCGGCGGTTCGGCGGCAAGGGCGACACGGTCAAGATCGACCCCGTGCACGTGAACGTCCCGGGGGCGCTCACCTTCGATACGGCGACCCTGCCCGCCACGGTCTCGGCCGAGAAACCGGAACTGTCCGGTACGAACACCTTCAAGGAGACGGCGGGCGGCACGACGACGGCCGTCACGAACGGGACCGCGCACACCACCGGTGCGGCGCCCACGGCCCAACCGGGCACCACCGCCCGCACCGCGACCGCCACCGGCACGAACACCGCCGAGGCGGGGCACGGAGCCTCCCGCACCGGGAACTCCGCCGTCGTGCACGAGACGACCCACGGCGTGTCCTCTCCCGGCACCGCCGAGCACGAGACCGGGCTGCCCGGATTCACGACCACCGTCACCACCGCGTCGCACACCGCGGCGTCCACCACCGGCGCTCCGCCCACCACCGGCGCTCCGTCCACCACCCGCGCCGGGACGGCGGCCACCGCGCCCACGCCGACCCGCGCCACGACGGGCGGCGGCACCACCGGCACCGGGCCCACCACCACGAGCGTGAGCCGCCCCACGACCACCGCCGGCCCCGGTGCGACCAGTACGACCGCCACCTCCACCCCGACCGCCACGGGCGGCGCGCGTCCGTCCACGGTGAGCACGGGCCCGGGGAGCACGGCCACCGGCCACGGCAGCACAGCCGCCACCGGTCCTGCGCCGTCGCCCGTCCGCGCGGAGTCCACCGGCGTGACGGAGACCGGAGCGGGCGTCACGGAGACCGGCACCGAGGCCGGGATCACCCCGCACGAGACGGCTGCCGCACCGGAGCAGGGAACCGCGGCCACCTCGGCCACCTCGGCCACCGCCGCCACCGCCGCCACCGCACACGGGACCGGCGCCGCACCGGAGCGGGGAACCGGAACAGTCGTCGGCCGACCCCGTGACGAGGCCGCCGCGCCGGTCCCGGACCCGCCTCCGCCCCCGGGCGGCCACCCGGCCGGTTCGGCCCCGCCCCCTCGTATGCGGCTCGACCGCACGCCGCGCATCGTCGTCCGGTCCGCTTTCGAGGCCCGGCGTTTCACGTACCGCGACGAGGGGGTCACCGACCTGACCGTCAAGGTGGCGTTCCGCGACGGCGGCCGGGGACACGACACGGACGCCGTCTGGGCCAAGGTGACGGCCGGCGTCGAGACGTACCTCAACGCCCCCGGGTACCGCCTGCCCGGCCCGGACCACACCCCCGGTGCCGGTGACCGGCTGCACGTCACCGTGGTGCGGGCGAAACCCGGCGAGGAGGCACACCTGACGGTCGACCTCGTCGACGGTGACGGGGTCATGGACCAGCGGAGGTGGCGGGCGGACGCGGAACCCGTCGAATTCGCCCATGAGCTGACGCACCAGGTGCTCAACCTGCGGGACGAGTACCGTGACGACGCCGTTCCGCACCGCCCCCAGGTCGAGGGCAGCCTGCTGGGCGACTTCCACACCGACTCGCCCGACGGGCTGAGCAGGGGCGGTCTGCGCGAGCGTCATCTGCAACTGGTCGC
Source organism: Streptomyces sp. NPDC021562 (assembly GCF_040640875.1). NCBI lineage: Bacteria > Bacillati > Actinomycetota > Actinomycetes > Kitasatosporales > Streptomycetaceae > Streptomyces > Streptomyces sp. NPDC021562. The sequence goes on from NZ_JBFACN010000006.1 coordinate 117,640, forward strand.
GGCTGTCGTCGGCGACCTGCACCGCGAGGAGCCGGGGCTCGGGCACGACGCGGAGTGGGAGCAGACGCGCCTCGCGGCGACACCCCACAAGCGCAGTCACACCTGGGTCGACCCGGTCTCCGACCCCACGCGCTACGAGCCGCTCGACGGCTCCGGGCAGAAGGCGTCGGCGGTCACGGAGCCCCGCATGCATGCGACCTTGCTGGCACGCCGGCGGCAGATGGCCGCCGACTCCGACGAGGAGCCGGACGCGGACGCGGAGTGGGACGACACGCCGAGTGCCCCTGCGACCGGACACGCCACCACCGCCGCGCCGGGCCCGGCGCGTTACATGGGGCCCGCGCCCACCCCTGTCACGGCACAGCACGACCACGGAACGGGTGCCGGGGAACAGAACCCGGACCGTCCCAGGACGCCGGAGAGCGGGGACCGTACCGGGCACACCGCCGCCGCCGACCACCGTACGGCCGTGGCAGAGGCGGCCGTGCCCCCGCCGGTGTCGTTGCCGGACGGCCCGTTCACGGCGCACACCCTGTGGGGCGAGGAAACCCCCGTGCAGTTCGGTCTTGTCGTCACCAAGGGCCGCTACGGCCGCAGCGACGAGCTGACCCCGGTCGCGTACTCCGACGGCCCGGAGACGGAAGCTCTCCCGGTGGAGGACCCGGACGGCCTCTACAACCTCTGGGTCGGCAGGAGCCTGGCGTACCAGGGCATGGCGGAAGCGGCCGCGCACCGGCTGCGACTGATCACCGAGCGGGCACAGGGGACCGTCGACACGAAGCAGGCGGGCGATCCGGAACGGCGACGCGCCGAACGATTGCTGCGGACGAACGCGTCGATGGAGAGGGACGGCTGGCGGCCCGAGTATCGCAGTGAGTTCCTGCGCATGCAGATGCTGATGGGAGACAGCGACTTCCTGAAGGATCTGCCGGCGGAGTTGGTCGTGAACAACCGTTGGAGAAGCGGGACCGAAAGCGGTGCGCACCCGGAGACGCCGTGGGCTCTGGTCTCCCCCGACGATCCGGACGGACCGATCGGCGGTTCGCTGCACGGACCCGACGGGGTGTCGGAGCGGTTCCACGCCTGGCTGGACCAGAACGGCGGCCAGAGCGAACATCTGGCGAACTGGGGTGCGGACCAGTCAGCCGGCTCCACCACCGGCCTGGCGCTGCGCTTCAAGATGATGACGAGCCACTTCCGTCCGGCGAGACATGAGGACGGCTTCCACCTGCCTCGTCTCGAGGTCTCGGATCTCCACGACGACACCTTCCCGCCCATGGGCCATGACGATGCCAAGCTGGTGACGCGCTTCGACCCGGTGTACATGCGGAGCATGGTGGCCCAGCACGTCTTCACCCACGAGATCCTGACCCGGGTGAAGATGCCCAACGTGGACGCCGGGAGGGGTGTCGTCCAGCTCCTGCGTCTGGACAAGCGGGATCTGGTGAAGGAGGCCAACGACGGCACAACCCCCGGCATCGGCGACCGGATACGCATGCGGCGCGGGCCCGCGGACTCGTTCAGTCTGCTGACGCAGTACAAGGACGCGACGCAAGAAGACCACACCCTGGGGCCGTTCTGGGTCACCGCGCAGGAGATCCCGCTGCACCAGGTCTTCGGAACGTACCTGCAGAGCAGACCCGGGGACCCTGAGCACACCCTCTTCCTTTACCACTCCGAGAACGAGTTCCTCGCGCTGTCCGACGGGGTGGAATCCGTCTTCCACGGCACGGACACACCCCCGGTGCTTTCCGTGGTCCGGGAAAGCTCCGCAACGCACCCCGACGAGTACGCCCCCCGCGCCCCCGTCAGCAGCGGTGACAACCGGCGTACGGCCTCCTCGGACGACGCCTCCGCGCACCAGGCGTCGTCCGCCGCGCAGGAGCAGCCGGACACGGACGTTCCCGCCGAGTCCTCGTCCTCCCGGGTGGTGACCCCGGCTGTGGCACGGTCGCGCTACGGGATCCCGGAGAAGAACTTCGACAAGTTCAACCGGCTGGCGCGGGCGCGCGAGCTCGTGATCGACGTCCGCCCGACCAACCCGACCTCCGTCCACTGGCTCGAAGCGGGGAGGCTGCCCAAGCCCAAGGACATCAAGGCCAAGTCCATCAACGACCTGGACATCCAGCTGGGGGCCAAGCCCGAGAAACGCGGTCTGGTCGGTTACTTCGATCCGGTGCTGCCGGAGCGCGGCGACCTCGACGAGCCGACCTGGAACCGGATCGAAGCGCGGTACGCGCAGCGCGCCGAGGAGTTCAAGGCCCTGGCGCCGGTCATGGCCCGGCTCCGCTCCGAGGACCGGTTCCGGGTCGAGGACGGGGTGGTGCTCGGCCGGGACGACCAGGGCGAGTGGCGGGAGATCACCGGCGACCACGACGTGTTCGACATCAGCACGCCGGGCGGCACCCGGCTGAGGGGCGAGCGGTACGACGAGGTCGTCGGCGCCATGCTGACCAACGACATGGGCGTCATGCACGGGGCGCACATGGCCTGGGAGCCGGCCACGCCCTTCAGCAAGGGCATCTTCAGCAAGATCGTGGACTCCCACCGGGAGGGCGGCGAACCTCTCCTCCGCTTCGGCCCCGGACACGCCAACCCGGAACTCGTCCACGTTCCCTCGGAGTTCCTCACCAAGGACGGGCAGCCGGCACCACCACCGGCATCCACAGGCCACGCGCAGCACCACTCGCCCCCAGAGCCGGAGCCACAGCCGAAGCCCCGAGACCCGGAGCCGCAGCCGAAGCCGCAGCCGAAGCCGAAGCCGCAGCCTGAACCGAAGTCGGCCGGAGGCTCCCTGCGCTCCTCGTCGGCGTCCGAGGACGTGGTGGTCGGGGGGCGGCCCGAGGAACCCCGGGTGTCACCGGTCACGGCGCCCGCGGCGGCCGTCGGGGAGGTGGTCGGGGGCGCCGAGCCGGAGCCCGTGACCCCGGCGCCGGAGGGCCACCCCGCGCCCCCGCGACCGCCGGGCGACGCCCCCCACCTGGCGGAGGCACCCGCCGGCGACCACCCCGCGCCGGCCCCCGAACCCCCCGAAGCCGCCGAACCCCCCGCCCCCGCCGATTCACCCGCCCGGCTCGGCGGCCGGCACCTGCGGTCGCTGGCCGGTATCCGGATCACCGACGCCCCGGGCCCGGAGGCGCTGCGCGCCCGGGTGCTGGCCACCCTGCCCGAGGCGCACCGCGCCGACCGCCGACTCGTCCAGCGGCTGGACACGGAGTTCGACCCGGCCACCTTCCGCACCCGGCACGAGCAGATGGTCAACGGCGGCTGGCGCTTCCAGATCCGGGTGGCCGGCGCCCCGCACGAGGTGCTGCTCACGGCGACCCCCGGGAACTGGGCGCGGCGCGCGGAACAGGCGACGGCCGAGGAGAGGGACGGCAAGAGCTACGACCGGTCCGCCGAGGCCAAGCGCGCGGCCGATCCCAAGAAGACCTCGCTCACCACCACGGAGGCCGGGCTGGACCTGGCCCCGAACCTGATCGTCCAGGCCGGTGGCCGGGGGGACCGGATGGGTCTGATCACCCCGTCGGTCAAGGCGGGCGGCGCCACCCACGCGACCGACACCTCGGTGAGGACCGGCGCCGAGACGGGCACCAAGACCTCCCTCACCGGCCCCACCGACACCTACGTCTCCCGCTTCCACTACGAGGCGACCGTCACCGGCCCCGACGGCCACCCCCTCCCCCGGGCCGCCGGCGACCCGGTCACCGGCGACGTGACCGCGGAGATCACCCGCACGGCACCGGACCCGGCGGACGACCGCGCCGCCGAGTGGAACGGCTGGGAGAGCGACCGCCCGGGCCCGCCGGAGGGCCGTCCGCTCGACGTCACCGGCCTGAGCGCGCTGCACGAGGACGTCTTCCGGCGCCTTCCGCGCGAGGGCCGTCCCGACGGCGTCGCGCACCGGGCCATCCTGGAGTTCCTGTCCCCGAAGAACGTCGTCGACGGCTTCGAGCACGCCGCCGGCTGGGGACTGACCTCCGAACGGCTCGACCTCACCGACGGCGGCCACGCCTGGCTCCGGCTCACCCTGGAACCCGAGACATCGGTGCGCGAGGGAACCGTCGCGGGCAAGTCCACCGTGACCAGCAAGGAGACCGGCGAGCACGCGACGGGCCGCAGCGACACCTCCACCTGGGGCGCGGGCCTGAACGGCGGCGGCGCGCAGCGGCTGTGGAAGAGCGGCACGACCAAGGAGTCGTCCTGGCTGTCGGTGACCGGCGGCTACACCTACGCGGCCAGCCACGCGCACCAGGAGAAGGGCAAGCAGACCTTCTCGCTGGAGCGGAGCCTGGAGCGCAAGGACGCCGGTGACCTGGTCAGGACCGGTGCCCGGTTCCGGCTGGAGGTGCTGCGCGAGCGGCTGTCCCCCGGCCCGGACGGCCTGCACGCGGTGCGCGCCGAGCCCGAGCCCGCTCCCGCGCGCGGCGAGCCCGGACACGACGAGGAGAACCCGGCCGCCGTGCGCACCGGCGAGGTGATCCGTGTCAGTGACCGCCCGGCCGCACCGCCCACGGGTTCCGACGCCGGCGCCGGTGCCGTGCCCCGTGACCTCCGTGCGCCGCTGGTCGCCCAGCGCACCGCCTTCGTCGACGTGCCCGGCTCCCGCGAGTTGGAGCGGCACATCACCGAGCGGCTGCGCGAGCTGGCCCCCGGCATCCTGCCGCCGCCCGACGGCACCGCCGGCCGGGTCACCCCGCAGGCCATGGAGAACCAGCGCCTGCTGCGCGAACGCGTGTCGCGGTCCGGGCTGCGCGCCGACGGGGAGGATCTCCTCGACGGCACCTTCCGGATCACCCTGGACGCCTCCCATCTGCCAGGGCTGCCGGGTCGTACGTACGAGGTGGTGGTCCGGGCCGACACCGGGGCGGGCCGCCACGACGGGGCGGCGGCGGGCACCGCGAAGACGACGGTGGCGCGCGGGCACGCCGCCGACAAGGGGGTGACCCGGGGCAGCAAGCACACCCTCGGTGTCAGCGGCTTCCTGCGCAGGGCGCTGAACCCACCGGACACCGTCAGGGCGTTCGGGAACGCCGGTGTCGACGGCTCCTACGGCCCGTCCCGGGCGACCGTGGCGTCCAGCGAGACGCAGGCCAAGCGGACGTTCCAGTACAAGGGCCCCGGGGACGCGTTCAGTTACCCGGTGACGTACCGCGTCCTGGTCGCCCCGCACCGGGAGGGGGCGCCACCGAGCCGCCTGCCGGCCGCACGCGCCGCCGACGGGCACGGGCCGGACGGGGTGCGGGAGGTGGCCCTCGCGGCCGACGACCGGCTGCGGGTCGAGGTGCGCCGGGCGGAGCACTCCCCGTCCGCGCCCGCGTATCTGCCGAACCCCCGGCTGCCCCTGGCGCACGCCGTCCTGCGCGTCACCGACGAGGCGGGTTTCCAGCGGCAGGCGCGGTCCGCGCTGGAGGCGGCGTACCGGTCCCGCGAGCCCGACGTCGAACCGCCCCGCATCCCCGACGATCTCGACGAGGCGGTGGCGGCCCTGGCCGGCCGCGCCCAGCTGCCCGGTCTGGTGTCCGCCTCGCACACCGGCTGGGCCAACACCCTGGACCGGCACGTCGGCGACGGCCGGGCCCCCGACACCGTGGGCCTGTCCGTGCGCACCCGGCTGATCGGCCTGCGGTACCAGGAGACGCTGTCCGGGGACGCCACGCTCGACCTGGAGCTGAAGGCGAGCGGCGCCACCGCCCTCGCCGACCAGTCGTCGTGGTCCGTCAAGGGCAGCCTCGGCCCGGACTTCGGGCTGTTCCCCGAGACCGCGACCGGCGCGCTGACCACCACGTTCCAGGTGCGCGGCGGTGGCAAGGCCAAGGTCGGCGGCCAGTGGGACGACGTGGACACGCTCAAGCAGCAGACCGGCACCACCCGCAAGGTCAGCCACACCGGCACCTGGCACGTCTACCGCGCCACGGCCGAGGTGCGGGTGGCCGGCCGCCTCACCGAGGCGTCCGGCGCCTCGCACGTGGGCCGCCCGGTCCCGTACTTCCACGACATCGACGTCCTCCTCTCCGACGAGGACGTGGTCCGCATGGGGAGCGCCGTCGCCACGGCCCCGCCCCGGGAGCTCCGCGCCACCCTGCTGGACCAGGGCATCTCAGGGGGTGCCCTGGTCCACCTGCCCGACACCGACCCCGTGCTGCACGAGATCGACCGGCAGCTGCGCGGGCCGGACGCCGGCGCCCACCCGGTGGCGGCCCTCCCGTTCGCCGACACCTTCTCGGCAGACGCCCTCGCCGCCCGCTACGACGAGCTCGTCGGCCCAGGCGTCCTGGACCGGCACGTCGAGATGACGCGGGCCGGACACGTCGTCACCGAGGTGCTGGTACGCGGGATCAGCGACGGCTGGCACGACGACGGCTCCCGCTCGGACCGCCCCCTGACCCGTGACGTCACCGCCGCGCACACCGTCAAGGGCAAGGCGGGCGCCAAGGGGACCTTCGGCGTCGAAGGCAATCTGAGGGGTTCCGTCGATCCTCCGGTGCCACACGTCAACGCGTTGTCCGCGGCACCCGCCGGCGCCCTCGAAGGCGGCCGGGGCAGCAGCGCCGAGTCCGGCGTGAGCACCACCGTCGGTCACAAGACGTCCGGGTTCGGCGACACGAACGCCCGCTTCACCACGGACCTGCGGTACGAGGTGACGGTCACCCGGCGCACCGAGATCGGCCGCTTCATGCGCCTGCCGGCCGAGCCGGATCCGGTGGGCCCGCACCAGGCCACCGCCTGGGTGCCGCTGTCCCTCACCGAGGACGCGGCCGCCGCTCCCCATCCCGGCGCACCGGCCGCCCCCGACGACCCCGCCCACCCGGCCGCCCAGCCGTTCGGCATCGAACTCGGCCGGGTCCGCGACCCCGCCCAGTGGGCCGCCTGGCAGAACACCCTGCACGAGGCGCACGACCTGGTGGGCTTCGACAACAGCAAGGCCCTGCACGACACCGCCGTCCAGCTCCAGGCCGCCCCGCGTCCCTGGGGCGACGGCGTGCTGGGGCAGACCGGCGCGTACTACTCCTGGGCCCTCGCCAAGGGCGCCGACGCGGCCGGCTGGGCGGCCCACACCGTGCTGCCCTCGTCCGTGACCGAACACGCCTCCCGGTTCCTGGCCACCTTCACCGCCGACTCCCGGCTCGGCGCGGGCCACGACCTGAGCCAGGAACAACGCCTCACGCTGGAGGAGCAGTTCGCGATCCGTCAGATGTTCTCCGGCCAGTCGCTGCCCGCCCTCTTCCACGAACTGGCCTCCCCGGCGCTCCCCTACCGGGTGCCGGGCACCTCGCTCGCCGTGTCGATGGAGGCCATCGGCCCCGCCGAGGAGCTGAGCCGTCGCGCCGCCGCCGACGACGAACTCTCCGTCGCCGTCAAGGACGAGTCGGCCACGGCCGCCACCCACTCCTACAACTGGAGCGTCTCCCCCGCCGACCTGGCGGTCCTCACCCAGGACCCGGTCCTCGGCATCCCCCTCAACACCACCCGCCTCACCCGCGACCGGACCTTCGACTCCGACCGCCCCGTCACCCGCACCCCCGGCGCCCCGAGCCGCCCCACCCCGGCCCCCGCCCCGTCCCTCCCGCACGACCTGCCCCCCACCGAACCGGGCAAGGCCGCGCGCAGCGGCGCCACCGCCCTGATGCGCCAGCCCGTCCGCATCACCCTCCACCCCCATGACGACACCGGCCCCCACGGCACTCCCCGCTCGGTGACCGGCCACGTCTTCCACTGGACCACACCCGCCGAGCCGGCCCCGCCCGCCCCGGCGCACACCCACGACATCACCTTCACCGCCGAGGAGACCCCCACCCTCGACCCCGCCCAGACCGCCCACCTCGACGCGCTGGCAGGCGACGTCGCCCGGCACGCCGGCCCCCCGGCGACCCGCCCCACCGTCCTGATCACCGGACACGCCTCCGTGACCGTCTCCGGCCAGCCCCACTTCGGCAGATCGATCCAGCTGGCCGCGGCACGCGCCGCCCACGTCCGCGCACTCTTCGCCGCCCGCCTCGACACCCACCTGCGCGCCCTCGGCTCCCCCCTCACCTCGGACGCCTTCACCATCACCACCGCCCCCCAGGAGGCACCACAGCACACCACAACCATCACCATCACCCGCCCGTGAACGAGAAAACCCAGCTCAGACACCGTCTGAGCTGGGTTTCAGTGGAGCCGCTTTCGGGATTCGAACCCGAGACCTACGCATTACGAGTGCGTTGCTCTGGCCATCTGAGCTAAAGCGGCGCGTCGCCCGCACCATGGTGCGATCAGCGACGTCGGTAAGTCTACACAGTTTCCGGGGGTGCTCCGTACACACCCCGGAGTGGGTGCTCCGGGGCCGGCCGTGGCCGCTATGAGCAGCGCTTTCCCTTCGCCGGCGGGGTGCCCTTGAGCAGGTAGGTGTCGATCGCCGAGTCGATGCAGGCGCTGCCCCGGCCGTAGGCGGTGTGGCCGTCGCCGACGTAGGTGAGGAGGTGGGCCGAGGTCAGCTGGCCGGCCAGGGACCGGGCCCAGGGGTAGGGGGTCGCCGGGTCCCGGGTGGTGCCGACCACGACGATCGGCGCGGCGCCCTTCGCCTCGATCCGGTGCGGCTCCCCCGTGGCCTTCACCGGCCAGTACGCGCAGTTCAGCGAGGCCCACGCCAGGTTCGGCCCGAACACCGGGGAGGCCTTCTCGAACTCGGGCAGCGCCTTCTCGACCTGCTCGGGGGTGGTGAAGGCGGGCGGCAGGTCCAGGCAGTTCACCGCCGCGTTGGCGGACATCAGGTTCGAGTAGTGGCCGTCGGAGTCCCGCTCGTAGTAGCTGTCGGAGAGGGCGAGCAGACCCGCGCCGTCGTTCTCCTTCATCGCCGCGTGCAGCGCGTCCCGCAGCTGCTCCCACTCCGCCTGGTCGTACATCGCCGCGATCACGCCGGTCGTGGCGAGGGACTCGGTGAGCTTGCGGCCGTCCGCGTCGCCGGTCGGGACGGGGTGCGCGTCGAGCTTCTGGAAGAACGTCCTCATGGTGTCGGCGATCTGCTCCGGCGTGCTCCCCTTGGCGCCGAGCGGGCAGTCGGTGCGCTTCGCGCAGTCCTTCGCGAAGGACTGGAACGCCGTCTCGAACCCCGCCGTCTGCTCCAGATTCAGCCGGCGCGCGGTCAGCGAGGGGTCCATCGCACCGTCCAGCACCATCCGCCCCACCCGGTCCGGGAAGAGCCCCGCGTAGGTGGCGCCGAGGAACGTGCCGTACGACGCCCCCACGTAGTTCAGCTTCTGGTCGCCCAGCACCGCCCGCAGGATGTCCATGTCGCGTGCCGAGTTGACGGTGGAGACGTGCCGCAGCAGCTGCGCCGCATGCGTCCCGCAGGCCTCCGCGAACTTCTTGTACGCCCCGACCAGCTGGTTCGTCTCCTGCTGGTCGTCCGGCGTCATGTCGGTCTCGGTGAACGCGTCCATCTGCCGCCCGTTCAGGCACTGCACGGGCTCGCTGCGGGCGACTCCCCGCGGGTCGACCGCGACCATGTCGTAGCGGGCCCGGACCTCGGCGGGGTAGCCGATGCCCGCGTACTGCTGGAGGTAGTCGACCGCCGAGCCGCCCGGCCCGCCCGGGTTGACCAGCAGCGAACCGAGCGGCTTCGCCTTGCCGGTCGCCCTCTTCCGGGCCACCGCCAGCCGGACGTCGCCCGCGCCGGGCCTGGCGTAGTCCAGCGGGGCCTTCATCGTGGCGCACTGGAAGCCGGGGACACCGCAGTCGCGCCAGCTGAGCTTCTGGTCGTAGTACGGCGCCAGCGGGGACGGCGTCGCACGCGGCAGCGCGGCCAGCTCGGCGGTACCGGCCGGGGTCGCCGCCGACGACGCCGCCGCCGTCGCCGCGCTCCCCGGGGAGGAGCACCCGGAGACGAGCAGGGCGGCGGCGGCGAGCAGAGCGGCCGCCATGGTCCGGGTGCGGGGGGTCCGGGGCCGATTTGGGTTCTGGCGGGGCATTCGCCTGATGTGCATCAATCGAGCGTAACGCTGAGGAATGATCTCCGTGCAGTGCGAGCCGCGCGTGGCTCGTACGGGTGACCCCGGTCAACGACGGGCCAGAGGTCCGTACGGTGTTCAGCCCGCTCTCAGGGCCATCGTCATCGCCTCCACCGCCAGCAGCGGCGCCACGTTGCGGTCCAGGGCGTCCCGGCAGGCGGCGATCGCCTCGATCCGGCGCAGCGTCGCCTCGGGCGAGCCGGCCCGTGCCAGCCGCTCCAGGGCGTCCTCGGCGTCCACGTTGGCGATCGCGGCCCGGGAGCCGAGCTGGAGGGCGAGGACGTCCCGGTAGAAGCCGGTCAGGTCGGTGAGGGCGACGTCGAGGCTGTCGCGCTGGGTTCTGGTGCGGCGGCGTTTCTGCATGTCCTCCAGGTCTTTCAGCACACCTGCCGTGCCGCGCGGCAGCCGACCGCCCTGGGCCGCGCCGAGCGCCGCCTTCAGCTCCTCGGTCTCCTTGCCGTCCATCTCCTCCGCGAGTTGCTTGGCGTCCTCGGCCGCCGCGTCCACCAGCTCCTGGGCGGCCTTCAGGCACGCGCCGACCTCGTCCAGCCGCAGCGGCAGCTTCAGCACGGCCGCGCGGCGCTCCCGGGCCGCCGGGTCGGTGGCCAGGCGGCGGGCCCGGTCGACGTGTCCCTGGGTGGCGCGGGCCGCGTTCGCCGCGGTCTCCGGGTCGACGCCCTCGCGCCGGACGAGCATGTCGGCGACCGCCTGGACCGACGGCGTGCTCAGGTTCAGGTGGCGGCAGCGGGAGCGGATCGTGGGCAGCACGTCCTCGATCGAGGGGGCGCACAGCAGCCACACCGTGCGGGGGGCCGGCTCCTCGACGGCCTTGAGGACGGCGTTGGCCGATTTCTCGTTCAGCCGCTCGGCGTCCTCGACCAGGATGATCTGCCAGCGGCCGTTCGCCGGGGACGTGTAGGACTTGCGGACCGTGTCGCGCATGTCCTTGACCAGGATCTCGGTGCCGACGGCGGCGACGGTCGTGACGTCCGCGTGGGTGCCGACCAGCGCGGTGTGGCAGCCGTCGCAGAAGCCGCAGCCGGGGGCGCCGCCGAGGGCGCGGTCGGGGCTGACGCACTGCAGGGCGGCGGCGAAGGCCCGCGCCGTCTGGTTGCGGCCGGCGCCGGGCGGGCCCGTGAACAGCCAGGCGTGGGTCATCTTCGACGACTCCGGCAGCGGCTGGTCGGCCGCCGCGGCGGTGACGAGGGCGTCGGCGTCCCGGGCGGCGGCGGTGAGCACCTCGCTCACCCGCTCCTGCCCGACGATGTCGTCCCATACGGTCATGGGTCACGCCGCCCTTTCCCCACACATTCCCGGCACGGCCGTACGCCGTCCCGGCCCGGCACCCGCGTCCCGGCCCGGCTTCCATTGTGCGGGCGCCCACTGACAACGGGGGCGGCACCGGTCGGCGCCGCCCCCCGTTTCAGCCGCGTCGCCCGCGACCCCGGCGGCCACGCTCGTCGTCGGGCCCCTGCTCCTCGTACGAGCCGAGCAGCTCGTCCGCCAGCGACGGCAGGTCGTCCAGCGGGGTCTCCTCCGCCCAGTCGGGCCGGGGGCGCCGTCGCCGGGCGGAAACGTCGGCACCGGCACCGGTTTCGGCGTCGGCGTCGGCGTCGGCGTCGGCGTCGATCTGCGGCAGCTCGCGCGTGCGGTCCTCGGAACCGTCGGGGCTCCCGCCCGTCCGCTCGTCCCGGAAGAAGCCGCGCGGCATCCGGTCCGCCGGGCCGCCCCCGGCCGCCGGGGCGTCGTCGCGCACCGGCGGCAGTACGGCGGTCTCGTCGGCCGCGTCGGACCGCACCGGCGGCAGCACAGCCGTCTCGTCGGCGGCTCCTCCCGGCGTCACCGGGGGCAGCACGGCCGTCTCGTCGGCCGCGCCCGGCGGCACCGGCGGGAGCACCGCCGTCTCGTCAGCGGCGCCCCTCGGCGCGTCGCCCGGTACCGGCGGCTGCGGCAGCTTCGCCGTGACCTCGGACTCCGACTCGGGCTGCCGGGCCCCCGGCGCCGACTCGTCCCGTACCGGACGCAGCACCTTCGTCTCGTCGTCCCGGCCCTCCGGCCGTACCACCGGCGTCGGCATGGTCGTCGCCTCCGGGGTGACGCCGGGCGCCTTCGGCTGCGGGACCGCCGGCCGGTGGGCGGCCGCGTCCGCCGCTGCCGCCGCCTCCGCCGCGGCGCGCCGCGCCTGCTCGGCCTTGACGAGGGCCTCCTCGGCCTTGCGCTGCTTCTCCAGGCGCCGCTCCTCGGCCTCGGCGCGCAGCCGGGCCTCCTCCTCGGCCTGCTTGCGGCGCCGCTCCTCCTCGGCCTTGCGGCGCGCCTCGGCCTCCGCGCGGGCCTTCTCCTCGGCGAGCAGCCTGGCCTGCTCCTCCTCGGCACGCCTGCGCGCCTCCTCGGCCCGCAGCCGGGCCTCCTCCGCCTGCCGTTCGGCCTCGCGGCGCTGCGCCTCCTCCAGTTCGCGGCGCTTGCGCTCCTCCTCCTCGGCGCGCAGCTTGGCGAGCTGCTCCTGGCGCTCGCGCTCCAGGCGCTCCTCCTCGGCCTTGCGGGCGGCCTCCTCCTCGGCCTTGCGGCGGGCTTCTTCCTCGGCCTTCCTGCGCGCCTCCTCGGCGGCCTTGATCTCGGCCTCCGACATCGGCAGCACGGTGTCCAGGCGGGCCCGGACGACGGTGGTGACGGCCTCGGCCTCCTGGCCGGCGTCGACCACCAGGTAGCGGCCGGGGTCGGAGGCGGCCAGGGTGAGGAAACCGGCCCGCACGCGCGCGTGGAACTCGGCGGGCTCCGACTCCAGCCGGTCGGGCGCCTCGGTGAACCGCTCGCGGGCGGTCTCCGGCTCCACGTCCAGCAGGACGGTCAGGTGCGGCACGAGGCCGTCGGTCGCCCAGCGGTTGATGCGGGCCACCTCGGTCGGGGACAGGTCGCGGCCCGCGCCCTGGTAGGCGACGGACGAGTCGATGTACCGGTCGGAGATGACGACCGCGCCGCGCTCCAGGGCGGGCCGGACGACGGTGTCGACGTGCTCCGCGCGGTCGGCGGCGTACAGCAGCGCCTCCGCGCGGTGCGACAGACCGGCCGACGACACGTCGAGGAGGATCGAGCGCAGCCGCTTGCCGACCGGGGTGGCGCCCGGCTCGCGGGTGAGGACGACCTCGTGGCCCTTGGCGCGGATCCACTCGGCGAGGGCCTCGGCCTGGGTGGACTTGCCGGCGCCGTCGCCGCCCTCCAGGGCGATGAAGAAACCCTTGGCGGTGGGCGCCTCGGCCGGATCGTCGCCGCCGAGCAGCGCGTCCCGCAGGTCGTGGCGCAGCGGTACGCCCGCACGGTCGTCGACCTTGGCCAGCACGAGCGCGGCCACCGGCAGCAGCAGCGCGCCGACCAGCATCAGGGTGAACGCGGCGCCGCCGTGCGCGAACACGAACTTGCCGTTCTCCAGCCGGTGCGGCCCGATCAGCGCGGCCACCAGGGGCGCGATCAGCGCGCCGAGCGCTATGGCGACCCGGACCACCGCGTGCAGGTGCTCGGTCGTGCGCGCCCGCCGGAAGTCCTCGGTCTCCTGGTCGAGCAGGGTGTGCCCGGTGTTGGCGGCGACGCCCGCGCCGATCCCGGCCAGGGCGACGACCAGCACGACCGTGGTGACGTCCGGGACCAGGCCCGCGGCCAGCAGCGCGACGCCGGTGAAGGCGATGGCCAGCGACAGCAGCCGGCGGCGCGAGAGCGTCGGCAGCAGCTGGGGCGCGGTGCGGATGCCGACCGCGACGCCACCGGTCAGGGCGAGCACCAGCAGCCCGTACAGGACCGGGCCGCCGCCCAGGTCCCTGGCGTGCAGCACGGAGACGGCGACGGCCGCGGAGATCGCCCCGGCGACGGCCGCGCAGGCCAGCACGAGCAGCGGGATGGCGCCGGTGCGGCCCGTGTCGGTGCCGGAGCCGGTCCTGGGGCGGCGCAGGCCCTCCAGCGGGGACCGCGGGCGCGGGGTGCGGGTGCCGGGCACCTCCAGGTAGACCAGCACGGAGAGCGACCCGGCGAACAGGCCGGCCGCCACGTACGAGCCGAGGGCCGCCTGGTGCTGGGCGAACCAGGCGATGCCCGTGCCCAGGAGGTTGTTGACCAGCGAGGCGGCGACGAGCGTGGCCGCGGCGATCGGGACGGCGAGGAAGGTGGTGCGCAGCGACAGCCGGCGCAGGGCGTCCAGGTGGTCGGGCAGCGGTCGTACCGTCGCGCCCTCCAGGGGCGGGGCGGGCAGCAGCGCGGGGGCCGCGCTCTCCCGGCAGACGGTCCAGAAGCGCTCGGCGATCCCGGTGACGAAGGCGGTCACCAGGAGCAGGGCCGGGGCGTTGCGGGGTGTCCAGTCGATCCACAGGGGAGCGATGATCAGCAGGACGGCGCGCAGTCCGTCGGCGCCGACCATGGTCCAGCGGCGGTCGAGCGGTCCGTCGGTCGCGGTCAGGGTGGTGAGCGGGCCCAGCAGGACCGCGCCGAAGAGGAGAGTGGCGAGAATGCGCACCCCGAAGACGATCGCCACCGCGAACGCCACGCCTCGGTAGCCGCCGCCGAACGACCCGTCGGCGACGGCCGCCTGGAGCGTCAGCACGACCAGCACGAGCAGTGCCAGGCTGTCGCCCACTCCGCTCACCAGCTGGGCGCTCCACAACCGCCTCAGCTCGGGTCGGCGCAGCAGCGAGCGGACGGCGCGCTCGCGGGAATCCGCTACCAGCGCGTCGTCCGGGTCTGTCTGGGGGGCCGTTGGCTGATCGGCTCGCGTCATGCTTTCAGCCTATCGGCAGCCACCGACAGCCCGCGGCGACCGTCCGGACGTACGCGCGCCCCGACACCAAGTTGATGCCGGGGCGTTCGCAATGCGAAGCCGATGTGACTGATGTGACCGTTGTGAGCCGACGGTTCGCGTCGACTCGGTGCCGGGCTCAGTCCTCCGCGGTCGCCGTCCGGGAGGCGGCCGTGGTCTTCTTCGCCGCGGCGGTCGTCTTCTTGGCGGCCGCGGCGGTCGTGGTCTTCTTCGCCGCGGTCTTCTTGACGGCCGTCTTCTTCGCGGGCGCGGCCTTCTTGGCGGTCGTCGTCTTCTTCGCGGTCGCGGTCTTCTTCGCGGTCGCCTTCTTCGCCGTCTTCTTGGCGGGCCCCTTCGCCCGCTTCTCGGCGAGCAGTTCGAAACCGCGCTCAGGGGTGATCGTCTCGACGCTGTCGCCGGAGCGCAGGGTCGCGTTGGTCTCCCCGTCGGTGACGTACGGGCCGAAACGGCCGTCCTTCACCACGACCGGCTTCTCGCTGACCGGGTCGGTGCCCAGCTCCTTCAGCGGCGGCTTGGCGGCGGCCCGGCCGCGCTGCTTGGGCTGGGAGTAGATCTGGAGCGCCTCTTCGAGGGTGATCGTGAAGAGCTGGTCCTCGGAGGTGAGCGAACGCGAGTCCGTGCCCTTCTTCAGGTACGGCCCGTAGCGCCCGTTCTGCGCGGTGATCTCCTGGCCCTCGGCGTCGGTGCCGACGACGCGCGGCAGCGACATCAGCTTCAGTGCGTCCGCCAGCGTGACCGTGTCCAGGGACATGGTCTTGAAGAGCGACGCCGTGCGCGGCTTGACCGCGTTCTTGCCGGTCTTCGGGGTGCCTTCGGGGAGCACCTCGGTGACGTAGGGGCCGTAGCGGCCGTCGCGGGCGATGATCTGGTGGCCGGTCTCCGGGTCGGCGCCCAGCTCGAAGTCGCCGCTCGGCTTGGCGAGCAGTTCCTCCGCGAGTTCGACGGACAGCTCGTCCGGGGCAAGGTCCTCCGGGACGTCGGCGCGCTGGTGGCCCTCGGCGTCCTTCTCGCCGCGCTCGATGTACGGGCCGTAACGCCCGACCCGCAACACGATGCCGTTGCCCACCGGGAACGAGGACACCTCGCGCGCGTCGATCGCGCCGAGGTCGGTCACCAGCTCCTTGAGGCCGCCGAGGTGGTCCCCGTCGCCGTTGCCGGCGTCGGCCGCGCCGCCGACGGCGGTGCCCTCGCCGAAGTAGAAGCGCTTGAGCCACGGCACGGCCTGGGCCTGGCCGGCGGCGATGCGGTCGAGGTCGTCCTCCATGCGGGCGGTGAAGTCGTAGTCGACCAGCCGGCCGAAGTGCTTCTCCAGGAGGTTGACCACGGCGAAGGACAGGAAGGACGGCACGAGGGCCGTGCCCTTCTTGAAGACGTAGCCGCGGTCGAGGATGGTGCCGATGATCGACGCGTACGTCGACGGGCGGCCGATCTCGCGCTCTTCCAGCTCCTTGACCAGCGAGGCCTCGGTGTAGCGGGCCGGGGGCTTGGTGGCGTGCCCGTCGACCGTGATCTCCTCGGCGGACAGCGCGTCGCCCTCGCTGACCTGGGGCAGCCGGCGCTCGCGGTCGTCCAGCTCGGCGTTCGGGTCGTCGGCGCCCTCCACGTAGGCCTTGAGGAAGCCGTGGAAGGTGATGGTCTTGCCGGAGGCGCTGAACTCGGCGTCCCGGCCGTCGGAGGCGGTGCCGCCGATCTTCACGGTGACGGAGTTACCGGTCGCGTCCTTCATCTGGGAGGCGACGGTCCGCTTCCAGATCAGTTCGTAGAGCTTGAACTGGTCGCCGGTCAGGCCGGTCTCCGCCGGGGTGCGGAAACGATCACCCGAGGGGCGGATCGCCTCGTGCGCCTCCTGCGCGTTCTTGACCTTGGCGGCGTACGTCCGCGGTGCCGGGGGCAGGTAGTCGGCGCCGTACAGCTGCGTGACCTGGGCGCGGGCGGCCGCGATCGCGGTGTCGCTCAGCGTCGTGGAGTCGGTACGCATGTAGGTGATGTAGCCGTTCTCGTACAGCTTCTGGGCCACCTGCATGGTGGCCTTCGCGCCGAAGCCGAGCTTGCGCGAGGCCTCCTGCTGGAGGGTCGTCGTACGGAACGGGGCGTACGGCGAGCGGCGGTACGGCTTGGACTCGACCGAGCGGACCGCGAACCGGGTGTTCTCCAGCGCGGCGGCGAGGGCGCGGGCGTTCGCCTCGTCGAGGTGGAGGGTGTTCGCGCTCTTGAGCTGCCCGAGCGAGTCGAAGTCACGGCCCTGGGCGACGCGCCTGCCGTCGACGGCCTGGAGGCGGGCGACCAGCGAGGACGGGTCGGACGGATCGCCCGCGCGGCCGGTCGCGAAGGTGCCCGTCAGGTCCCAGTACTCGGCGGACCGGAACGCGATGCGCTCGCGTTCCCGCTCGACGACGAGCCGGGTGGCCACGGACTGGACGCGGCCGGCCGACAGCCGCGGCATGACCTTCTTCCACAGGACCGGCGAGACCTCGTAGCCGTAGAGGCGGTCGAGGATGCGGCGGGTCTCCTGGGCGTCGACGAGCTTCTGGTTGAGCTGGCGCGGGTTGGCGACGGCGGCCCGGATCGCGTCCTTGGTGATCTCGTGGAAGACCATCCGCTTGACGGGGATCTTCGGCTTGAGGACCTCCTGGAGGTGCCAGGCGATCGCCTCGCCCTCGCGGTCCTCATCGGTGGCGAGGTAGAGCTCGTCGGAGTCCTTCAGCAGGTCCTTGAGCTTCTTGACCTGGGCCCGCTTGTCGGCGTTGACCACGTAGATCGGCTCGAAGTCGTGCTCGACGTCCACGCCGAGGCGACGGACCTCGCCGGTGTACTTCTCGGGCACCTCCGCGGCGCCGTTGGGAAGGTCACGGATGTGCCCGACGCTCGCTTCGACGACGTATCCGGGGCCCAGATAGCCCTTGATCGTCTTCGCCTTGGCAGGCGACTCGACGATGACGAGTCGGCGGCCGCCCTGTGCGGTCTCGCTGGTCGGGGACAACTTCGCTCTTCTCTCCGGTCGACGCTGGGGCCTCCCCAGGCCTTGCTCCCGGGGTCGTGGCACGGACACGGATGCCCGCTCACTTGGTGACGCTGCGGAGTGTGACGGTACATCCCGCCCCCGTGTCAAACGGGAAAAGCCCACAACGGCCACTCGAACGGTAACCCGACTACCGCCATTCCTGCCGCCCGGAGTCCCCGCCCGGCCCCCGGCGCCACCCGGAGCGTGACGCTCCCCTTACTCCCGCGGCATCCTCACGGACGCGTCAGGCAGTACGCCCCGAGGACCAGCGCGACCACCGCGACGAGGCTCGCGAGGGCCGCCGACGCGACCTGACCCACCCCCTGGGCGACGGGTTCGCCGCGCCGGACCCGGGTGCCCGTCCACCCCAGCAGTGCGCCTCCGAACAGGGCGAACACCACCCCCGCGAAGATCGCCGGTCCGCTTTCCATGGCCCGCGCGCCCCTTCCCTGCCGTCCGTGCGTGTCCAGCCTGCGGAGACTGGCACGCGGGGACGGCGAGCGGGCGGCGGGCGGAAGAAATCGAGGTGAACGAGGAGGCGTAACTCACTCGAACATGCGATCGGCTGGCTACCCCGCGAACGCGCGAGCCACATTTTTCCGGCCCTTTTCCATTCCCGGCGTGTCCCGATCCCGCCCCCGGCCGGTACCGATCCCGCCCTCCGGCCGGTGCCGAACGTGCCGGGCCGTGCGAAGGCCGGCGTCAGCCCGTCGGCTCCAGGAACCCCTGCTCCACCAGCAGCCGGATCTGCGCGGGGGTGCGGTCGCGCAGCAGCACGGGGTCCTCGCCGACCAGCTGGGCGATGGCGTCGAGAATCCGCCCCGCACTCAGCGTGCCGTCGCACACCCCTGCGAACCCGGCGCCCACCGTGTCCACCTTGGTCGCGCGGCGCATCCCGCGGTGCTGGCGCAGCACCACGTGCTCCGGGTCCTCGGCACCGGGCAGCCCGACCTGCTCCTGGACCACCTCGACGGCGAGCTTGAAGTGCCCTTCGAGGAGTCCCGCGTCGTCGTGGTCACGGAGGTAGTCGAGCCGTTCGAAGTGGGCGCGGACCGTGTCGCCGAGCGGTTGTTCGATCGAATGCGGCCACTCCTCGACGGTCACGGAGGGCACGGCGGCGTCCGTCCTGCGCAGCGTGATCCAGCCGAATCCCACCCCCTTCACCTTGAGCGCCTCGAACTCGTCGAGCCACGCGTCGTACCGCGCCTGGTACTGCGCCGGGTCGCCGCGGTGGTCGCCGGAGTCCCTGAGCCACAGCTCGGCGTACTGGTTGACGTCCTGCACCTCGCGCTGCACGATCCACGCGTCGCAGCCGCGCGGCACCCACGACCTGACCCTGTCCTGCCAGTCCTCCCCCTCGACGTGCTGCCAGTTGGCGAGGAACTGCGCGAACCCGCCCTCGGCCAGCCGCTCCCCGGCCTGTTGAACGACCGAGCGGCACAGATCGTCCCCGCTCATCCCGCCGTCCCGGTAGGTGAGCCGGGCGCCGGGCGAGATCACGAACGGCGGGTTGGAGACGATGAGGTCGTACGTCTCCCCGTCCTTCACCGGCTCGTAGAGCGAGCCCTCGCGCAGGTCGGCCGCGGGTGCGCCGGACAGCGCCAGGGTGAGCGCCGTGATGTGCAGCGCGCGCGGGTTGAGGTCGGTCGCGGTCACGCGCGTGGCGTGCCGGGCGGCGTGCAGGGCCTGGATCCCGGACCCCGTGCCGAGGTCGAGGGCGGCGGCGACGGGCGTACGGACGGTGATGCCCGCGAGCGTCGTGGACGCGCCGCCGACCCCGAGAACGACCTCCTCGTTCCGCTGTCCGATACCGCCGGCGCCGCCGACCGCGCAGCCGAGGTCCGACACGATGAACCAGTCCTCGCCGTCGGGGCCGCCGTACGGCCGGACGTCCACGGTGGCGGCGACCTCGGCACCGCCCACGGCGGTCAGCCAGCCGGCCTCCAGGAGGTCGTCGACGGGCAGGAAGCGGGCCACGCGCGCGTGCGGCACGGGTTGCTGGAGCAGGAACAGCCGCACGAGCGTCTCCAGCGGCGTGTCCCCGCGGGTCGCCCGGAGTGCGGGCACGGTCTCACTGCGGGCCAGCGCCGCGTACGCGGGCGCGCCGAGCAGTTCCAGGAGCCCGTCGGCGGTGAAGGAGGCGCCCAGCAGGGCGGTGCGCAGCCGGGCGGCGACGTCGGGGCGGTCGGAGGCGGGCAGGGTGGCGAGGCCGGAGTCAGTCACGCCCTCCATTGTGGCCCGCACGCCCCCTGGCACGCGGGCCCACCGCACCGCCACTAATCCGCCGGCCGGTCCACGGCCGACCGGAGGGCCACACCCCCGTCAGCCCGCCGTCGACGAGGCCGACGCGGAGGCTCCCGACGTCGTGGTGACCTTCTTGCAGCTGGCCTGTTCGGCGATCGCGTCCTTGACGTCGCCCTGCTCCAGGGCCTCCAGGGCCTGGGTGCCACTCTTGTTCTGCGTCTCCAGGTCGGCCATCTGGGAGGCGACGTCGTGCAGCCCGGAGGCGAACTTCGCCTGGTCCTTGGTGTTCAGCGCGTCGACCTTCTTCTTCAGGTCGGCGTACGACGCGGAGAGGTTGTCGAGGTTCTTGACGACGTCCTGCTGGCGCTTGGCGCCGTCGTCGACCCCGGGGGGCGCCCCCGCGCCGCTGATGGCCGCCGCGAGCGCCTTGTAGCCGTCGGACATGTCCTGGAAGGCCTGGGAGTCGGTCTTCTGGATGGTCGCGGGCGAACTCGTGGTGTTCGAGGCCGTCTGCGCGATCGCCTCGTTGGCCGCCTTGATCTTCGCGTCCTGCGCCGGCACCGCGTCGCACACGGTCTTGGCCCACGCGATCAGCTTCGGGTCGGGGCCCTTGTCACCGCTGCTGCACCCGGACAGCGCACCTACCAGTACCGCACCGCCGGACAGTGCGGCCGCGAGCTTCTTGTTCACCGGATCGGTCCCTTCCATGGCTCTCGGCCCCCGGAATCTACACGGCGGACGGCCGCCACCCTCACGATCGGCGCCCTTTAGTCCGCTTTTATGCCGATTCACTCAGGGGAGAGAAGGCTCACGACGAAACCACGCACACAGTGCTGTACCTCTATGAATCGGGCGCACGGCCGGAGGGAGGGCAGGGTACGGGCGCGGGAGAGCGAAACGGGCGGACGACGCGTCAACACGCGCCGTCCGCCCGCTCCTTGGCCGGGACCCTTCGCGAGCGCCCCGGTGGGCGTCGTGGGACCGCCTACGAAACCACCGCCGGATCGGCCGACTTGGCCACCCGTTCGGAACTCTCGTCGTCACCGACGGCGATACCGCGCCGCTTGGAGACGTACACCGCGCCGACGATCACGAGCAGGGCGAGCACCGCGATGAGGATGCGGACGCCGATGCTCTTGTCATGACCGTAGGAGAACTTGATCACCGCGGGCGCGATGAGCAGTGACACCAGGTTCATGACCTTGAGCAGCGGGTTGATCGCGGGACCCGCGGTGTCCTTGAAGGGGTCGCCGACCGTGTCGCCGATCACCGTGGCGGCGTGGGCCTCGCTGCCCTTGCCGCCGTGGTGGCCGTCCTCGACGAGCTTCTTCGCGTTGTCCCAGGCGCCACCGGAGTTGGCCAGGAAGACGGCCATCAGGGTGCCCGCGCCGATCGCGCCCGCGAGGTAGGAGCCGAGCGCGCCGACGCCGAGTGTGAACCCGACGAAGATGGGCGCCATCACGGCGAGCAGTCCCGGCGTGGCCAGCTCCCGCAGGGCGTCCTTGGTGCAGATGTCGACGACCTTGCCGTACTCGGGCGTCTCCGTGTAGTCCATGATCCCCGGGTGCTCGCGGAACTGCCGCCGCACCTCGAAGACCACCGAACCGGCCGACCGCGACACCGCGTTGATGGCGAGTCCGGAGAAGAGGAAGACCACCGCCGCGCCCGCGATGAGCCCGACGAGGTTGTTGGGCTGCGAGATGTCCATCGACAGGCTGAGCGGCGCGCCCGCACCGGTCAGTCTCGCCCCCACGTCCTGCACGTTGGTGGTGATCGCGTCCCGGTACGACCCGAAGAGCGCCGACGCCGCGAGGACGGCGGTGGCGATCGCGATGCCCTTGGTGATGGCCTTGGTGGTGTTGCCGACTGCGTCCAGGTTGGTGAGCACCTGCGCGCCCGCGCCCTCGACGTCGCCGGACATCTCGGCGATGCCCTGGGCGTTGTCGGAGACCGGCCCGAAGGTGTCCATGGCGACGATCACACCCACCGTGGTGAGCAGACCGGTGCCGGCCAGCGCCACCGCGAACAGCGCCAGCATGATCGACGTACCGCCGAGCAGGAACGCGCCGTAGACGCTCAGGCCGATCAGCAGTGCGGTGTAGACGGCCGATTCGAGGCCGACCGAGATGCCGGCGAGGACCACGGTGGCCGGGCCGGTCAGCGAGGTCTTGCCGATGTCCCTGACGGGACGCCGGTTGGTCTCGGTGAAGTAGCCGGTCAGCTGCTGGATGACGGCCGCCAGCAGGATGCCGATGGCGACCGCGACGAGCGCGAGGATCCGCGGGTCGCCGTCCTTGGCCCGGATGGCCGCGTCGCTGATCCCGTCCAGGTCGGAGTACTTCCCCGGCAGGTAGACGAAGACCGCGACCGCGACGAGGACCAGCGAGATCACCGCGGAGATGAAGAAGCCGCGGTTGATGGCGCTCATGCCGCTGCGGTCGCTGCGGCGCGGGGCGACCGCGAAGATCCCGACCATGGCGGTGAGCACACCGATCGCCGGCACCAGGAGCGGGAAGGCGAGCCCGGAGTCGCCGAAGGCCGCCTTGCCGAGGATCAGCGCGGCGACCAGGGTCACCGCGTACGACTCGAAGAGGTCGGCCGCCATGCCCGCGCAGTCGCCGACGTTGTCGCCCACGTTGTCGGCGATGGTCGCGGCATTGCGCGGGTCGTCCTCCGGAATGCCCTGTTCGACCTTGCCGACCAGGTCGGCGCCGACGTCGGCGGCCTTGGTGAAGATGCCGCCGCCGACACGCATGAACATGGCGATGAGGGCGGCGCCTAGGCCGAAGCCCTCGAGCACCTTCGGCGCGTCGGCCGCGTAGACCAGCACCACACAGGAGGCGCCGAGCAGGCCGAGCCCCACCGTGAACATGCCGACCACGCCGCCGGTGCGGAAAGCGATCTTCATGGCTTTGTGCGAGACGGCGGTGAGATCCTTTTCCGGTTCGCCTTCCGCCGGGGTTGCTTCGCGGGCCGCCGCGGCGACCCGCACATTGCTGCGCACGGCGAGCCACATGCCGATATAACCGGTGGTCGCCGAGAAGGCCGCGCCGATCAGGAAGAAGATCGACCGGCCCGCGCGCTGATTCCAGTCGTCCGCGGGCAGCAGCAGAAGCAGGAAGAACACCACGACGGCGAATACGCCGAGCGTGCGCAACTGCCGGCCCAGATAGGCGTTCGCGCCTTCCTGGACCGCCGCCGCGATCTTCTTCATGCTGTCGGTGCCCTCGCCGGCCGCGAGTACCTGACGGACCAGGATCCAGGCGACCACGAGCGCGGCCAGCGCCACGGCTGCGATGACCGCCACCAGGACCCGGTTGTCGTCGGTCAGGACCGCGGCCGCGAGGGGTGTGGGGTGGCCCAACTGATGAGGGGTAGAAAGCCCCGCCATTCGTCCTCCTTGACGCTTGGGCTGAGCTCAAGATGTGGACGGATTCTAGGTACCCGGGAGTGATCTAAACAGGGGCCGGTAAACGGAATTGGCCTTCTCGTGCTCTTCAGCAAATGATCGAGGTCAGCCCACCGAACCCGAAAGCGGTAACGCCCTAAAAGCATTGACGATCACCGGTGGAGCAATCGGCTCTTGATCGAATTATCCGGCGATCTGCCGGGCGTCGGTCGTGAATTGGTTCACGAATTCGGCGACCGGGTGACATCCGACGGAAAATAACAAGAAGGGCCCTGCTCGCAGGGCCCTTCTTGTCGTCGATCAGGTGGCTCTCAGGTGAGCGCGACCCCCGGCGGGACGGTCGGCCAGGTCATGCGGATCAACCCGCCGTTCTCCCCGGCGGTGACCTCCACGTCGTCGACGAGACCGCTGATGACCGCGAGGCCCATCTCGTCCTCCTCGGCCTCCACGTCCGCCTCCGCCGAGGCACCGGATGCCCGGTCACCGGGAGCGGAGCGGGGCGCGTCGTCGCCGACCTCGATGGAGAACTGTTTCTCCTCCTCGATCAGCGCGACCCGCACGGGCTCGGTTATGCCGGAGCTCTGGTGCAGACCCACCGCTCGGGAACAGGCCTCGCCGACGGCCAGCCGGACCTCGTCCAGGACGGCCTCGTCCACTCCGGCCCTGCGAGCCACCGCCGCCGCCACCAGTCGGGCGGTGCGGACGTGCTCGGGCAGCGCGCTGAAGCGGAGTTCAACGGTGGCCATACGTCCCCCTCGGAACGGAACTACGGGCGTGCGGTGGGAGGCCGGGCCGCCGAGAACCCGGGCCCCCGATCAATTGCGTCCGTCGTGGGCACTGCGGCCCGTGAACGGCTGCCGGCACGGGCACGCGGGCCCGAACGGGCTGGGGTGGCAGGCGGGCGCGTACGGGACGTACGCGCTCGTGCCGGAGACCGGCCGGACGCCGGGGACCGATGGGCGGTCCGGGGCGCGTCGGCCGGTCCGGGTCAGTCGGTGGCCGCCACCGCTTCCTCGACCGAGGTGTGGATCGGGAACACCTTGGTGAGGCCGGTGATGCGGAAGATCTTCAGAATGCGCTCCTGGTTGCACACCAGGCGCAGCGAACCCTCATGGGCACGCACCCGCTTCAGGCCGCCGACCAGCACGCCGAGCCCGGTGGAGTCGAGGAAGTCGACGCCCTCCATGTCAACGACGAGGTGGAAATTCCCGTCGTTCACCAGCTCGACCAGCTGCTCGCGCAACTTGGGCGCGGTATATACGTCGATTTCGCCACCGACCTCGACGACCGTACGATCGCCGACTGTACGGGTCGACAGGGACAGGTCCACGGATCCTCCAGCACCTTGCTATCGAGCGGTCGCCCCTCGGGACACCTCGGCTTGCGGCCCCTGGGACGTTCGCCAGCCGCGATGGCATTCAATCACTTACCGGCAGGCGTGCACGACGCCTTGGCCCCATTGTCCGTCACGCCGGTGACACACTCGGTCCCGATGGCCATAAATCACCGATCCGATCGACCGCCGGTTCCGGCCGTGTCCGGGTTCTCTCCGGGCACGGTCCTGGACCGGCTCGCCTCCGGGCCGAGCCGGGCTTCGCGCATCACTCATACGGAGCACTTGCCCCCGCGCGCGGGTCGGCATGCCGTCTGGCCTGACCGGATTCGCGCGGAGGTGATCGCGGCCGTGCGGAAGTGCGGCATCGAGCACCCGTGGGAGCACCAGGCGCTGGCCGCCGAGCACGCCCTGGACGGCGACTCCGTGGTGGTCGCCACCGGCACCGCCTCCGGCAAGTCCCTGGCGTACCTCGTGCCCGTCCTGTCCACCCTCCTGGAGGGGTCCGAGGCACCGAACGGCCGCGGGGCCACCGCCCTCTACCTGGCGCCCACCAAGGCTCTGGCGGCCGATCAGTGCAGAGCGGTGAAGGAACTTTCACAACCGCTCGGCAACGCCGTGCGCCCCGCCGTGTACGACGGCGACACGCCGTACGAGGAACGCGAGTGGGTCCGCCAGTACGCGAACTACGTCCTCACCAACCCGGACATGCTGCACCGCGGGGTACTCCCCGGGCACCCGCGCTGGTCCTCCTTCCTGAAGTCGCTGAAGTACGTCGTCATCGACGAGTGCCACACCTACCGGGGGGTCTTCGGCTCGCACGTCGCCCAGGTACTGCGCCGACTGCGCCGGCTGTGCGCCCGCTACGGCGCCTCCCCGGTCTTCCTGCTGGCCTCCGCGACCGCCGCCGAACCCGCCGTCGCCGCCCGCCGGCTCACCGGCCTGCCGGTCGTGGAGGTCGCCGACGACGCCTCCCCGCGCGGCGAACTGGTCTTCGCCCTGTGGGAGCCGCCGCTGACCGAGCTGCACGGCGAGAAGGGCGCCCCCGTCCGCCGTACCGCCACCGCGGAGACCGCCGACCTGCTGACCGACCTCGCCGTGCAGGGTGTGCGCTCCGTCGCCTTCGTGCGCTCCAGACGCGGCGCCGAGCTGATCTCGGTCATCACCCAGGAACGGCTGGCCGAGGTCGACCGTTCCCTCGCCCGGCGTGTCGCGGCCTATCGCGGCGGCTACCTGCCCGAGGAGCGGCGTGCGCTGGAACGCGCGCTGCACTCCGGGGAGCTGCTCGGGCTTGCCGCCACGACGGCCCTGGAGCTGGGTGTGGACGTCTCCGGCCTGGACGCCGTACTGATCGCCGGGTACCCGGGCACGAGGGCCTCTGTGTGGCAGCAGGCGGGTCGCGCGGGCCGCTCCGGCCAGGGCGCCCTCGCCGTGCTGGTCGCCCGCGACGACCCGCTGGACACCTTCCTCGTCCATCATCCCGAGGCGCTGTTCGACCAACCGGTGGAATCGACGGTCCTCGACCCCGACAACCCGTACGTCCTCGCCCCGCACCTGTGCGCCGCCGCGGCCGAGATCCCCCTCACCGACGACGACCTCGACCTCTTCGGGCCCGCCTGCGCGCAGCTGCTGCCGCAGCTGGAGGCCGCGAAGCTGCTGCGCCGGCGCACCAGGGCCTGGCACTGGACCCGGCGGGAGCGGGCCGCCGACCTCACCGACATCCGCGGCGAGGGCGGCCGCCCGGTGCAGATCGTCGAGGCGGGCACCGGACGCCTGCTCGGCACGGTCGACGCGAGCGCCGCGCACTCCACCGTCCACGAGGGCGCCGTCCACCTCCACCAGGGCCGCACGTACCTCGTGCGGTCCCTGGACCTGGAGGACTCGGTGGCCCTGGTCGAACAGGCCGACCCGCCGTACTCCACGGTCGCCCGCGACACCACGGCCATCTCCGTCCTGGAGACCGACGTCGAGGTCCCCTGGGGCGACGGCCGTCTCTGCTACGGCTCCGTCGAGGTCACCAACCAGGTGGTCTCCTTCCTCCGGCGCCGGCTCATCACCGGCGAAGTCCTGGGCGAGACGAAACTCGACCTCCCTCCTCGTACGCTGCGCACCCGCGCGGTGTGGTGGACCGTCACCGAGGACCAGCTCGACGAGGCCCGAATCGCCCCGGAGATCCTCGGCGGCGCCCTGCACGCCGCCGAGCACGCCTCCATCGGCCTGCTCCCGCTCTTCGCGACCTGCGACCGCTGGGACATCGGCGGCGTGTCGATCCCGCTGCACCCGGACACGCTCCTGCCGACGGTCTTCGTCTACGACGGCCACCCGGGCGGCGCGGGCTTCGCGGAGCGCGCCTTCCACACGGCCCGCACCTGGCTCACGGCCACCCGGGAGGCGATCGCCGCGTGCGAGTGCGACGCCGGCTGCCCCTCCTGCATCCAGTCCCCCAAGTGCGGCAACGGGAACGAGCCGTTGCACAAGCGGGGGGCGGTACGGCTCCTCACGGTGCTGCTGAAGGGGGCGCCGGACAACCCCTAGCGCCTCATGGGCGCGTCGCCGGCCGGGCCCGCTCTGGCCCGGACCTCCGCCGCGAACGGTCCCGCTCCCGACGCCGCCGTCACATCCGAGACGTCCCCCGTGAGCACGCACCGCGTCAGCCGGGTGCCCTGTGCCCGTGCCACCCGGTCGGCCCGGGCACAGGCCACCGCCGTCCCCTCGGCCCAGTGGTCCGCCGCGGCGAGCGCGGCCATGTCGGCGCCGCCGGCCGCGCGGTGCCGCGCCACCACGCCCTGCCCGAGTCCGAGCACGACGCCGAACACGACGCACAGGACAGCGATCGCCCCCACGCTCCAGACGGTGGCGGATCCCTGATCCGAGCACCGGCGCTTCACGGTCCCTCCGCCGACGCCACCGCCGACTCCCGCACCTCGAAGGGCAGCGCACCCAGCACCGGCGGCCTCGCCACCACCGTCACCCGGACCCGGTCACCCTCTCTGCCCACGGTCACCGTCGCCCCGTCCGGCGCCGCCTCCTTCGTCACCGCGACCACCGCGTCCTCGGCGTCCTGCCGCGCGGCCGCCCGCGCCCCGGTGCGGGCGGCGTCCACGCACCGGATCTGGGCGGCCACCACCAGCAGCCCCCACACCAGCGCCATCGTGAACGCCACCAGCACCGGCAGCACCACGGCCGCCTCCGCGGTCACGAACCCCCGGTCGGCCCGGCGCCCTCGCTCACATCCGCGCACTGAGGGCTCGCTTCACGATGTCCTGCAGTTCGTGACTGACCTGCCCGCTCGTCACCACCGCGTACAGGACCGCCGCGAACCCGACGGCGGCGATGATCCCCATCGCGTACTCGGACGTGACCATTCCGGCGTCCCGACGCAGCAGCATCCGCATTTTCCGGTACATGTTGACTCCCTTTGATCTGTTGAACCCGACTTGATCCGTTGAACCCGTAGAACCCGCTGAACCCGTTGAGTCCCTTGCACCGTCGAGCCGGCCCGTCGAACGGCGTTGCCTTCCCTGAACTCACGACTCGGTTCCGTCGCCCGCCCGCTCGCGGGGCGTCATCCGCCACCTCCTCGCAGCACTCCGCCCGCCAGCCCGATCACCACGGGCAGCACGCCGACGCAGACGAACGCGGGCAGGAAGCAGAGCCCCACCGGCGCCGAGATCAGCACCGCCGCCCGTCGCGCCCGGGTCGTCGCGGCCCGCGCCCACTCCGCACGGGCGTCCGAGGCGAGCCGGGCGACGGGGACCGCGGCCGGCAGCCCGGACTCGTCGGCCCGCTCCAGCAGCCGGGCCAGGGCGGCGGCACCCGGCAGCGCCGCCAACCGCCGCCAGGCTTCGGCCGGTTCGCCGCCCAGCCGCACCTCGGCCGCGCCCCGCGCGAGCCCGTCCCCGACGGGTCCGCCGAGAGCCTCGCCGACGGCCTGGGCGGCGACCACCGGACCGGCGCCGGCCGCGATGCAGGCCGCCAGGAGGTCTGCGGCGAGCGGGAGTTGACGCGCCGCCTCGGCCGACTCCGCCCGCGCCGCCCGCTCCCCGTCGCCCTCCCGGCGCCGCCACCGCCACAGCACCACGGCGACGCCCAGCCCCAGCAGCGCCCCGGTGACCCCGCCGACCAGCACCCAGCCGCCGCACACCACGCCGGCCACCGGCAGCCACCCGCGGAGGGCGCCGCCCACGTCCGGGTGGGACTCCGCCGTCTCCAGGGCCAGCAGTGCGGCCAACCGGCGCCTTGCCCGGCGCCCGCGCCCGGCCCGCTCCAGCCGCCACGCCGACCAGCCGAGGACCAGTAGTACCGCGACCGTCGCCCCCAGCCTGTGGACAGCCTCAAGCCCACCGGCAACCTCAAGTCCACCGACAGCCTCAAACCTGCCGGCAACTCCCAGCCTGTGGACAACCCCCGGCCTGTGGCCGGCGGTCAGGCTGGGGCCGGCCGCAAGGCTGGGGCCGGTCGTAAGGCTGGGGAAGGCCGTCAACCTGTGGAGGGCTTCCGCGCTCATCCCGCCTCAGCTCCCCGCACGATCCGAACCGCCCACCACATCCCGGCGCCTTCGAAAACGGTGCCTGCGACCAGGCACCCCAGCCCGGCCCCGGTGTGCAGCAGCACCCGCAGCGGCTCGGCACCCATGGCCGAGCCGAGCAACAGGCCGAGGGCCGGCAGGGCGGCGAGCATCAGGGCGGTGGCCCGGGCGCCCGACAACTGGGCCCGCAGGTCGGCCCGCTGGTCCCGGTCGGCGCGCAGGGCCGCGTCCAGGCGGTCCAGGCCCGTGGCCAGTCCCGCACCCTGGTCGACCGCGACCCGCCAGCAGGCCGCGAGCCCCGACAGGCCGTCGGCGCCCGGCTGCCGAGCCGCCACCGCGAGGGCGCCCGGCACGTCCCCGCCGAAGCGCGCCGCCGCCACCACCGCGGCCTGGGCCTCACCCAGTCCGCCGGAGTCCCGCGCGGCCCGCAGCAGCGCCTCGGCGGGCTGCCGTCCGGCACGCACCTCGCCGGCGAGCGCCCCGCACAGCGCGATCACCGCGTCGGCGCGCACGTCCCGGGTACGCCGCGCCTGCCGGGCCAGTCGCAGCCGGCGCAGCACCGGGACCCCGGCCGCCCCCGCGAGGACCGGAAGGACCGAACCGGCGAGGAACGCGAGCGCCAGCCCGACGACGAGGGCCCACCACTCCGCTCGCAGGCGGCCGTGCAGCCTCCGCAGTTCCCCGGCCGCACGCTCCCAGGAGGGCGGTCCGGTGGCCACCACCCCGCCACCGGCGAGCAGCAGCCGTGCCCGCCGCACCTCACGCTGCCGCTCGGCCAGCAGCCAGGCCATGACCCCACCGCAGACCACGACAGCACCCACCGTCGTCTCACCCATCACGGGCACCCCTTCTCGGAATTCCGGTCACCCACGTCACTTCGAAGCAGCTCCCGCAGCCGCTCCCAACCCCGCTCGCGTGCGAACGCGTCCGTGCCCCAGCGCAGGGCCGGTACCGTCCGCACCAGACCCGAGGGATCCCGTTCCAGCACGTGCACCTCGGTGATCCGGCGTCGCCCCGCCCGGTCCCGTGCGAGGTGCAGCACCACCGACAGGGCGGCCGCCAACTGGCTGTGCAGGGCCGCCCGGTCGAGTCCCGCGGCCGTACCGAGCGCCTCCAGGCGGGCCGGTACGTCGGCCGCCGCGTTGGCGTGCACGGTGCCGCAGCCGCCCTCGTGGCCGGTGTTGAGCGCGGCCAGCAGGTGCACCACCTCGGGTCCGCGCACCTCGCCGACCACGAGCCGGTCGGGGCGCATCCGCAGGGCCTGCCGGACCAGGTCCTCCAGGGTGACCAGGCCGGCGCCCTCCTGGTTGGCGGGTCTGGTCTCCAGCCGTACGACATGGGGGTGTTCGGGCCGCAGCTCCGCCGAGTCTTCGGCGAGCACGATCCGCTCCCCCGGACCGACCAGCCCGAGCAGGGCGCTGAGCAGGGTCGTCTTGCCGGTGCCGGTGCCGCCGCTGACCAGGAAGGACAGCCGGGCCGCCAGCAGGGCGCGCAGGATCCGGTCGCCGCCGGGCGGAACGGTGCCCGCCGCGACCAGTTCGTCCAGCGTGAACGCCCGGGGCCGTACCACCCGCAGGGACAGGCAGGTGCAGCCGACCGCCACCGGGGGCAGGACCGCGTGCAGGCGGGTGCCGTCGGGCAGCCGGGCGTCCGCCCAGGGACGCGCGTCGTCCAGGCGCCGGCCGGCCACCGCGGCCAGTCGCTGCGCCAGGCGTCGTACCGCCGCCGCGTCCGGGAAGGCGACCTGGGTCAGTTCCAGGCCCCCGCCGCGGTCCACCCAGACCCGGTCGGGTGCGGTCACCAGGACGTCGGTGACCGTGGGATCGGCCAGCAGCGGCTCCAGAGGGCCGCTGCCGACGAGTTCGGAGCGGAGTCGTTCGGCCGCGCCGAGCACTTCGGCGTCGCCGAGCACCCGGCCCTGTGCGCGCAGCGCCTGCGCCACCCGCGCGGGCGTGGGTTCGGCGCCGCTCTCGGCGAGCCAGCGCCGCACCCCGTCGAGCAGGGCCGGGCCGTCACCGCCCGGGGCGCCGGGCCTCATACGCCACCTGCCTCGACCAGCGTCCGCTCCCAGAAGTCCTTGCAGAAGCGGGCCAGCGGCCCGCGTGCGACGGCGCCCGGGGGTTTGCGGTCGGCACGGGACAGGCCGGGTTCGGCGGGCACTTCGCCGGCCAGGGGCAGGCCGAGCAGGTGGGCCACCTCCCGGTCGTCCAGACCCGGCGGGTACGGCCCCCGCACCGCCACCCGCAGGTCGCGCACGACCATGCCGACGGTGGCCGCCACCCGTCCGGCGGCGGCGATCGCGCGCAGTTCGGCCGGGACCACCAGGACGGCGAGATCGAGCTGGGTGAGGACTTCGGCGATCCCGTCGTCCAGGCGGCGCGGCAGGTCGACGACGACCGTGCCGCCGCGTCGCCGGGCGGCCGCGAGCACCGCGCGGACGGCGGGCGGCGGGATCGCCACGCAGTCGCCGCGGTCCCAGCTGAGGATGCGCAGCGAGTGCAGTTCGGGCAGCGACTCCTCCAGGGCACCGCTGCCGAGCCGGCCGCGCGAGGCGGCGAAGGCAGGCCAGCGCAGGCCCTCGGCCGTCTCGCCGCCGAGAAGTACGTCGATTCCGCCGCCCAGTGGGTCCGCGTCCACGAGGAGGGTGCGCAGGCCCTCACGCGCGGAGGTGACGGCGAGCGCGCAGGCGAGCGTGGAGGCACCGGCCCCGCCCCGGCCGCCGATCACTCCGACGGTGAGGGCCGGGCGGCCCACACCCTCGACGACGTCGGCGATCCGGTCCACGAGCCACTGCTCGCCGTCCGGCAGCATCAGGACGTGGTCGGCGCCGATCTCCACGGCCCGTTTCCACACGTCGGGGTCGTCCTGGTCCTGTCCGACCAGCACCACCCCGCGTCGGCGGGTGGCCCCGCGCACCCGCCGTGCCGCGTCGTCGCCGACCAGGACGAGCGGGGCGGACTCCCAGCCGCCGCCGCGTTCCGGCACGCCGGGGTGGACCTCTGGTTTGGCGCCGGCCGCCGCGCACAGCCGCAAGAGGTCGTCGAGGAGTTCGGCGTTCTCGGTGACGATCATCGGGCGTCCGGGCCGTCCCGCGGCGGCGGGCGGTGGATCCTGCGTGACGGTTTTGGCCATGTGAGCTTCCCCCTTGGCTGAGTGGTCGCTGAGTGGTGTCGCGTGGCCACTGCGGCCCCGCGATTCCCAAACGTGTGAAGAACCGGCAATCGGCCTTCATATGCACGGCCGGTAGAAACCGGCCATTGGCACCCGGCAATGGGAACCGGCCATGAAGTGGTCGCCGCCGGGTCGCGCTGGAATCACGGTGCAACGAACCGGGAAATCGTGTGGATCTTGGTCGAAAACCGTGGACAGGCCGGGGGTTGTGAATATCTCCGTCACCCATACCGGTGAGCCCCGTTCTGGGCTCCGTGCGACTTCCACAGCGCAGCGCCTCGACTACTCCGCGTGACGGATCATGGGCATGCGAAAGGGGCGGCCGAAGCCGCCCGACCGGGCCTCGCGGCCCGCGAAAAGAGGGGAGAAACCCACCCGGACATGCGACGACCCCCACCGGGGGGGAGAGTGGGGGTCGTCTCCACGGCCGACTCGGGGGGGGGAGGAGCCGGACCGGGTTAGCACGGTCGCGAACGATCCGTGACTTCCATGGTGTACCCGAGAGCCCTCTCAGGCAAACCCACGCGCCCCACCTTACGCCGAATGGTGGGCGCCTATGCTCGGGGTCGTGGAAAACCACTCCTTGCCCCGCACAGCGGCGTTCTTTGACCTGGACAAGACGGTCATTGCGAAGTCGAGCACGCTCACCTTCAGCAAGTCGTTCTACCAAGGCGGCCTGATCAACCGCAGGGCGGCGCTGCGCACCGCGTACTCCCAGTTCGTGTTCCTGGTCGGCGGTATGGACCACGACCAGATGGAGCGCACCCGCGCGTACCTGTCCCGCCTCGTCCGCGGCTGGAACGTCCAGCAGGTCAAGGAGATCGTCGCCGAGACCCTGCACGACCTGATCGACCCGATCATCTACGACGAGGCCGCCTCCCTCATCGAGGAGCACCACCGGGCCGGCCGGGACGTCGTCATCGTCTCCACGTCGGGCGCCGAGGTGGTGGAACCCATCGGCGAACTGCTCGGGGCGGACCGGGTGGTCGCCACCCGGATGGTGGTCGGCGAGGACGGCTGCTACACGGGCGAGGTGGAGTACTACGCGTACGGCCCGACGAAGGCGGAGGCCGTCCGCGAGCTGGCCGCCTCCGAGGGATACGACCTGGAGCGCTGCTACGCGTACAGCGACTCGGCGACCGATGTGCCGATGCTCCGGGCGGTCGGGCACCCGCACGCCGTGAACCCGGACCGCGCGCTGCGGCGCGAGGCCCTCGCGCACGGCTGGCCGATCCTCGACTTCCACCGCCCGGTGCGGCTCAAGCAGCGGCTCTCCACGCCTCCGCGGCCGGCCCTGGTCGCCGCGGCCGCCATAGGCGCGGCAGCCGCCACGGCGGGTCTGGTCTGGTACGCGAGCCGGCGCCGGAGCACGGTCGCCTGAAGGGGCCGGCCCCGGCCCCTTCATTCACCCGTTCGGCCCATCGGCGCCCTTTTAGTGCGTCTTTGAACCTAAAAGTAAAGAACTGCGGGCAGGACTTCCGCTTGCTCCGGGCTTGCAGTACAAAGGGGTTAGCGGCCCGCGAGACCAAAGGACATCCGCGAGGATCACCTTTAAAACGCATTTGGCCCCACGGACCCAGCATGGCCACCGGGCACCCACGCGACGTCGACCCGTCGATTACGGGCCAGCCGCACCAGGTGACGGGCAAAGCACCCGACCTGATGGGCGACACATCGAGGACGCTTGGTAACCCGGTGAACATGCCAGCGGCGGTACGAGTCCTCGTACCGCCGCAACCCTTTTCCGGCCCCTTCGCCCCTACGCCGCCCCGCGCTGCAGCGCCTCGCAGACCGCCGTCGACTCGCGCACGCCCAGTTCGACCGCCCGTCCGCAGTGCGCGATCCAGGCCGCCATCCCCTCCGGGGTGCCCGAGACGTAGCCGTCCAGGGCAGCCAGGTAGGCGGCGCGGCCCAGCTCCGCATGGCCCACCTCGGCGGGGCAGATCGCCTTGGGGTCGAGACCGCTGCCGATCAGCACGATCCGCTCGGCCGCCCGCGCGACCAGTCCGTTGCTGGTGGTGAAGGGCCGCAGAGCGAGCAGTTCGCCGTGCACCACGGCGGCCGTCACCAGTGCGGGCGCCTGGCTCCCCGCGATGACCAGCTGGGCGAGGCCCTCCAGGCGTCCCGCCACCTCGTCCGCGCCCGGCAGCGGCAGCTCGACCAGCGGCTCGTCGACACGCTCGCCGGCCTGCCGGGGCCTGCCCACCTCGTCGCCGCCGGTGGCCGCCGCCACGAGGTGCAGCCGGGCCAGCACCCGCAGCGGGGACTGCCGCCAGATGGACAGCAGCTGTCCCGCCTCCGCGGTCAGCCGCAGCGCCGCTCCGACCACGCGCGCCTCGTCGTCCACCCCGAAGTCGGAGCGCCGCCGCACCTCCTCCAGCGCCCAGTCGGCCCCGGAGAGTGCGGCACTGCCCCGGGCACCGCGCAGCGCGGCCTCGGAGGTGACGGCGTTGCTGCGGCGCCGCATGACCCGGTGCCCGTACACCCGGTCCACGGCCTTGCGCACCGACTCCACGGACTCGGCCACCCCGGGCAGCGCACCCAGGGCCGCGAGCGGATCGGCGGTCGCACCTGTCGTACTCATGAGTACGACCCTACGCACCCCGGCCGGGCACTCCACGAAGGAGTGGTCTTCTTCACTCCACATGACACGGACAGCTACGAGTCGACTACTCTTCGTGAACATGAAAATTGCTTTCGTCGGGAAGGGCGGCAGCGGCAAGACCACGCTCTCCTCCCTGTTCATCAGGTATCTCGCGGCGGCCGGCGCTCCGGTGGTCGCCGTCGACGCCGACATCAACCAGCACCTCGGTCCCGCGCTCGGCCTCGACGAGTCGGAGGCGGCGGCGCTGCCCGCGATGGGCGAGCGGCTGTCCTTGATCAAGGACTACCTGCGCGGCAACAACCCGCGCATCGCCTCCGCCGCGACGATGATCAAGACCACCCCGCCCGGCGCGGGCTCACGGCTGGTCCGGGTGCGGGAGCCCAACCCGGTGTACGACGCGTGCGCACGGCCGGTGGAACTCGACGGCGGCGCCGTCCGTTTGATGGTCACCGGGCCCTTCACGGACGCCGACCTGGGCGTGTCCTGCTACCACTCCAAGACCGGAGCGGTGGAGCTGTTCCTGAACCACCTCGTCGACGGGCCCGACGAGTACGTCGTGGTCGACATGACGGCGGGTTCGGACTCCTTCGCCTCCGGCATGTTCACCCGCTTCGACATCACGTTCCTCGTCGCCGAACCGACCCGGAAGGGGGTCTCCGTCTACCGCCAGTACAAGGAGTACGCCCGGGACTTCGGCGTCGTGCTGAAGGTCGTCGGGAACAAGGTGCAGGGGCAGGACGACATCGACTTCCTCCGCTCGGAGGTCGGGGACGACCTGCTGGTCACGGTCGGGCACTCGGACTGGGTACGCGCCATGGAGAAGGGCCGTCCACCCCGGTTCGAGCTCCTGGAGGACGCCAACCGCGACGCCCTGCGCAGCCTCAAGGCCGCCGCCGACGCGACGCACGCGTTGCGGGACTGGGAGCGCTACACCCGGCAGATGGTCCACTTCCACCTGAAGAACGCCCTGTCGTGGGGCAACGAACGCACCGGGGCCGACCTGGCCGCCCAGATCGACCCCGGCTTCGTGCTCGGTGAGGAAGTGGCGGCTACTGCCTGACCGCCGGCGCCCCGGGCACCCCCTTCGGCGCCGGGGCGGGGTGACCGGACAGGAAGGACGCCCAGCCCTGCCGCGGGGCCTCGCCCACGTTCAGGCTCCGCAGCCGTGCCAGGACCTGCGGGTCCTGGGCGTCCAGCCAGTCGGCCAGCTGATGGAAGGAGACACAGCGCACGTCGGGCTTGTTGCAGACGTTCTGCACCACGTCGTCGAGGGCGCGCATGTACGTGCCGCCGTTCCAGGACTCGAAGTGGTTGCCGATCACGAGCGGCGCGCGGTTGCCGTTGTAGGCCCGGTTGAAGCCCTGGATCAGGCCGTCGCGCATCTGGTCGCCCCAGTAGTCGAACTTGTCGGGGTCCCCCTGGGTCTGGGTGCCGGACTGGTTGACCATGAAGTTGTAGTCCATGGTCAACTGCTCGTAGGAATGGCCGGGGAAGGGCACGAGCTGCATGGACAGGTCCCACAGCCCTTCCCTCTTCTTGGGCCAGACCTGGTCGTTGACCCCGCTGGTGTCGTAGCGGAAGCCCAGCTGGCTCGCCGCCTTCACGAAGTTCTTCTGACCCTCCAGGCAGGGGGTGCGGGCGCCGATGAGCTCCTTGTCGTAGTCGAAGGGCAGTGGTGCGGCGTCCTTCATGCCGGTGTTGGTCTTCCAGGTCTTGACGAACTGCTTGGCCTGGGCGATCTCGCTCTTCCACTCGGCCACCGACCACTGGCCGACACCACCGTCCGGGCCGCAGAAGTGCCCGTTGAAGTGGGTGCCGATCTCGTTGCCCTCCAGCCAGGCCAGCCGTAGTTGCTTGACGGTGTCGGCGATGCCCTGCTCGTCGTTGAAGCCGATCTCCGAGCGGCCGGGCGAGTGCTGCGGGGGGTGATAGAGGTCCTTCTTCTCCTCCGGCAGCATGTAGACGCCGCTGAGGAAGAACGTCATGTTCGCGTGGTTCTCCTTGGCGACCTTGCGGAAGTGCGAGAACAGCTTCTGGCTGTCCTCACCGGCGCCGTCCCAGGAGAACACCACGAACTGCGGGGGCTTCTCACCGGGCTTGAGCTTCTCCGGCCGGGGCAGATGCGGCTGCGCCCCGGTGTACGCGGTGGAGCCGTCGCCGATCAGACGGACCACGCTCTGGGGCGCCGGCGCTCCCTTCGGCGGCCCGGACGTCCCTTTCTCGGGATTGGTGCCGGTCGCGCAACCGGCCAGCGACGCGGCACAGGCCGCGGCGGTCACGGCGCCGACGGCGATCCTCTGGGTGGCGGCCAATTCCGCTCACCTTCTTCCTTCTCTCGGCGAACGCCCATGACGGCGTTTTATGGCGGGGTGCCGGTTATGTGCCGACAGCGCGGCCAAGGTCGCATAGGACCGAGAGAGGGATTAATACGACAAGCCGATGAACTGCTCACTTCACCCAAGAGGGCGAATCGATGCCCCATTTGCACAGAAAATCCGCGCCTGATTTTTACTCCGTATTACGATTCGTTTACTGAGGGCGGGCTGCCGGTCGCCGGGGTCGCGGTGCGCAGTTCGGCGAATGTGCGATCCGGTGCCGTGAGCCGGAACTCCACGATGCTGCACGGCGTTCTCGTAGTAGTCGCCGCGCTGCTGATGGTCCCCGTCCTGGATCTGACCCCGCTCGCCTCGCTCGCCGCCCTGGTGATGGCCGTCGGCATCCAGATGGTGTCCCCGCATCACATCCGCACGGTGACCCGCCACCGAGAAGTGCTGGTGTACGCCGTCACCACTCGGCGTGGTCGCCCCCGGGGTACTGCAGGGAGTGGCCCTCGGAGTCGCCGTGGCCGTCGTCGTCGCCCTGCACCGCCTCGCCCGTACCCGCATCACGCACGTGGAGAAAGGAGGAGTCCATCACGTACACGCACGAGGGCAGTTGACGTTCCTCTCGGTGCCCAGGCTCAGCAGAGTCCTGCATCTCGTACCCCACGGCACCCACGCCGTGGTGGAGTTGGACGGTTCGTTCATGGACCACGCGGCGTACGAGGCACTGCAGGACTGGCGCCGGCCCCACACCGCGCAGGGCGGCTCCGCCGAGCTGACCGGCCGGAGACCGGGCGTCGGCTCACCGGAGCACGGCCACCGGCCGAGGGTCCGGATGCCTCACGGCCCGGGGCGGCAGCCGTCGCAGCTCTTCCACCTGCGCCGACCTCCGGCTCGTCACCTCGATGATCACACCCAGTGACCCGGGTGACCTGTTCGTGGTCCGCAACGTCGGCAACCTGGTCCCCCTTCCGGGTGAGGAGAACGGCGACGACTCGGGTTCCGCCTGAGGCACCCCGCCCGATAGGTCTAAACCAATTGCCGGACGGCTCTTGTCACCGGACCCCTGGGTCTGATGAGCTGTGTGGCTTGGGACACAACGGACACCGGGACACCCTTCGAAAGGGAGATGTCGTGAGCAACGAGAGCCTGGCCAACCTCTTGAGGGAGGAGCGACGCTTCGCGCCGCCCGCCGACCTGGCCGAGAACGCCAATGTCGGGGCCGAGGCGTACGAAGAGGCCAAGGCTGACAGGCTCGGCTTCTGGGCCGCGCAGGCCCGCAGGCTGACCTGGGCCAAGGAGCCGACCGAGACGCTGGACTGGTCCAACCCGCCGTTCGCGAAGTGGTTCAAGGACGGCGAGCTCAACGTCGCCTACAACTGCGTGGACCGGCACGTGGAGGCCGGGCACGGCGACCGGGTCGCCATCCACTTCGAGGGCGAGCCCGGCGACAGCCGCGCGATCACCTACGCCGAGCTCAAGGACGAGGTCTCCAGGGCCGCGAACGCCCTGCTGGAACTGGGCGTCCAGGCAGGCGACCGGGTCGCGATCTACATGCCGATGATCCCCGAGACGGCCGTCGCGATGCTCGCCTGCGCCCGGATCGGCGCCGCGCA
This sequence comes from Streptomyces sp. NPDC021562, assembly GCF_040640875.1. NCBI lineage: Bacteria > Bacillati > Actinomycetota > Actinomycetes > Kitasatosporales > Streptomycetaceae > Streptomyces > Streptomyces sp. NPDC021562. Next base: position 156,652 of record NZ_JBFACN010000006.1, read on the forward strand.
CTCCGTCGTCTTCGGCGGCTTCTCCGCCGACGCGCTCGCCACCCGCATCCAGGACGCGGACGCCCGGGTCGTCATCACGTCCGACGGCGGTTACCGGCGCGGCAAGCCGTCCGCGCTCAAGCCCGCCGTGGACGAGGCGGTCGGCAAGGCGGGCAACGTCGAGCACGTCCTGGTCGTCCGCCGCACCGGGCAGGAAGTGGCCTGGGACGGCAGCCGGGACGTGTGGTGGCACGAGCTCGTCGACCGGCAGCCGGCCGAGCACACTCCGCAGGCCTTCGGCGCCGAGCATCCGCTGTTCATCCTCTACACGTCCGGCACCACGGGGAAGCCGAAGGGCATCCTGCACACCTCGGGCGGCTACCTCACCCAGACGTCGTACACGCACTGGGCGGTCTTCGACCTCAAGCCGGAGACCGACGTCTACTGGTGCACGGCCGACGTCGGCTGGGTCACGGGCCACTCCTACATCGTCTACGGCCCGCTGGCCAACGGCGCGACCCAGGTGATGTACGAGGGCACCCCGGACACCCCGCACCAGGGCCGGTTCTGGGAGATCGTGCAGAAGTACGGGGTGACGATCCTCTACACGGCGCCCACCGCGATCCGCACGTTCATGAAGTGGGGCGACGACATCCCCGCGAAGTTCGACCTGAGCAGCCTGCGGGTGCTCGGCTCGGTCGGCGAGCCGATCAACCCCGAGGCCTGGATCTGGTACCGCAAGCACATCGGCGCCGACCGCACCCCCGTCGTGGACACCTGGTGGCAGACCGAGACCGGCGCCATGATGATCACGCCGCTGCCGGGCGTCACCGCGACCAAGCCCGGATCCGCGCAGACCCCGCTGCCCGGCATCTCCGCCACCGTCGTCGACGACGAGGCGAACGAGGTCCCGGACGGCGGTGGCGGCTACCTGGTCCTGACCGAGCCGTGGCCCTCGATGCTCCGCACCATCTGGGGCGACGACCAGCGCTTCCTGGACACCTACTGGTCCCGGTTCGAGGGCAGGTACTTCGCGGGCGACGGCGCGAAGAAGGACGACGACGGCGACATCTGGCTGCTCGGCCGCGTCGACGACGTCATGCTCGTCTCCGGTCACAACATCTCCACCACCGAGGTGGAGTCGGCCCTCGTCTCCCACCCGTCGGTCGCCGAGGCGGCCGTGGTCGGCGCGGCCGACGAGACCACCGGACAGGCCATCGTCGCCTTCGTGATCCTGCGCGGCACCGCCGACGCCGAGGACGAGAACCTCATCGCCGACCTGCGCAACCACGTCGGCGCCACCCTCGGCCCGATCGCCAAGCCCAAGCGGGTCCTGCCGGTCGCCGAGCTGCCCAAGACCCGCTCCGGCAAGATCATGCGCCGACTCCTGCGCGACGTCGCCGAGAACCGCCAGCTCGGCGACGTGACCACCCTGACGGACTCCACGGTCATGGACCTCATCCAGGCCAAGCTCCCCGCCGCACCCAGCGAGGACTGACCCGGACAGGGCCCACAGGGGCGCCCGGAGCGCGACGCGCCGGGCGCCCCTTTTGCACCTACCGTGGATCCCACCCGGCATCCACCGCCGCACCTTAGGTAAACTAAGCAAAGAGCGTGACCTCAGGTGTGCCGGGAAGTCTGGTCGGCAGCTGCCCCGTCCTGCCCACCGACCGGAGGTCCCCGTGTCCGCGCCCCGCACCACCCCCGTCCGCAGGTTCCTCGACCGGCTGTCGCTGCCCGAGCGGACCTTCGTGACGGACGCGCTGCGGACCGAGACCGTCGGCGGGGTGGTGCTCCTGCTCGCCGCCACGGCCGCGCTGCTCTGGTCGAACATCCCCGGCCTGCACCACAGCTACGAGACGGTCAGCCACTTCCACCTCGGCCCCACCGCCCTCGGCCTGCACCTGTCCGTCGCCCACTGGGCCGCCGACGGCCTGCTCGCGGTCTTCTTCTTCGTCGCCGGCATCGAACTCAAGCGGGAGCTGGTCGCCGGTGACCTGCGGGATCCCAGGGCGGCCGTGCTGCCGGTGGTCGCCGCCCTGTGCGGAATGGCCGTACCGGCGCTCGTCTACACCGTCACCAACCTGGTCGGCGGCGGCTCCACGCACGGCTGGGCGGTGCCGACGGCCACCGACATCGCGTTCGCGCTGGCCGTGCTGGCGGTCATCGGGACCTCCCTGCCGAGCGCGCTGCGCGCCTTCCTGCTCACCCTCGCCGTCGTCGACGACCTGTTCGCCATCCTGATCATCGCGGTCTTCTTCACGGAGCGGGTCGACTTCGCCGCGCTCGGCGGCGCGGTGCTCGGCCTCGCCGTCTTCTGGCTGCTGCTGCGCAAGGGCGTGCGCGGCTGGTACGTGTACGTCCCGCTCGCGGTGGTGATATGGGCGCTGATGTACCACAGCGGCGTGCACGCGACCATCGCCGGTGTCGCCATGGGCCTGATGCTGCGCTGCACCACCCGCGAGGGTGAGGAGTGCTCCCCCGGCGAGCGCATCGAGCACCTGGTGCGGCCGTGGTCGGCGGGGCTCGCGGTACCGCTCTTCGCGCTCTTCAGCGCCGGCGTGACGGTGTCCAAGGGGGAGCTCGCGGACGTGTTCGGCAGGCCCGAGACGCTGGGTGTCGTCCTCGGGCTGGTCGTCGGCAAGACGGTGGGGATCTTCGGCGGAACCTGGCTGACGGCCCGCTTCACCCGGGCCTCGCTCGGCGGCGGCCTCGCGTGGGCGGACGTCTTCGCGGTCGCCACGCTCGCCGGGATCGGCTTCACGGTGTCGCTGCTCATCGGCGGACTCGCCTTCGAGGGCGACGCCGTGCTGACGGACGAGGTCAAGGCCGCCGTGCTCATCGGATCGCTGATCGCGGCCCTGTGCGCCACCGTGCTGCTGAAGATACGCAACGCCCGCTACCGCAAGCTGGTCGAGGCCGAGGAGCGGGACGAGGACAGCGACGGCATCCCGGACGTCTACGAGGAGGACGACCCGGCGTACCACCTGCGGATGGCGGAGATCCACGACCGGAAGGCGGCCGAACACCGCCGGATCGCCGCCGAGATGGAAGCCGAGAAGGCAGCGGAGGAAGCCTCCCGCTAGCCACCGCGCGGTGCCCGCCGGCCGCCCCGAAGGGTACGACGCGCTTGCCGAAGTGCCGGGCGGGGCAGGCGCGCAGGGCGACCGTCCGGCATGATCTGACGAGACGGTACAAAAGACGATGACACGTACGCAGAGGGAGACCGCGATGAGCGCACCCGACGGCAGCCCGGTCGGTGCCGAACGCAGCATCGGCCAGTTGTTCGCCTCGGCCACGGCCGAGATGTCGGCGCTGGTGCACGACGAGATCGCGCTGGCCAAGGCCCAGCTGAAGCAGGACGTGAAGAAGGGCGCGACGAGCGGCGGCGCGTTCTCCGCGGCCGGTGTGCTGCTGCTGTTCTCCCTGCCGATGCTCAACTTCGCGCTGGCGTACGGCATCCGGACCTGGAGCCACTGGAATCTCGCGGTCTGCTTCCTGCTCTCCTTCGCGGCGAACGTGCTGGTGGCCGTCGTCCTCGCGCTGGTCGGTGTGGTGTTCGCGAAGAAGGCCAAGAGGGGCCAGGGCCCGCAGAAGGTGGCCGCGTCGATGAAGGAGACGGCCGGCGTGCTGCAGAACGCCAAGCCGCATCCGCGTCCGGAACTTCCCCGGGACGACGTGCCGGCCATCGAGGCTGTGGGACGCTCGTCGTCATGACGGAACCCGCTCCCTCGGCCGTGCGGCTGGAGGGCCCCTGGACGCACCGGGACGTCGCCGCGAACGGCGCCCGCTTCCACATCGCCGAGCTCGGCGACGGCCCGCTGGTCATGCTGGTGCACGGGTTCCCCCAGTTCTGGTGGGCCTGGCGGCACCAGATGGCCGCGCTCGCCGACGCGGGTTTCCGGGCCGTCGCCATGGACCTCAGGGGCGTCGGCGGCAGCGACCGCACCCCCCGCGGCTACGACCCGGCCAACCTCGCCCTCGACATCACCGGCGTGATCCGCTCCCTGGGTGAGCCGGATGCCGCGCTGGTCGGCCACGACCTGGGCGGTTACCTGGCGTGGACGGCGGCGGCGATGCGCCCCAAGCTGGTACGCCGGCTCGCGGTGGTGTCCATGCCGCACCCGCGGCGCTGGCGCTCGGCGATGCTGCGGGACCGCCGGCAGTCGGCCGCCGGCTCCTACATCTGGGGTTTCCAGCGCCCCTGGATCCCCGAGCGGCAGCTCACCGCCGACGACGGCGCGCTGGTCGGCCGGCTGATCCGGGACTGGTCCGGGCCGCGGCTGCCCGAGGACAAGGCGGTGGAGACGTACCAGCGGGCGATGTGCATCCCGTCCACCGCGCACTGCTCGATCGAGCCCTACCGCTGGCTGGTGCGGTCGCTGGCCCGCCCCGACGGCATCCAGTTCAATCGGCGGATGAAGCGCCCGGTGCGGGTGCCGACACTGCACCTGCACGGTTCCCTGGACCCGGTGACCCGCACCCGCAGCGCGGCCGGCTCCGGCGAGTACGTCGAAGCGCCGTACCGCTGGCGGCTGTTCGACGGCCTGGGGCACTTCCCGCACGAGGAGGACCCGGCGGCCTTCTCGACCGAGTTGATCAGTTGGCTGAAAGACCCCGAACCCGATCGGTGACCGCGCCGATGCGCCCGGTATCCGGACCTGCACACCTGTTCTACGAACGGCCACATGCCCCGCGCATAGGCCGATTGGGGCGCGCCCGGGAGGTTATCGACCTTGGGGCGGGGGCAGACGTCGGGGTATGGGCTGGACGCACGACTACAGTGACGCACCCCGAAACCGCCGTACGGCAGGCGGTCCGAACCCCTACCGAGGAGCTGTCCCGCAGCTGCCGGGGACGGACCTGAGGGTAGGGATTCCGCATATTCTGCGCCGCCGGGCGCGCTGGGTCTCGGTACGTCTGCGCCACACCCGCGGCTGATCCCTCCGCGGGCCCCCAGGGGTCCTAGAGGGCGCAGCTGTCGGTGTCCACCTGCTGGTTCGCGGTTCGGCCCCGGGCGATGTCCGGCTGGATCTCGTCGGCCGTCAGCGCGTACCCGGTCTCGGCGTCGTCCAGGGACTTCGCGAAGACGACCCCGTACACCCGCCCCTCGGGCGTGAGCAGCGGACCGCCGGAGTTGCCCTGGCGGACGGTCGCGTACAGCGAGTAGACGTCGCGGCGTACGGTGCCGCGGTGGTAGATGTCCGGGCCGTTGGCGGCGATGCGGCCGCGCACCCGGGCGGCGCGCACGTCGTACGACCCGTTCTCCGGGAAGCCGGCGACGATCGCGCTGTCGCTGGTCCGCGCGTCCTTCGCGGAGAACTTCAGCGCCTTCGCGGGCAGGTCCGGCACGTCCAGCACCGCGATGTCGCGCTGCCAGTCGTACAGGACGACCCTGGCGTCGTACCTGCGGCCCTCGCCGCCGATCTGGACGGTGGGCTCGTCGACGCCGCCGACCACGTGCGCGTTGGTCATCACGCGGCGGTCGGCGAAGACGAAGCCGGTGCCCTCCAGGATCTTGCCGCAGCTCTGCGCGGTGCCTGTCACCTTGACGATGGACCGCTGGGCGCCGGTGGCCACCGCGCTGTTCGCGAGGGCGGGGTCGGGCGGCGGGACGTCGGTGATCGGCTCGTTGGCGAAGGGGCTGAAGACCTGTGGGAAGCCGTTCTGCGCGAGGACCTTGGAGAAGTCCGCGAACCAGCTGTCGGCCTGGGTGGGCAGCGCCCTGGACACTCCGAGGAGCACTTTGGAGCTGCGGACCTCCTTGCCGAGCGTCGGCAGGGTGGTGCCCGCGAGGGCGGAACCGATCAACCAGGCGACCAGCAGCATCGCCACCACGTTGACGAGCGCGCCGCCGGTGGCGTCCAGGGCACGGGCCGGGGACCAGGTGATGTACCGGCGCAGCTTGTTGCCCAGGTGGGTGGTGAGGGCCTGGCCGACGGAGGCGCAGACGATGACGACGACCACGGCGACCACCGCGGCGGTGGTGCTCACCTCGGCGTTGTCGGTCACCGCGTCCCAGATGACCGGCAGGGTGTAGACGGCGACGAGTCCGCCCCCCAGGAAGCCGATCACCGACAGGATGCCGACGACGAACCCCTGGCGGTAGCCGACGATCGCGAACCACACGGCGGCGACCAGCAACAGGATGTCCAGCACATTCACGGGATCACCCTGTCATGACCGCCAGTCCAGCGGGACCAGCTTCTCGCGGTCCCAGGAGCGCTCCCATCCGGCGTAGTGCAGCAAGCGGTCGATCACCCCGGCCGTGAACCCCCACACCAGGGTGGATTCGACCAGAAATGCCGGACCGCGGTGCCCGCTGGGATGTACGGCGGTGGCCCGGTTGGCCGGATTCGTGAGATCCGCCACGGGGACCGTGAAGACCCGCGCCGTCTCGTTCGGATCGACCACGCCGACCGGGCTCGGCTCGCGCCACCAGCCCAGCACCGGCGTGACCACGAAGTGGCTCACCGGGATGTAGAGCCGCGGCAGCACCCCGAACAGCTGGACGCCGGCCGGATCCAGCCCGGTCTCCTCCTCGGCCTCGCGGAGAGCGGCCCGCAGCGGCCCGTCGGCCTTCGGGTCGCCGTCCTCGGGGTCGAGGGCGCCGCCGGGGAACGAGGGCTGTCCGGCGTGCGAGCGCAGCGAACCGGCCCGCTCCATCAGCAGCAGCTCGGGGCCGGCCGCGCCGTGTCCGAACAGGATCAGTACGGCCGACTGCCGTCCGGCGCCGTTCTCCGGGGGCAGGAAGCGGCTCAGCTGCAGCGGCTGGACCGTCTCGGCGGCCCGCGCCACCGGCTCCAGCCAGTCCGGCAGGCCCTCCTTGCGGAGTACCGCGCCCGCCCGCGACCCGTCGGCGTCCGCCCTGCTGCCATGTGTCATGCCGTCCCCCGTCCTGCGCTGCTCCCCCGACCTGCCCACCGCTTGCGGCCTGCCCGTTCCAACGCCCCGAGACTCCTTGATCGTTCCGCCCGCCGGCCCGTAGAAAACCCCTGGGTCGTGTCCCTGATCAGTCCGGTCATGATCCGCCCGTTCATGATTCGCCCGGTCATGCCTCCGGTACGGCGCCCAGCGGCGGGGCCGGCCTGCCGCCCGCGTCCAGATACGCCTGCGGAGGCTTCAGACGCTGGCCGGGGAAGCCGCCCTTCTCGTACTTGAGCAGCTTCTTCGCCTTCTCCGGGTCGGTCTCCCCCTCCCCGTAGGCCGGGCAGAGCGGGGCGATGGGGCAGGCGCCGCAGGCGGGCTTGCGGGCGTGGCAGATGCGGCGGCCGTGCCAGATCACGTGGTGCGAGAGGTCGGTCCAGTCGGACTTCGGGAAGAGCGCGCCGACGGCCGCCTCGATCTTGTCGGGTTCGGTCTCCGCGGTCCACCGCCAGCGGCGGACCAGGCGCTGGAAGTGGGTGTCCACGGTGATGCCGGGGCGCCCGAACGCGTTGCCGAGCACGACGAAGGCGGTCTTGCGGCCGACGCCCGGCAGCTTGACCAGGTCTTCGAGCCGGCCCGGGACCTCACCGCCGAACTGCTCCACGAGGCCTTTGGAGAGCCCTGTCACGGACTTCGTCTTGGCCCGGAAGAACCCGCACGGCCGCAGGATCTCCTCGACCTCCTCCGGGTTGGCGGCGGCCAGGTCCTCGGGGGTGGGGTACTTGGCGAAGAGCGCCGGGGTGGTCTGGTTGACCCTGAGGTCGGTGGTCTGGGCGGAGAGCACCGTGGCGACCAGGAGCTGGAAGGGGTTCTCGAAGTCCAGCTCGGGGTGGGCGTAGGGATACACCTCGGCGAGCTCGCGGTTGATCCGGCGGGCCCGGCGGACCAGCGCCGTGCGCGACTCGGCCTTCTCCGGCGAAGCCTTCTTCGGCGCGGCCTTCTCGGGCACGGCCTTGGGCACAGCCTTCTCCGGCACAGCCTTCTTCACGGCTTTTACTGCTTTCGTCGTTTTTTTCGATTCACCCGGGACAGCACCGGACCCTTGTTCGCCCACAGCGGAATCGCGACGTACAACCACCCGCCCAGCCCCCTTGGCCTGTGCTCTCACCGGCGATTTGGACACCCGGCCAGCCTAAAGCCCGGCACCGACATCCACCCCGGACCCGGAAGATCAGCCCCCGATTGGACCCCTGCCGCTTACCTCGGGACACCTGTACGGCATCCTTGTGACAGATCACACTGTTTGGACCGTCCGGCAAAATGGGGAACACGGTCCCCTGGTACCAAGGGGGAGCAAGATCCCCTGAGCAGGTCGACAAGGAGAGAACTCGTGGACGACGTTCTGCGGCGCAACCCGCTCTTCGCGGCGCTCGATGACGAGCAGTCCGCGGAGCTGCGTGCCTCCATGAGTGAGGTGACCCTCGCGCGTGGCGACTCCCTGTTCCACGAGGGCGACCCGGGCGACCGGCTGTACGTGGTCACCGAGGGCAAGGTCAAGCTCCACCGCACCTCCCCCGACGGCCGCGAGAACATGCTCGCCGTCGTCGGCCCCGGCGAGCTGATCGGCGAGCTGTCGCTGTTCGACCCGGGCCCGCGGACGGCGACCGCCACCGCGCTGACCGAGGTCAAGCTGCTCGGCCTCGGCCACGGCGACCTCCAGCCCTGGCTGAACGCGCGCCCCGAGGTGGCCACCGCCCTGCTGCGCGCGGTCGCCCGCCGTCTGCGCAAGACCAACGACGCCATGTCCGACCTGGTCTTCTCCGATGTGCCCGGCCGGGTCGCGCGCGCCCTGCTCGACCTCTCCCGCCGCTTCGGCGTGCAGTCCGAGGAGGGCATCCACGTCGTCCACGACCTCACGCAGGAGGAGCTGGCCCAGCTGGTCGGCGCGTCCCGCGAGACGGTGAACAAGGCCCTGGCCGACTTCGCCCAGCGCGGCTGGCTGCGGCTGGAGGCGCGGGCCGTGATCCTGCTGGACGTCGAGCGGCTGGCCAAGCGCTCGCGCTGACACCCGCACACGACCCCGGCACACGGCTGTATGACGTCAGGGTTCCGCCTCCCCGAGGCGGAACCCTGAGTCATGACCGGACTTGGCACAGTGGCCCCATGGCTGAACCGGCTGTCCCGGCCCGAGGACTCGACTCCCTGGGCTTCATCGACCGCGAGGGCTCGCACGCGCGCGTGCCGCACGTCTTCCGTCCCGTCGTCGCCGCGGCCCGTGACCGCTTGCTGACCGCCTTCGGGGCGCACCTGCACAGCGCGTACCTCTACGGCTCGGTCCCGCGCGGCACCGCGCGCGTGGGCCGCAGCGACCTGGACCTGGTGGCCGTCCTGCACGCGGAGCCGACCGACGCCGACCGGGACGCGGCCCGCGCCCTGGGCGAGGCCCTGGACGAGGATTTCCCCGAGATCGACGGGGTCGGCACCCTGCTGTTCTCCCGCGCGCGGGTGCTCAGCGAACTGGAGCGGTACGACATCGGCTGGTTCGTGGCCTGCCAGTGCACGCCGCTGCTCGGGGAGGACCTCGCCGAGTTCCTGCCCCGCTACCGCCCCGACTCCCTGCTCGCCCGCGAGACCAACGGCGACCTGGCCCGGTTCCTGCCGCGCTGGCGGGAGTGGATCGCGGCCGCCGACGGCACCGAGCAGGCCCTGCGGCCCCTGGTGCGCTCCATGTCCCGGCATCTGGTCCGCACCGGCTTCACCCTCGTCATGCCCCGCTGGAACGGCTGGACCAGCGATCTGCGCGAGATGGCCGAGGCGTTCGCCGGCTACTACCCGGACCGCGCCGAACAGCTGCGCCGGGCGGCGCGGTCGGGGTACGAGCCGGTCGGCGACCCGGCCGTCCTGCGGTCCTACGTCGACGACCTCGGCCCGTGGCTCGCCGACGAGTACGCGCGCGTGCACGGCGTGAAGACACCGAGGCCGCCCGGCTGGGACTGACCGCCGAACCGCCGGTGACCGGAGGACCGCGGGCGTCGGCCCGGGCGTCGGCCCGGCCGCGGCCGTTCGCCTAGATCAGCCCGTGCTCGCTCAGGTAGTCCATCTGGGCCCGTACCGACAGTTCCGCCGCCGGCCACAGGGAGCGGTCCACGTCGGCGTAGACGTGGGCGACGACCGCGGCCGGCTGCCGGTGGCCGTTCTCGACGGCCGTCTCCACCTGGGCGAGCCGGTGGGCGCGGTGGGCCAGGTAGAACTCGACGGCTCCCTGGGCGTCCTCCAGGACCGGCCCGTGGCCCGGCAGGACCGTGTGCACGCCGTCGTCGACCGTCAGCGAGCGCAGCCGTCGCAGCGAGTCCAGGTAGTCGCCGAGGCGGCCGTCGGGGTGTGCCACGACCGTCGTACCGCGGCCGAGGATGGTGTCGCCGGTCAGGATGGCGCGGTCGGCCGGGAGGTGGAAGCTCAGGGAGTCGGCGGTGTGACCGGGGGTGGGGACGACCCGGAGCTCCAGTCCGCCGGTCGTGATCACGTCGCCCGCGGCGAGGCCCTCGTCGCCGAGGCGCAGCGCCGGGTCGAGGGCACGTACGCGCGTGCCGGTCAGTTCCGCGAAGCGTCCGGCGCCCTCGGCGTGGTCCGGGTGGCCGTGGGTGAGCAGGGTGAGCGCGACGCGCTTGCCTGCCTTCTCCGCCGTGTCGACGACCGCGCGCAGGTGGTCGTCGTCCAGGGGGCCCGGGTCGATCACCACGGCCAGGTCGGAGTCGGGCTCGGCGACGATCCAGGTGTTGGTGCCGTCCAGGGTCATCGCGGAGGCGTTGGGCGCCAGCACGTTGACGGACCGCACGGTGGCCGGCCCCGAACGGACCGTTTCGCGGGGCTGGCCGGGCAGGGCCGCTGCGTTCGTCATGCGGGGCCTCCGGCGAGGGGTCCGGCAGTGGGGCCGGCGACGGGTTCGGCGACGGAACCCGTGCCGGGTCCCGTCGTGGGGGCGGTGGCTATGTGCTTGGTGAACTCGTCGTGGCCCGGCCAGGTCAGGACGATCACACCGTCCTCCAGGCGGGCGCGGGCCAGTACCGGGGTCATGTCCCGCGCGGGCGCCGCCGCGAGCGCCTGTGCGGCGGTGGCGTACGGCGTGAGCTGGCGCAGCGTCGCGATGGTGGGCGGCATCATCAGCAGTTCACCCCGGTCGTAGCCGGCGGCGGCCCGCGCGGGGCTGATCCAGACGGTGCGGTCGGCCTCCGTGGAGGCGTTGCGGGTGCGCTGGCCCGAGGGGAGGGCGGCGACGAAGAACCAGGTGTCGTAGCGGCGGGCCTCGAACTCCGGGGTGATCCAGCGGGTCCATGCGCCCAGCAGGTCGGACCGCAGGACCAGGCCCCGCCGGTCCAGGAACTCGGCGAAGGACAGCTCACGGGCGACCAGGGCGGCGCGGTCGGCCTCCCAGTCGTCCCCCGTGGTGTCCCCGACCACCTGGTCGCCGGTCGGGCCCGCGAGCAGGACGCCCGCCTCCTCGTAGGTCTCCCGCACGGCCGCGCAGACGATCGCCTGGGCGCCCGCCTCGTCGGTCCCGAGCCGCTCGGCCCACCACGCGCGCGTGGGCCCCGCCCAGCGGACCTGGTGGTCGTCGTCGCGCGGGTCGACACCTCCGCCCGGATACGCGTACGCGCCTCCGGCGAAAGCCATGGAGGCGCGTCTGCGCAGCATGTGGACGACAGGGCCGTCCGGGGTGTCCTTCAGGAGCAGTACGGTCGCGGCGCGCTTCGGCGGGACCGGCACGAGGGTGCCCTCCGTGTGGGCGCGGATGCGCTCCGGCCACTCCGGGGGATACCACTGTCCATCGGCCATTACCGGAGGCTATCCCGTGGCGCGCGAATGTTCGAGAGGTGGCCTGTGGCGTTCCCGTCATGCCTTACCGCGCGCCCACGGCTCACGGCCTACGGCACCAGCTCGACCTGGACCTCGACCTCGACCGGCGCGTCCAGCGGCAGCACCGCGACGCCCACCGCGCTGCGCGCGTGCACGCCCTTGTCGCCGAGGACCTCGCCGAGCAGTTCGCTGGCGCCGTTGATCACGCCCGGCTGCCCGGTGAAGTCGGCGGCGGAGGCGACGAAGCCGACGACCTTCACGACGCGTGCGATCCGGTCCAGGTCACCGACGACGGACTGCACGGCGGCCAGGGCGTTCAGCGCGCAGGTGCGGGCCAGCTCCTTGGCCTCGTCCGCGGTGACCTCGGCGCCGACCTTGCCGGTGACCGGGAGCTTGCCGTCGACCATCGGCAGCTGGCCGGAGGTGTAGACGTAGGCACCCGACTGCACGGCCGGCTGATAGGCGGCGAGCGGCGGGACGACCGCCGGCAGCGAGAGACCGAGTTCGGCCAGCCTGGCCTCGACGGCGCTCATCACGGCTTCTCCCGCTTCAGGTAGGCCACGAGCTGTTCGGGGTTGTTGGGCCCGGGCACGACCTGGACGAGCTCCCAGCCGTCCTCGCCCCAGGTGTCCAGAATCTGCTTCGTGGCGTGGACGAGCAGCGGCACGGTTGCGTATTCCCACTTGGTCATGCGGCCGACTTTATCCGCTGGCGCGCACGGGGCAGACGTACGACCGTGAGCAGCGTTATCCACAGCCTCCCGCGTGAGTGTCCGGCCGACTGGTTAGGCTCGAAGACGTGAGCAGGCTCCAGGTCGTCAGCGGCAAGGGCGGGACCGGCAAGACGACGGTCGCCGCCGCACTCGCGCTGGCCCTCGCGACCGAGGGGAAGCGGACGCTTCTCGTGGAGGTCGAGGGCCGGCAGGGCATCGCCCAGCTCTTCGAGACGGAGGCGTTGCCTTATGAAGAGCGGAAGATCGCCGTCGCGCCGGGGGGCGGTGAGGTCTTCGCGCTGGCCATCGATCCCGAACTGGCCCTTCTGGACTACCTCCAGATGTTCTACAAGCTCGGCGGGGCGGGACGCGCCCTGAAGAAGCTGGGCGCGATCGACTTCGCCACCACCATCGCGCCCGGTCTGCGGGACGTCCTGCTCACCGGCAAGGCGTGCGAGGCGGTGCGCCGCAAGGACAAGGCGGGCCGGTTCGTCTACGACTACGTGGTGATGGACGCGCCCCCGACCGGCCGCATCACCCGCTTCCTGAACGTGAACGACGAGGTGGCCGGGCTCGCCAAGATCGGCCCGATACACAATCAGGCGCAGGCCGTGATGCGGGTGCTGAAGTCCAAGGAGACGGCTGTGCACCTGGTCACGCTCCTTGAGGAGATGCCGGTCCAGGAGACCGCCGACGGCATCACCGAACTGCGCTCCGCGCGGCTGCCGGTGGGCCGGGTCATCGTGAACATGGTCCGGCCCGAGGTGTTGGACGGAACCGACCTGGAACTCGTGCGGAGCGTGCCGCGCACCGCCGTGGCGCAGGCGCTGTCGGCCGCCGGGCTCGGCGGGGCACGGCGCGGCGGCAAGGCCGAGCAGCTGGTGGACCCGCTACTGGCGCAGGCCGCCGAGTACGCCGAGCGGTACGCGCTGGAGCACGAGCAGCGCGCGGTGCTGGCCGAGCTGGAGCTGCCCCGGCACGAGCTGCCACTGCTCGCCGAGGGGATGGACCTGGCGGGCCTGTACGAACTCGCCACCGAGCTGCGGGAACAGGGGATGTCATGACTCCGGATCCGGACCCGGCCCAGGAGCCGGCACGGGATGCGGCGCAGGAGCCGGCCCAGGACGGCACGCGCCGGCTGGCCCACGCGCCCGTGCTGGACGTCGACGCGCTGCTCGACGACCCGAAGACCCGGATCGTGGTGTGCTGCGGCTCGGGCGGGGTCGGCAAGACGACCACCGCGGCGGCGCTGGGACTGCGAGCGGCCGAGCGGGGCCGCAAGGTGGTCGTGCTGACCATCGACCCGGCCAGGCGGCTGGCACAGTCCATGGGCATCGACTCGCTGGACAACGTGCCGCGGCGGGTGAAGGGCACCGAGGACCGCGGCCCAGTTGCGGACGGCGACGGCGACGGCGCGGGCGACGCTGCCGGTGCGGGCGACGGCGAGGGTGCGGCCGACGGCGGTGCCGGGCGGCCCTCCGGTGGCGAACTGCACGCCATGATGCTGGACATGAAGCGCACCTTCGACGAGGTCGTGGAGGCGCACGCGGACGCCGAGCGGGCGGCCGCCATCCTGGCCAACCCCTTCTACCAGTCCCTGTCGGCGGGCTTCGCGGGCACGCAGGAGTACATGGCGATGGAGAAGCTGGGCCAGCTGCGGGCCCGGGACGAGTGGGACCTGATCGTCGTGGACACCCCGCCGTCGCGCTCGGCGCTGGACTTCCTCGACGCGCCGAAACGCCTCGGTTCCTTCCTGGACGGACGGCTGATCCGGTTGCTGACCGCACCGGCCAAGCTGGGCGGCCGCGCGGGCATGGCCTTCCTGAACGTCGGCATGTCGATGATGACCGGCACGCTCGGCAAGCTGCTGGGGGGCCAGTTGCTGAAGGACGTGCAGACGTTCGTCGCCGCGATGGACACGACGTTCGGCGGGTTCCGTACGCGCGCGGACGCGACCTACAAGCTGCTCCAGGCGCCCGGTACCGCGTTCCTGGTGGTGGCGGCGCCGGAGCGGGACGCGCTGCGCGAGGCCGCGTACTTCGTGGAGCGGCTGGCCGCGGAGGACATGCCGCTGGTCGGTCTGGTCCTCAACCGCGTGCACGGCAGCGGCGCCGACCGGCTCTCCGCCGAGCGTGCGCTCGCCGCCGCGGAAAATCTTGAAGACCCCCGCATTGTGGATCAGGGGGGCGGGAAAGCTGGACTTCGTAACTCTCCCGACACGTACGGCAGTTCTGAATCACCCGCGCCCGCGGCGTCCGAGTCCCGGCCCGACGAATCCCCCTCGTCAGGGCCCGAGGACAGGGCTGTGGAGCCGACTGACGAATCCCCCTCGTCAGAAGGCCCCGAATCGCCGGAAAACTCGGACTCGCCGGAAAGCCCGGACCGCACCGACCGCACCGTCGACCAGGTCACCGCAGGTCTGCTGAGGCTGCACGCCGAGCGCATGCAGCTGATCTCCCGCGAGCAGCGCACGCGTGACCGCTTCACCGCGCGGCACCCCGAGGTGGCCGTGGTGGAAGTGGCCGCGCTGCCCGGCGACGTGCACGACCTCGCGGGACTGCGGGACATCGGCGACCGGCTCGCGGCCGGCCGGGCGGAGCTGCCGGGGACCCGTCCGGTCTAGCTCACGGCCATGTAGTTCTCGTACACCTCGTCGCTGTCGAGGGGGACGATCCCGGTCCCCCGCTCGTACTCCGAACGTGCCGTCTCCAGGAGCCTGCGCCAGGAGGTCACGGTGGGTCGCCTGCGCAGCAGTGCGCGGCGCTCCCGCTCCGTCATGCCTCCCCACACGCCGAACTCGACGCGGTTGTCCAACGCGTCGGCCAGGCATTCGGTGCGTACCGGGCATCCGGTGCACACCGCCTTGGCCCTGTTCTGCGCTGCTCCCTGAACGAACAGTTCATCCGGATCGGTAGTGCGGCAGGCGGCCTGCGCACTCCAGTCGGTTACCCAGCCCATACCGGCGCCGTCCTCTCCCGAATCGAGGCTCCCCCACGGCGGCAGCGGCATATTCACCGCCGCCAGTTGAGGACGTTACGGAAGGCGGGCACAGCGCAACACCCCCTTCGGGCCCAATCTTGAATGGCCCGAACGGACTATGGGTAAGCGGCAGATCACCCGCGGGAGTGAGCTGACGACATGCGTGATCATCCCGGCATAGCGGGACAGCTCTGGTGCGCCACAACGGACGCCGGGTGACACACGAGGCGGATTCGGACACGCCATCAACACATCACCCGAAAAAAAGTGGGCGGGTTCCGGAACGATTCGGGGTCGCCGGACGTATTGATACGTGGCCGCGCAGCTGTGACAGTTGAGAGCAGCTTAGGCCAAGGCCTGTCCGCGTGTCCGGCGAATGGCAAGGTCGACCGCCCATGCCGCCGTGCCGTGCGCCGAGCCACGCCCCACGCGGGGGACGTGGTCCCGTATTGTCACGATCCGGCACTCGAACATCCCGAGAGCCGCCCGCTCACCCGGAACGCACATCGCTACGGATTAGGCTGCCCCCATGCCAAAGAAGCGCTCGGGCGGTGGTCTGTCGACCACGCAGCAGGCCGCCAAGTTCCTCGGTGTCAGTGTGCTCGCGGGAGCCGTGATGGCGGGCATCGCACTGCCCGCGGCCGGGGCCCTGGGCCTGGCGGCCAAGGGTTCGGTCCAGGGCTTCGACGACATCCCGGCCAACCTGAAGAGCCCTCAGCTGAGCCAGCGGACCAGGATCCTGGACAGCAAGGGCAACCAGATCGCCCAGGTCTACTCCCGTGACCGCACGGTGGTGGACCTCAAGGACATCTCGCCCTACATGCAGAAGGCGATCGTCGCGATCGAGGACTCGCGCTACTACCAGCACGGCGCCATCGACCTGAAGGGCGTGCTGCGCGCGCTGAACAAGAACGCGCAGAGCGGCGGGGTCGCCCAGGGCGCGTCCACGCTCACCCAGCAGCTGGTGAAGAACTACTTCATCGAGGAGGCCGGCGACGACCCGACCAAGGTCGCCGAGGCCACGCAGCAGACCCTCGGCCGCAAGGTCAAGGAGCTGAAGTACGCGATCCAGCTCGAGGAGAAGCTCGGCAAGAAGAAGATCCTCGAGAACTACCTGAACATCACCTTCTTCGGCGAGCAGGCCTACGGCGTCGAGGCCGCCTCCCAGCGCTACTTCTCCAAGCACGCCAAGGACCTGTCCCTGGAGCAGTCGGCCCTGCTGGCGGGCATCGTGCAGTCGCCGAGCCGCTACGACCCGGTCAACGACGAGGCCGAGGCCACCAAGCGGCGCAACGTCGTCCTGGAGCGCATGGCCCAGCTCGGCGACATCTCCCAGGCGGAGGCCGACAGGGCCAAGGAGGCGCCGCTCGGCCTGCACGTCACCCAGCCCAAGAACGGCTGCATCACCGCCTCCAAGGGCGCCGGGTTCTTCTGCAAGTACGTCGAGAACGTCTTCCTCACCGACCCGACCTTCGGCAAGACCCGTGAGGCGCGCGCCAAGCTCTGGAACCAGGGCGGTCTGACCATCCGCACCACCCTGGACCCGCAGGCCCAGGACTCGGTGCAGGCCTCGATCAAGGACCACGTCTACAAGTCCGACTCGGTGGCCGCCGCCGCCACCCTCGTGGAGCCCGGCAGCGGCAAGATCCTGGCGATGGGCCAGTCGAAGCCGTACGGCTACAACAAGAACGAGACCGAGTACAACTTCTCGGTCGACCGGGACTACGGCGGCTCCAACTACGGCTTCCCGACGGGTTCGACGTTCAAGCCGTTCGTGGCGGCGGCCGCCATCGAGGGCGGCAAGCCGGCGACGCAGGAGTACTCGTCGCCGTACAAGATGAACTACCCGAGCCCCGTGCAGCAGTGCGACGGCAAGCAGTGGGTCAACACGGACGGCGAGCAGGTCGAGAACGAGAACGAGTCCGAGGTCGGGCCGTACCAGATGAAGAAGGCGATGGCGAAGTCCATCAACACCTACTTCGTCCAGCTGATCTCCGACATCGGCCTGTGCCCGGTGGTCAAGATGACCGACGCGCTCCACGTCCACCAGGGCGACGGCTCGAAGCTCCCGCAGACCCCGTCCATCGCCCTCGGCGCGATCGGCCTGTCGCCGCTGACCATGGCGAGCGCGTACGCCACCTTCGCGGACCGCGGCATGTACTGCACGCCGGTCGCCATCGAGTCGATCACCCAGAAGATCGGCAACGAGCAGAAGTCGCTGGCCGTGCCCAAGTCGACCTGCTCGCGCGCGATGAGCGAGAAGACCGCCGACACCATCAACACCCTGCTGCGCGGCGTGGTCGACTCCGGTACCGGTCAGCAGGCCGGCCTCGACGACCGCGAGAGCGCGGGCAAGACGGGTACGACGGACTCCCGCAAG
The DNA here is from genome assembly GCF_040640875.1 of Streptomyces sp. NPDC021562. NCBI lineage: Bacteria > Bacillati > Actinomycetota > Actinomycetes > Kitasatosporales > Streptomycetaceae > Streptomyces > Streptomyces sp. NPDC021562. Next base: position 174,423 of record NZ_JBFACN010000006.1, read on the forward strand.
AACGCCTGGTTCGTCGGCTACACGCCGAACCTCGCGGGCGCGGTCTGGGTCGGCAGCGCCAAGCAGAACGTCGAGATGACCAACATCACCATCGGCGGCGTCTACCACCCCGAGGTCTTCGGCGCCGACACCCCGGGGCCGATCTGGAAGGACGCCATGACGGGCGCCCTGGAGGGCAAGGCGGACGAGTCCTTCAACCTCGTGGACATCCCGGACGAGGGTGATAAGGGAAAAGGCGACAACCCCGGCACCGGGGACGGCACCAACGGTGACACCGGTGGTCTGATCGGCGGCCTCTTCGGCGGCCTGACGGACGGCGGCTCGAACGACGGCGGCACCACGAACGGCGGGAACGGCAACGGCGGGAACGGCGGGAACGGGAACGGCGGCACCACCCCGAACCCGACCTTCTCCTTCCCCGACGGCTTCTTCCAGGGCAACGGGAACGGCGGGAACGGCAACGGCGGCCGCCGAGGCTGACCGGTTTCCCGCGGTACGACGGTCGCGTCCACGACGCCGTACCGCGGGAAACTCCCGGAGAAGCCGGGGTCAGCCCTGGAGGTGCTTCTTCACCGAGGCGGCGACGCGGCCGCCCTCGGCCAGACCGGCCACCTTCGGGTTCACGATCTTCATCACGGCGCCCATGGCCCGCGGCCCCTCGGCGCCCGCCGCCTTCGCCTCCTCGACGGCCTCGGCGACGATCCCGTCCAGCTCCTCGTCGCTGAGCTGCTTCGGCAGGTACTCGGCGAGGACCGCGCCCTCCGCCTTCTCCCGCTCGGCGCTCTCGACACGACCACCCTGCGCGAAGGCCTCGGCCGCCTCCCGGCGCTTCTTGGCCTCCTTGGCGATCACCTTGAGCACCTCGTCGTCGGAGAGCTCGCGCTTCTGCTTGCCGGCGACCTCCTCGTTGGTGATCGCGGAGAGCGTCATCCGGAGGGTGGCCGAGCGGAGCTCGTCGCGCCCCTTGATCGCGGCGTTGAGGTCGTCGTGCAGCTTCGACTTGAGCGTGGTGGTCATGGATGTGATTGTCGCAGGTGCCGCACGCGGAACGCCCGCCCATTTCGGTACCCGCCGGTCTCGGGGCCCTGGTTCCGTCTGACACGATGGCCATATGCGCGCTCGATACGGAGTACCCCTGGGAATCGCGGCGTTCGGCGCCGCAGGTGTGTTGTACGCGGCCGGCTTCGAGGTCCGTTCGTTCCGGCTGCGCCGGGTCACGGTCCCGGTCCTCCCGCCGGGGGTACGCCCGCTGCGGGTGCTCCAGGTCTCCGACATCCACATGGTGAGCGGCCAGCGCAAGAAGCAGCGCTGGTTGCAGTCGCTGGCGGGCCTGCGCCCGGACTTCGTGATCAACACGGGCGACAACCTGTCCGACCCGGAGGGCGTCCCGGAGGTGCTGGACGCGCTCGGCCCCCTGATGGAGTTCCCGGGCGCGTACGTCTTCGGCTCCAACGACTACTACGGCCCGCGCCCCCGCAACCCCGCCCGCTACCTGCTGGAGAAGGCGAGCGGCAGGCACGGCCTGAACGGCAACCCGCCGGCCGTCGGAGTGATCCACAACCCGTGGGAGGACCTGCGGGACGCCTTCGACGGCGCGGGCTGGCTGAACCTGACGAACACCCGGGGCGTCCTGAAGGTCGAGGGGGTCTCGGTCGAGCTGACCGGCCTGGACGACCCGCACATCAAGCGCGACCGCTACGTCCAGGTGGCGGGCGGCCCGTCCGGCACGGCGGACTTCTCGATGGGCGTCGTCCACGCCCCCTACCTGCGCGCCCTCGACGCGTTCACGGCGGACAACTACCCCCTGGTGCTGGCCGGCCACACGCACGGCGGCCAGCTCTGCGTCCCCTTCTACGGCGCGCTGGTCACCAACTGCGACCTGGACACGGACCGGGTGAAGGGGCTGTCGCGGCACACCGCCGAGGGCCGCACCTCCTACCTGCACGTCTCGGCGGGCTGCGGCACGAACCGCTACACGCCGGTGCGCTTCGCGTGCCCCCCGGAGGCGACGCTGCTGACGCTGGTGGGGCGGGAGTGATTCAGGGCTGTCGGACTCGGACCGGCTAACCCGCCTGGAGTACACCGGAATGCCCGGATGAGCCCTCTCCTCCACCGTTGAGGGCATGACGGCCCCGATACCCCCGATCCCCAGGGACATCCCGGACCTCCCCGCGGTCCCGAGCACGCCCGTACTGATGCCCGCGCACGTTCCGGCGACGGCGGTGGTGGCACCCCTCCCCCGCCCCGTGACCGCGGTGTTCCGCCTGCTGACCGCCGTGCTGGCGCTGGCGGGCGTGGCCCTGGAGCTGCTGCTGGGCAGCCCGGACCGGATCCTGAGCTACTTCGGCGTCCAGGCGGCGCTGCTCCTGGCACTGGTCAGCCTCTCCTCGGCCCGCCGCGCGTGGCAGGCGGCCCGTCCGCTGCCCTCGTCCCTGACGGGGGCGGCCCTCCTCTACGCGCTGATCTCCTCCCTGGTCTACCACCTGCTTCTGGGCCACACGACGCCGCCGTTCTCGATGACGGGCGCGGTCCGTCCCCCGGTGGCCTGGCACGGCCAGTGGCTGGCCCTGCAGCTCCTCTACACGGCGGCCCCGGTGGCGGCCCTCGTGGACTGGCTCGTCCTCACGCCGCCCGGCCGCCTCCTCCTCCGCCAGACGGCGGGGTGGATGCTCTACCCCCTGGCCTACCTGGCGTACACCCTCGTCCGGGCCGGCCTGCTCCTCCCCGGCACCCCGGGCCGCTACCTCTACCCGTTCCTGGACGCCGAGCAGCACGGCTACCGCAGCACCCTCGCCAACGCCCTCCTCCTGGGGCTCTCCTGTTACGCCCTGGCGGTCCTCCTGGTCGCCCTGGACCACATCCGCCCGAACCCCGTCGGCCGCCGCCCCTGAATCGGATTTCGTCTCCGGCCAGCAGTGGGCTAAAGTAAACGACGTCGCCGCGACAAGCACCACAGCAGCGACACCGGGGTGTAGCGCAGCTTGGCAGCGCGCTTCGTTCGGGACGAAGAGGTCGTGGGTTCAAATCCCGCCACCCCGACGCTGAAGTACCAGGTCAGGGGCCTGATCCACCGAGTGGATCAGGCCCCTGACGGTTTCTGGGGATCGTTCGGGAGAGATCCGGGAGAAGATCTTGGTCGGCTTCTCCCGGGAGCAGTCCCCAGTGCCGCAGGAAGAGCGGCACTCGCGCGCCCCCGGGCCCGCGCGGTCGCGCATGGAGGCCGGCATCGCCGTGCCCGGCCTCTGGTCAGCCGGGTACGGAGGGCGGGACAGGCGCGAGGCGAGCGGTTGGTGAAGCTCAGTGGCGTCCGTGCCCGGTGACGGTGAGTTCGTAGTCGCCGATCAGGTCGCCGAGGAGGGTTCCGGCAGTCAGGTCGCTGGTGACGTGACCGGCCATGTAAAGGCGGGAGTAGAGGACTTCGGCCCGCATCCACTCGTAGTCCTCGGCGCGGTGCGGGGAGAGGGCGCTGAGGAAGGTGACGGCGGCGGCGGACCGGGTCGCGTGGCGGGAGGGGTAGGAGTACGGACCCTTCGCACCGGGCTTGACCTTCTTCTCCGGGCGCAGGCTCGGGTCCAGGACGAACGGGGCCGGTTGCCGGTCCCTGGCGGCCAGTTGGTCGCTGATCGTCTTGGCCAGTTTCAGGGCCGCCTTGAGCTCGGCCTTCTCCGCCGTGCCCGGCGCGGCGGGGATCAGTTCGCGCTGGTCGTGCAGGTAGAGCTGCCAGATGTCCTTCTTGCCGTGGAGCTCCAGCCAGGTCGCGGCCCTCTTCCCCGTCGTCGTACGGGTCTTGGCGAGGGCCTGGACCTGGTGCAGTTCGGCGGTGCGCTCCTTGGCGGCCGGGGGCGCGGGGATCTGCGCCTCGGCCCACGCGGTGAACGCCTTGTCATCGCGCGTGGTGCCGTGCTGCGCGGTCCACTGCGCGAAGAGGGCGTCGGCCTTGGTGCGCTGGGCCGTCGCCTCCTTGCCGATCGTGGCGATCTCGGCGTCGGTGAAGAGCTTCGGCGGCGGGTCCTGCTTGATCCGTTCCGTCGCTCCGGGCTTCTTCTTGGCGGAGGTGGCGGCCTCGACCCACTGCGGTCGCAGCACGCCGACGGAGACCGCCGCGACGGCGAGCAGCGCGATCACGGCGTAGGGCCATTTGATGCCGCGCAGGGCGTTCATGCGGCGGGGGTCCTTTCGAGGAGAGGATGTGCCTCGGTGGTGAAGGCCGTGAAGTAGGCGCGGGCGAGGCGGCGCACGTCGTTGTCGGGAAGGCCGGGGACTAGCAGGGACCGGCCGACGACGTACTTGCTGAGGGAGACCGGCCGGGCGCCGAGACGCAGCAGCAGGCGGTCGGCGGGAGCGGGCCGGGCGCCGCCCTTGGTCTCGACGAGGACGTGGCCGGAGTCGAGCGCGGCGGTGCGATCGCCCTGGTGGCAGGTGAGGGCGCCGTCGAGGGTGACGCGGGTGCCGTGGTCCAGGTCGGCGAGGGCGGCGCGGACGTAGCGGACCTCGGCGGCGGGGGCCAGCTCCTTCGCCGTGACGGGGATGCCGGCCCCGTCCAGCACCTCGTCCACGAACTCGGCTGCCTGTGTGCCGAGTTCGCCGTACGCGGTGGCGGGGACCGGGAGGGCGTACTTGACCGTGGCGCCGCGGCCGTCCTTCGTCTTCACTTCCACGCGGCACAGTCCGTCCTCCGCGTACAGACGGGTGCGGACCTTCCAGCGCCGGCGGCGCTGCTGCACGTGGGCCCGCCAGGCGCCGAGTTCCTCCGTGTCGAAGTAGGTGCTGAGGTAGCTCGTCGTACGGCGGCCGTCGCCGAGGTCGAGGACGCGGTGGCTGTCGGAAAGCCGGGCGGCGAAGTCACGGGCACGGTCGAGCGGGACCAGGTACTTGCGGTCGGTGCGGTGCTGGAGTGCGGCGGCGGCGTCGACCTCGGCCAGCGTCGCGCCCCGCAGGGCGGACAGGCCGAGTGCGGAGGCGAGGGCAGAGGTCATGAAGGCGTCGGCTCCTCGCGCGGTTCGGGCTGCGGGACGAGCGCGCTCTCGCCGGGCTGCGCGGGATAGCGGGCGGAGACCCGGGTGGTCTCGCGGACGTAGTCGACCTCGTCGACCTCGACCGACAGCGGTGCCTGGCCGAAGCGGAGCGCCACGTCGTGCGCGATGAGCGCGGGCTCCGGGTAGATCCGGTCGAGGGTGAGCTTCACCGTCCGTGTCGGGGGGTCGTACGACTTCGGGTCGTCGACCAGCAGCATCGCCAGCAGCACCACGGCGTCCAGGACCACGACGAGCCACATCTGCCGATGCGGCAGCCCCGTGCACAGGGCGATGACCAGCGCCACGAAGGTGTAGGCGACGTCGCGCAGGGTGAACGCCGCACTGCGCAGCCGGACCAGGGACAGGATGCCGAACAGGCCGAAGCCGACCCCGGCCGGGAACTTGCCGGAGCTGATCGTGCTCATCGCGGCGAACAGGCCGACGTTCAGCGCGGCCAGCACCAGCGGCATCGCCGGGACGCTGGGCCGGCGCCGGTAGAGCCGGCCGACCAGGATCATCAGCGTCAGGACGTCGAGACCACCGCGGGTCATCACGTCAGTGACCGTGAGGTGGTCGGTGATGCTCTTGGCGGCGAGCACCGATGCGAGCATGGGGGTCCCTTCCGTCACGGCACGTCGGACGGCGGACCGGTCGCGGTCCGCGGAGCACCGCGACCTGAACGACGGTAGGGATGTCACATGAACAGACCATGAAGGCTTCCTGGTGGGCTCACCGCGGCCGGCGGGTGGTTAGCCTGACCGGCATGCACTACCTGGTCGTCGACGACGAGACACGCCTCACAGACCTGGTCGTCCGCTACCTGACCGAGTCCGGGCACACCGCCGAGGGCCACTACGACGGCCCCTCAGGGCTCGCCGCCGCCCGGGACGCGCGCGTGGACGCCGTGGTCCTCGACGTGATGCTGCCCGGGATGGACGGGGTGGAGGTGTGCCGGACGCTGCGGGGCGAGGGCGTCGACGTGCCGGTGATCCTGCTCACCGCGCGCGGTGCGATCAGCGAGCGGGTCGCCGGTCTGGACGCCGGCGCCGACGACTACGTGGTCAAGCCGTTCGCCATGGAGGAGCTGCTGGCCCGGCTGCGGGCGATCTCCCGACGCCGCCCTGGGACCGCGGGGACCACCGGGCGCCTCAGGGTCGGCGATCTCGTCCTCGACCCCGACCAGCAGCGGGCCTGGCGCGGCGACCACGAACTCGACCTGGCGCGACGGGAGTTCGGCGTGCTGCGGGTGCTGATGGAAAACGCCGGGTGCGTGGTCAGCCGCCTGCAGCTGCTCGACGAGGTCTGGGACGGCGAGACCGATCTACGCAGCAACGCCATCGACGTCCACGTCTCCAAGGTGCGCGCGAAGGTCGACCGCGCCTTCGACCGCACGACGATCACGACCCTGCGCGGACGCGGCTACCGCCTGGAGACCGCCCCGTGACCGTGGCCGGCCTGCCCCCGGCCGATCTGCCCCTGGCCGGCCGGCCCCGGGCGTGGGTCCGGCGGCTGCCCGTGGTCGCGCGCCTCGTGCTGGCCGTCGCCGTCACCATGTCGCTGGTCCTGACAGGCGCGGCCGGTCTGGTCTACTGGCGTGTCCAGACCGCCCTCGACCAGCAGCTCAACGACGACCTGACCACCTACCGGCACAGTCTCGACCAGGCCGTACGAGCCGACGCCAAGATCCCGCCCGGCCCCAGCGGCAGCCTCCGGCAGGTCCTGGACGCACACGGCCGGATCCAGAGCGCGAGCGCCGCCGTACGCCACGAACCGCTGCTCACCCCCGCCGAGCTCGGCGCCGTCATGCGCGGCACCACGGTCCGCCGTGACGTGGGCTCCCTGCTCCCGATCACCCCGGACTCCCTGCGCCTCCAGGCCGGGCGCATCACGGCGGACGGACGGACCAGGATCGTGGTCGCCGCTGTCCGGCGCGGCCACCGTGACGAGGCACTGCGCGAACTCCTCGCCCAGCTGGCCATCGCCTCGGGCCTGACGTTGATAGCCGCCTCCTACGTCGGCTACCGCACCGCCCGCGCCGCCCTGCGCCCCGTCGAGCGCTACCGAGGCGGGGCCGCCACCCTGGCAGGCGGCGCCCAGAACCTGCGCCTCGACGTGCCCGCCGACCGGGACGACGAGATCACCCGTCTCGGCCACACCCTCAACCACATGCTCGACCGCCTCGAAGCCTCCGCCGAACGCGAGCGGCGGTTCGTCGCCGACGCCAGCCACGAACTGCGCACCCCGCTCTCGCTGCTGCGCGCCGAGGTCGACGTCGCCCTGCACCGCCCCCGCTCGGCCGAGGAGCTCACCGAGACCCTGCGCTCCGTGGACGCCGAGGTGCAGCGCCTGATCGACCTCTCCAACGCACTCCTCGACCTGGAGGAACTCGGCAGCACCGGCCACATCACCCGGGCCCCGGTCCGACTCGCCGACCTGGTCGACACCGCCGTCTCCCCGCATCGGCACACCGCCGAACGGGCCGGACGCGGCCTGCGCACCACCGCGGACGACACGACCGTCGACGTCGACGTCCGCTGGCTGGTGCCGGCCGTCGGCAACCTCGTCGACAACGCGCTGCGCCACGGCACCGGAAACGTCCGCGTCACAGCCGCCGTCCACGACGGCAGGGTGCGGGTACGTGTCGTCGACGACGGGCCCGGCTTCCCGCCCGAGTTCCTGCCCCGGGCCTTCGACCGCTTCGCCCGCGCCGAAGCGAGCCGCACCGGCAAGGGGTCCGGCCTCGGGCTCGCCTTCGTACACGCCGTGGCCACCGCCCACGCCGGCACCGCGCACGCCGAGAACGCCGGGCACGGGGCGGCCGTCACCCTCGACCTGCCCTGCTGAGCCGGGGCAGTGGTCAGGAGGCCAGGTCGGCGAACACGCCGGGCAACGGAGGTGGTGCGGTCATCGAGGATCACCTCCGGCGTCCGGGCCACCGCGCGGACGGCCCTGCGCTCAGCCCCCAGCAGCGCGGCGCCGCACGCCGGCGAACAGGGGGCCGAGGGCCAGCAGGATGCCGAGGGCGGCGTAGCCGTGCGTGAGGGTGGTGAGCGAGGCGATGACCGCGACCAGCAGCGGCCCGCCGGCGTCGCCCAGTTCGCGGCCGAGTTCGGCGGCGCCCATCGTCTGGCCCAGGCGTTCCTGAGGGGTCGAGGAGGCCAGCGCGGCGAAGCCGAGCGGGGTGATCAGACCGGTTCCCACGCCGATCAGCGCGGCGCCCAGGAGGACCCCGGGCAGACCCGGCAGCATCGCACAGCCCAGCCCGGCGGCGGTGAGCAGCAGTCCTGCCGTGATGCCGGACCCGGTCGTCAGGCGTCCCTCGTCCAGGGCCTGCCCGGCCCGCGGCTGGACCACGGTCGCGCAGGCTGCCAGCACCGACACGGCGGCCCCGGTGGCCACCGCACCCAGTCCGGCCACCCGGCCCGACACCGGCAGGAAGCCGACCCCGACGGACAGGCCGGCGGTCGCCGCCGCCAGCGCGGACGTCGGGACGAGGAAGGCGGGATCGGCCAGGCGGCGGGCGAGGTCGAGGACCGTCTGCCGGGTCTTGGGAAGCGGGGGTACGACGGGGACGGCGACCGCGGCCCAGAGGGCGACCGCCGCGCCGAGCACGGCCAGCACCGTGAACAGCAGCCGAAGCCCGCCGGCCCACACCAGCACTCCGCCGAGCAGCGGGCCCAGCGTGTAGCCGATCGACTTGTAGAAGCCGTAACTGCCGAACGCGCGACCGTGCTTGGCGGCCGGGTTGAGCCGGGCGACCAAGGCGGAGGCCGACGGCGAGAAGGCGGAGGCCGCCGCGCCCTGGCCGAGGCGGGCGGCCCACAGCCAACCCGGGCTGTCCGCCACGGCGTACAGCGCGGAGGCGAGGGCGAAGGCGGCAAGCCCGCCGAGCAGCACCGGGCGGGCGCCGACCCGGTCCGCGAGGGTGCCGAACACCGGCTTGAGGACCACCTCGGCGCCGTCGTACAGGACGAGCAGGCCGCCCAGCACGAGCAGCGATGTCACCGCGCCCTCGGCGTCGCTGCCCAGGCTGGCGGCGATGCCGTGCGCGCCGAAAGCGGTGGTGAACCCGGCCGCGTACAGCGGCCACATCTGCCGGGCCGGCGCCGACCCGGAATTCGCCGTCTGGCTCATCGGGCGTCGTCCTCCGGCGTCTCGTGCAAGGCCGCGAAGACGCGTTCCGCGTAGTCCTCGCAGGCGGCGGCGCACACCGTGAGCCGCTGGCCGGCCTCGGCGGCCTGCGGTGCGCCGAACACGTCGCGCGCGGTGAGATCGCGGTGCCGGCGCCGCAGCCGCTCCGGCGACTGCTCCGACTCCGTCCGGTCCTCCGACCGTGCGGCGGTGAACAGTGCCTGGAAGCGAGCCGGGTCCTCCGGGCCCCGCCCGGACGCGTCGAGGGTCACGGCCCGGACGCCCTGGCGAGGACGAGCCGGCGGCCCACCGGTTCTCTCTTCGGCACAGCAACGAATGTAACTGGCGTCACCGCTGGCAGCAGCCGCGCGTCCGTGGTCGGCGCTAGAGACAGGCGTGCCGCACTCGTGGGGTGCGAGCAGGTGCGCGCGTGGCTGGTCACACGGCCGGGTCCCCGCTAGGGGAGAGGCCGTCGGCCTGCGTGAGAAGTCTGCGAGGCGTCATTTGGCTCGCCAGCCACTCCAGGTGACGCCACAGGAGGGGTTCACCGTGTTGCTGCCGCTGCGCCTCGGCCCAGGGCCGGTAGTTGTTCCAGACGGAGATGATGAGACCACCCCAGGCGTCGTCGATCAGTTGCTGATCGAACGCGTCCGACCGGGTTCCCGCACCAAGGAGGTTGAAGGTCGTGAGGTAGGACGTGATGAGCTTCGTCGCTCGCTCGTCGCCCGCCGTCGAGCGGCTGATCAGCGCCTCGATGGCCGCGTGATCGCGCTCCTGGGGTATGCCGTCGTCGAACAGCGACTTTCGCTGGTTCATGTTGTCGGCGAGGAACTCCATGGTTGCCTGCTTGCGGCGCCTGTCGTGATCCTGCTTGGTGCTTCGAGCCAGCATCAGGAGCTGCCATGCCAGGGCGACGAAGCCGATCACGCCCACGCCCAAAGAGCCGAACGCGGCTACCAGGGACCACTGCTCGAATACCGTCACAGGAGAAAACTCTACGGAAAGCACCCAGCCGGCAGGAGTGCTTCTGGCGTGGTCATGTCCTCCAGTCCCCGCGCATGAACCGCGCTGCTCCGTCGGGCCCGGGGGCGCGGGGACCGCACCTCGCAGACGCGCCTACTTGCTGACGGCGAAACGCATCAGAGCGTGTTCGTCCCCCTGCTTGATCTTTCCCGTCACGTTGATCACCTGGAGTTTCCAACCGGCGCCCACCCGCAGCGCCTTGGCCACGGCGCATCCGTTGTCCTGGGTGAGCAGGCTCGGCCAGATGTCGGCGACCTGCTGGGAGCTGCCCCCCGTCGCGTCGTAGACCTTGAAGCTGATGTTGCGCGCCTTCTGGAAGGAGCTGCCCTTCTTGTACGCGGCGGCCACGAACACTATCGACGTGATGTTGGGCGGGATCCGGGCGAACTCGACGGTCACCGTCTCGTCGTCGCCGTCCCCGCGCCCGGTCTGGTTGTCGCCGCTGTGGACCAACGAGCCGTTGCCCATGGGGTCGAGCGAGTCGAGACCCGCCAGGCGCACCGGGTCACCGCCCTGCATGGCGATGGCGATCAGATCGAGGTCGGTGCCGCTCTGGCGGCGCAGTCTGCCCAGCACCCCGCCACTGCTGCCGGCGGTGGGATCCCAGGAGACCCCGATGGACAGGTGCGTCACCCCGTCCAGGTCCGCCGGGCCGTCTTCCTTGGTGAGCGTGATCACGTGTGGCTCATTCCTTGCGTCAAAGGGACTTCAACACGCAAAGTGTGCCCGGCGCACGGTGGTGGTTCCACTGACGGGTCCATGAGACGCCCGGCCACCGTCGGCCCGCCAGTAGAGTGTGGGAGCTGCGGCATCCCCACAACACCCTTTCAACCAGAGGGACATGCCCGACAGCGGGCATGTCGTCTCACTGGGTGAGGATGAAGGAACGGGTGCTGATTGCGGGCCGGTACCGGCTGGACACCGTCATCGGGCGCGGCGCGATGGGCGAGGTCTGGCAGGCCTACGACGAGATGCTCGGCAGACCGGTGGCGGTCAAGCTGCTGCTCGCCGAGAACACCGATCCCACCGCCGCCGCCCGCTTCCGTCTGGAGGCCCGGACCGCGGGACGGCTCCGGCACCCGCACGTGGTCGGCGTCGTCGACTTCGGTGAGCAGGAGGGCCGGCTGTTCCTGGTGATGGAGCTGGTCCAGGGACAGAGTCTGCACCGCGTGCTCGCCCAGGCGGGATCCCTGCCGGCCGAGGCAGTCGCCCGCATCGCCGCCCAGGCGGCCGCCGGGCTCGCCGTCGCGCACGAACAGGGTGTCGTGCACCGGGACATCAAGCCCGGCAACCTGCTGCTCGACGCCGCCGGATCCGTGAAGATCGGCGACTTCGGCATCGCCCGCTTCCTGGACGACCCGGGCAGCGGGCTCACCGCGACCGGCCAGATCGTCGGGACCAGCCTGTACATCGCCCCCGAGCGCGCCCTGGGGCAAACCGCCGGACCGCCGTCCGACGTCTACTCGCTCGGCTGTGTGCTCTACCAACTCCTCACCGGACGGGTGCCGTTCCACGCCGACAGCGCCATCGCCGTCCTCCACCACCACCTCGACACGCCCCCCGTACCGCCGCGGGAGCTGGGCATCGGACTGCCGCCCGCCTTCGAGAACTACCTGCTCGGTCTCCTCGCCAAGCGTCCCGAGGACCGCCCCACGGCACGCCAGACGGCCGAGTGGTTCGCCGCGGGCGCCTGGAGAGGGCGTCCCGAGCCCCTCCCGGCCGTCGCACCGCATCCCCAACCGGAACCGCGTCCGAGCACCGTGTGGGCGCTCCCGGGGACCCGGTCCGGAACGAACGTGTCTCCCGGCTCCGTCACCACCTATGCCTTCCCGTCCACCACCGGCACCGCTCCGGCCCACCGGGCCCGGCGCGGTCAGCGCCCGGGAGGCCGCACGGCCTCCGCGACCCGGTCGAGGAGGGTGAGTGCCCTCGCCGCGGTGGTGCTCTTCCTCGGGGCGCTGCTGCTCGGCATCGCGTGGTTCTCCCCCGACCACAGCTCGGCCGACACACCGCCGGCGGACCAGCCGCACAGCACGACCCCGGCGGCCTCGCCCTCGTCGAGCCCACCGGGGTCGAAGTAGGGCCTGACGGCGGACAGGACCGCCGTTGCGTCCGGCCCGCCGGTCAGCCGCACCCCTCCGGTGCGCACGGCGGAGCGGACGCTCGCGGCCGTCGCCCGCACCCGCGCCGTGTCGAGGGCGTCGAGGCCCGCGGGCGCCCTCGTGGCACCGCCCCCTTGACTCGTTTTGCATAATGCAAAGATGAAGGGGTGCGATGAGTGCCCGACGAGCGGCGACAGGTGGAGAGCACGTGCCCAGCAGCAGGACGAGCGGTGCCGGACCGGCCTTGGGTCTTCCTGCGGTGCGCACCGCGCCCTGGGTCATGATGGCGCTGGCCGTCGTGGTCGGGGCCGGGGCGGGCGCGGGTTCGATCGTCTTCCGCTGGTGCATCAGGACGTTCACCCGGCTCTTCTCCGGTCACTCCGACTACGCGGCGTCCCCGGGCGCGGCCGATCCGCACGTACCGTGGCTCGGTCCGTACTTCGTGCTGCTCGCCCCGGTGGTGGGCGGCCTGCTCTACGGCCCTCTGGTGAACCGGTTCGCCAAGGAGGCGCGCGGCCACGGGGTGCCCGAGGTGATGCTGGCCGTCGCCCAGCGCGGCGGGCGGATCAGCCCCAAGGTCGCCGTGGTCAAGACGCTCGCCTCCGCCCTGTGCATCGGCTCGGGCGGTTCGGTGGGCCGCGAGGGCCCGATCGTGCAGATCGGCTCGGCGCTCGGCGCCACCCTCGGGCGCGTGACGAAGGTGCCCGAGGGCCGGATGAAACTGCTGGTCGCGTGTGGGGCGGCGGCCGGCATCGCGGCCACCTTCAACGCACCGCTGGCCGGCGTGTTCTTCGCCATGGAACTCATCCTGGGCACCTTCAGCGCGGAGGCCTTCGGCGCCACGGTGCTGGCCAGCGTCACCGCGAGCGTGATCGGGCGGGCCGCCTTCGGAGACGTCGCCTTCCTGCGGCTTCCCGGCTTCCAGGTGGACCACCTGACCCAGTACGGGCTGTTCGCCGCGCTCGGGGTGGCGGCCGCGGTGGTCGGCGTGGGGTTCTCCCGGTTCCTGTACCTGGTCGAGGACGCCTGCGACTGGCTGTGGCGCGGCCCCGAGTGGCTGCGCCCGGCGGTCGGCGGGCTGGCACTCGGACTGGTGCTCCTGCTCCTGCCCCAGATGTACGGCGTCGGCTACCCGGTCCTGCAGAAGGCGACCGAGGGCGGCTACGCGATCGGCTTCCTGCTGCTGTTGCTGGTGGGCAAGATGCTGGCGACCAGCCTGACGATCGGCATCGGCGGCTCCGGCGGTGTCTTCGCCCCCAGCCTGTTCATCGGGGCGATGCTCGGTTCCGCGTACGGCATCGCCGTCCACCACCTGCTGCCCGCCTCCGCCGGCGCGGTCGGCGCGTACGCGCTGGTCGGCATGGGAGCGGTGTTCGCCGGCGCCGCACGGGCCCCGATCACCGCCGTGGTGATCCTCTTCGAGCTCACCGGCGAGTACTCGATCATCCTGCCGCTGATGCTGGCCATCGTGCTGGCGACAGCGGTCAGCCGCCTGCTGTCGCACGACACCGTCTACACCCTCAAGCTCCGCCGCCGGGGCATCGACCTCGAAGGGCCCGCCCCGGGCGCGCGGATCGGCGCCCAGCAGGTGGGTGCCGTGATGGAGCCCCTGCCGTCCCCGCTGTCCGCATCGACCACGCTCGCGGACTCCGCCGATCTGCTGAGCCTCTCGGGCCACGGCGCGCTCCCGGTCGTCGACGCCGACGGAGCCTATGTCGGCGTCGTCACCGCCCAGGCGGTGGCCGAGGCCCTCGCCGAACAGCCGGACAGCGCCCCGACACGCGTCGGCCGGCTCGCCGAGGCACCCCTGCCGGTGACAGCCGACCAGCCGCTCGCCCAGGCCCTGCACACCCTGCTGTCGGCCGCCGCGACCGGCGTACCCGTCCTCGACGCGCAGCAGGGGAAGCCGGTGGGCTGGCTCAGCCACCAGAGCGTGCTGCGCGCGGTGCACACGACGGCCTGACGGCACGGGCGCGGGGGTCCGGCCGGTTCCGGCGATCACCACCTCGCATTTTGCATTGTGCAAGACTGGGTAGAGGGGCCTTGAAGGGTGACATCACTCCAGGGAGGTGCCATGCACAGCGAGCACACCCGGCGCTCCTACTCGTTCGTCTGCCTCGACTGCGGACACGGCTGGGAAGCCACGTACGACATCGACGTGACCGAGGACGACCAGGGGCGGATCATCGCCACGTACCACCTCGGCGACAAGGCCGTCCCGTCGCCGCTGCAGTCGCCCCACTGCCCGGCCTGCGAGCGCGGCAAGATACGCATCATGCGGCCGGGACGGGTGGCGTCGGCGCACCTGTACGAGACGTGACACCAATTAGCATCATGCAATCTTTACCTAGCGCAAAGGTCCTCTTGCCGTAGCGCCTCCGTATGACCGGGCAGCCACGCGGTCCGCACCAGGAGGCAGCATGTCCATCTCACGCAACAGGATCGGATCCCTCGTCGTCGGCGGGGCCCTCGCCGCCACGCTCGCCGCCCTCGTCTATCCGAGCATGCTGGGCGTCCAGACGACCTCCTCGAACGCGTCGAGGGTCATCGCCAGCACGCAGTGGGGACCGCTCACCGAGTCCGACCGCAACTTCGTCGTCTTCGTGCGCTCCGCCGGACTCTGGGAGGGCCCCTCGGGGGCCCTGGCCATGAAGAAGGGGACGACCGCGGCCGTGCGTGAGGCCGGGCGGCATCTGGTCGTCGGGCACGCCGCGCTCGACGCCAGCTGCCGGAGGATCGCCCCCATGCTGAACATCACCATCCCCAACCAGCCGACGCCTCAGCAGGCGGGCTTCCTCGCGACGTTCCAGTCGGACACGGGCAAGCAGTTCGACACCGACTTCGCCAACATCCTGCGCGTCACCCACGGGTCGATCTTCAACACCATCGCCAAGGTCCGTTCCACGACCGAGAACACCCTCGTACGAGCCCTGGCCGACCAGGCCAACGACGTGGTCCTGGACCACATCACACAGATGGAGAAGACCGGGCTGGTCAACTACGACCAGGTCAACTTCCAGATCACCACGCCGCCGAAGCTCCCTGCCGCCCAGGTGACACCACCGGTGCCGCAGGGGGGCGCGCCCCAGGTCGTCCTCACGGTGCCCCCCGGCCTGTCGACCGCGGGGGTTCCCACCGGCCCGGCCGTCACCTCGGAGGGCTCCTCCGGGACGGCCCCGACGCCATCGGCGTCACCGACCGTGGGATGACACGGCCCCCGGCCGGACGCGCGCCGCGGTCCTTGGCCGTGCGGGTCACACGTCGTGGACCATCGCCTCGTCCACGGCCCAGCCGAGCGGGTGCGGATCCGCGTGGTCGGCGGCGGGGGCCGCCGGCGGCTCGCCGCCCGCCCGGTTGAACGCGCCCAGAGCTTCGATCAGCGCGAGCCGTTGCGTGGGACCGAGCCGGGCGACGATGTCCGCGATCTCGGACCGGCGCCGGGCGGTGACGTGCTCGACGGTGCGGCGGCCCTCGTCGGTGAGCTGGAGCAGGGTCTCGCGGCGGTTGTCGGGGTTGGTCCGGCGGTCGGCGAGCCCGGCCGCGATGAGCCGGTCGACCATCCGCATCGCGGTGGACGGCGCCACCTGGAGCAGGTCGGCGAGCACGACCAGCTTGGTGGCGCCCCGGGTGGCGAGCACGACCAGCATCCGGAACTGCGGCAGGGTCACCCGCTCCTCGACCTCGGCGAGGGAACGTGCGGAGACCGCCACCAGCAGGCGGGAGGCGGTCAGCACCGCCCTGGTGACCGCGTCGACGTCGTCCATGGCCCCCGGTGGGATCTCGTGCTCCGGCATAGGTCCTTTCTACCGTGCCGGAGCGGCGGTGAGCCCACCGCCTAACGGTGCTCGGGGTTCTCGTAGTCGCGACGGCAGCCCGCGTCCCAGGCCGTGCGCTGGTTGCCGTAGGCGGGGATGCCGCCGAGGTCCTTCAGCGCGCGGGCCAGATGCAGCAGGTTCCAGGTCATGAAGGTGGTGTTGCGGTTGGTGAAGTCGTTCTCGGGGCCACCGGAGCCCGGGTCGAGGTACGAGGGGCCGGGCCCCGCCTCGCCGATCCAGCCGGCGTCCGCCTGGGGCGGGATGGTGTACCCGAGGTGCTGCAGGCTGTAGAGGACGTTCATGGCGCAGTGCTTGACGCCGTCCTCGTTGCCGGTGATCAGGCAGCCGCCGACCCGGCCGTAGTAGGCGTACTGGCCGGCCTCGTTGAGGAGGCTGGAGCAGGCGTAGAGACGCTCGATCACCTGCTTCGTCACCGAGCTGTTGTCGCCGAGCCAGATCGGGCCGGCCAGCACGAGGATGTCGGCCGCCATGACCTGCCGGTACAGCTCGGGCCAGGCGTCCGTCTGCCAGCCGTGCTCCCGCATGTCGGGCCAGACCCCGGTGGCGATGTCGTGGTCCACCGCCCGCACCACGTCGACCTGGACGCCCTGCGCGTCCAGGATGGCGGTACTGCGGTCGATCAGCCCCTGGGTGTTGCTGGTCGCCGGGGAGCGCTTGAGGGTGCAGTTGATCACGAGCGCGCGCAGGTCGTCGTACCGGGCCGGCGGTGCGTCGGTGGCGGGCGACGAAGCGGTCACGGGTACCTCCTGAAAGCCCTGCCGCGGGGTGCGCGGCGGGTCGTCCACGTCCGCGCCCCAGCCTGTGCGCCACCCGCGCCGGGCGCCACCTCGGCACCTCCGAATGGGCCTGCCGTCCGAAGCATCCCCTTCATAAGTCGGTCCCTGCGTGCGCCGAGTTCCCGTGTTTCGCCGAACGGTGGATCACACTTCGGATTGAGCATGAGGCCGGGCCATTTTGCGTACTGATCCGTGGGGGCCCGACGTCGAATGCGAGGATGAAGCCTGTCATGGCTGCCGGGTGGTGCACACGTTCGGTACGGGCCGCGCTGTTCGCGGCCGTCTGCGTGTTGCTCTCCGCCCTGGCCCACACGTTGATGTCCGGTACGGCCGTGCCCTGGTGGGCCCTGGGGGCGGGTTTCCTCGGGGCGGGCGGGGTCGGCTGGGCTCTGGCCGGCCGTGAGCGCGGGCTTCGGGTCATCGTGCCGGTGGTGGTCGCGGCCCAGGGGGCGCTCCACTGGAGCTTCTCCGTCGCGCAGGGCGCGGGGCAGCCGGCGGCGCCGCCCGGCGGGAACGACACGGGCATGGGCTCGATGGGCATGGGCTCCGCAGACATGGGCGCGATGGGCATGGGCTCCGTGGGTGGGCACTCCATGGGCGTGCCCATGCATTCCATGGGCATGGATCACTCGGTCCACCTGGGCTCCGGCACCCCCGCTCTCCTCCAGCAGTGGCTGGGCGGCACGTCGATGACCGGCATGTACGCGGCTCACCTGGTGGCGGCCCTGGTCTGCGGCCTGTGGCTGGGTTACGGCGAGCGGGTCGTCTTCCGGCTGATGCGCGCCGTGGCCGGCTGGCTGGCCGCGCCGCTGCGGCTGGTGCTCGCCCTGCCGGCGCTGCCGCGACGTCCGCGTGCCCTCGTACGGCGGCGCCGTACGCGTCGCTGGCCGCGGCGTCTGCATCTCGTTCACGCGATCACTTCACGGGGTCCGCCGCTCTCCTTCGCTGTCGTCTAGAACAGCCGGTTTCCCGGGGCCGTTGCCGACCGTCGTCGACGCCGGGCCGCCCCCGGGCAGCGGTCGTGCCCGCGCGCGGCCGCGCCCCCTCACTGCGGGAACGGCGCGCTCCTGTGCCGCCGTTCCTCGCACGATCGCGAAGGACACGAGGTGCCTGTTCCTGCCCTGCCCGCATTACGCGGGACACGTGGAAAACGTAGGAAGCACAACAACACGCAAGAAGCCGACGACCTGATCACCACCTGGGCGCTGGCCGCCCGCGGCGGGGACGAGGACGCCGTCGAGCGGTTCGTCCGGGCCCTGCACTGCGACGTACTGCGCTATGTCGCGCACCTGAGTGCGGATCCCCAGTCGGCGGACGACCTGGCCCAGGAGACGTTCCTCCGGGCGCTGGGCAGCCTGCACCGGTTCGAGGGACGTTCCTCGGCCCGCGCCTGGCTGTTGTCCATCGCGCGCCGGGCGGTGATCGACGACTTCCGGCGGGCCGCCTCGCGGCCCCGGCTGTCGGACCGTCATGACTGGCGCCACGCCGCGGAGACGGCTCAGCCGCTCGACGTGCCGGGGTTCGAGGAGGGGATCGCGCTCCTCGAACTGCTGGGCATGCTGCCGTACGACCGGCGGGAGGCGTTCATCCTCACGCAGGTGACCGGGCTGCCGTACGCGGAAGCGGCCGATGTCGTCGGCTGTCCGATCGGGACGGTGCGCTCCCGGGTGGCCCGGGCCCGCGCCGCTCTGGCGGATCTGCTGGCCGAGCCGGAGGAGGCGGCGGGGACACCGGCGGAGGGCCGGGTTCCGTCGGCGGCCGTGCTGCCGCGCTCGGCGGTGGGCGTTCCGGTCGCGGTCGCGGCCTGAACGGCAGACGCCGGTGTCCGCCACGCCGGCGGGCACCGGCCTCACCGGTACAACACGCGGACCGCTCCCGCCCAACGGCGAGGCGGTCCGCACGCCCAGCGGCCTGCCAGTGCCGCACGGGCCGCCGGACGGCGGGCTTCTGGACGGCGACGCACCGGACAGCCTGATGGCTTGCGGTCGCTGTCAGCCGGCTCTGGCCTCCGCCACCGGTTGCAGGGTCAGGGGCTGGGCGCCGTAGGTGATGCGGACGACACCGTCGGCGTGCCGTTCCGCGGTGGCGGCCACTCCGAAGACCTCACCCAGCAGGCCGGGGGTGAGCACGTCCAGGACCGGGCCGGCGGCGACCACCCGCCCCGCGTGGAGTGCGACGAGGTGGTCGCACAGCCGGGCCGCGAGGTCCAGGTCGTGGAGTACGGCGAGGGTGGTGACGCCGGTGGAGCGGATGAGGTCGAGCAGTTCGAAGCGGGCGCGGATGTCGAGGTGGTTGGTGAGTTCGTCCAGGACGAGGAGGCTGGGCCGCTGGGCGAGGGCCCGGGCCAGCAGCACCCGCTGGCGTTCGCCCCCGGACAGGGAGGTGACGTCCCGTTCGGCCATGTGCCGGATCGCGCACAGGTCGAGGGCCTCCGCCACGGCGCGGTGGTCGTCGGTCCCCTCCCGGCCGAGGAGGCCGTGGTGCGGGGTGCGGCCGAGCGCGACGAGTTCGGCGACGCTCAGGCCGGCCGGCTGGCCGCTCGCGTCCTGGAGGACGGCCGCGGTGCGGCGGGCGGCGGTGCGCGCGGGCAGCGCCCAGACGTCGTCGCCGTCCACGCGCACCACCCCGCGGTGCGGGCGCAGGGAGCGGTAGACGGTGCGCAGCAGGGTGGACTTGCCGCTGCCGTTGGGCCCGATGAGGCCGACGATCTCGCCCGGCCGGGCTTCCAGGTGCACGTCGTGGAGGATCGGCCGGTGGCCGAGTTCGACGTGGATGCGTTCCACGGTGAGCTTCATACGCTGTCCAGGCTCTTGTTGCGGCGCAGCAGCCACAGGAAGAAGGGCGCCCCGAACAGGGCGGTGAGGATGCCGAGGGGCAGTTCGTCGGGGCGGTTGACCGTGCGGGAGAGCAGGTCGACGACGACCAGGTAGACGGCGCCGACCAGGGCCGCCCGGGGCAGCAGGCGACGGTGGTCGGCGCCGGTGGTCAGGCGCACGAGGTGCGGGATCATCAGGCCGACGAAGCCGATGCCGCCCGCGACCGCGATCACCGTGCCGGTCACCAGCGAGGAGAGCACCAGCAGCACCGCGCGCAGCCGGTGCACGTCGACGCCGAGAGCGGTGGCCGACTCGTCGCCGACCAGCAGGGCGTTGAGGCGGCGCCCGAACAGGGTCAGGGCCACGGTCGTGGTGAGGACGGCGGTGGTGACGAGGGGCAGCTGGTCCCACCGGGCGCCCGCGACACTGCCCAGCATCCAGAACATCACCGTGCGCAACTCCGTCGGTGTGGCTCGCAGTTGGAGATAGCTGGTGGCCGCCAGGAAGAGGTAGCCGACGGCCACCCCGGAGAGGACCAGGCGGGTGGGGGCGAGCCGGCCGCCCTTGCGGCCGAGCAGGAAGACCAGGGCGACGGCCGCACCGGCACCGAGGAAGGCGGCCGATGACACGCCGAGGCCGCCGAGGGCGCCGCCGGTGGCCGTGATGACCACGACGGCCCCGAGGGAGGCACCGGAGGAGACGCCCAGGACGTAGGGGTCGGCGAGCGGGTTGGCGACGACCGCCTGCAGCACGACGCCGGAGACGGCCAGTCCCGCGCCGACCAGGGCGGCCAGGACGACGCGTGGGGTGCGGAAGCTCCAGACGATCTGGTCGGTGGCCGGGTCCGCGGCGGTACCGCCGCCGGTCAGGTGGTGCCAGACGATCCGCCAGACCTCGTGCACCGGGATGGTGACGGCGCCGATGCTGATCGCCACGATCATGACCGTGACCAGCGTGGCCGCCAGCAGCGCCAGGACCAGCTCGGGGTTCAGCCGCTTCCTGCGGTTCCGCCGGTCCGGCGGGGTCAGAGCGCGTCCGGGTGCAGCATCCTGGCGATCTTCTCGACGGCCAGGTCGTTGCTGGGGCCGAGATACATCGAGTCGGAGAGCACGAGGGAGCGGTTGTTCTTCGCTGCCGGCCACTGGGGGAACTCCTTGAGCAGTTTGCGGGCGTACGCCTCGGCATGCGGGTCGTTGTAGCTGATGACCACGAGGGCATCGACCGGCTCGGCGGCGACCTTCTCCTTGCTGAGGTCCGCGAAGGTGGTCCGGGAAGCGGAGGCGAAGGCGTTGCGTGCGCCTGCCCGGGCGAGGATGTCGTTCCAGATGCCGTGGGCCGCGACGGAGCTGAAGTCGTTCCCGCCCATGCTCATGTTGGAGAAGACCACCATCACGTTCGGGGTGGTCTCCCCCTTCACCTTGGCCCGCACGGCGGCGATGTGCCTGCGGGACGAGGCGATGAGCTTCTCGGCGCGGTCGCCGACGTGGAAGATCTTCCCCAGGTCGCGCGCCAGCCGGTAGCTGTCGTCGATCGTCATGCGGGAGGTGTCCTGGTCGCACCCCTGCGGGGAGACGTAGGTGTTGGCGCCGACCGCCCTGAGGTCCTCGCGGGTGGCGAAGCCGTTCTTCGCGTCGAAGCCGTAGGACGTGGTGGACAGCACGAGGTCCGGGCGCAGGCCGAGCATCGTCTCGCGGGGGATGTCGGAGGCGTCGTTGAGCGTGACGTTCCCGGTCGGGAGTCTCCTGATGGCCGCGGCCCGGCCCGCGACCTCCGAGCGGCCGTAGGACTGCTCGTTGGCCACGATGCGGTCGCCGAGGCCCAGGGCCAGCAGCGTGGACACCTCGGCGACGGAGGCTCCGTTCATGACCACGACCCGCTGGGGTGCCCGGGTGTAGGTGGTGGTCTGTCCGCAGTTCTTGAGGGTGACCGGGTAACCGGGGGCGCTCGCGCCCGCCGCGGCGTTCGCCGCGGGGGTCGACGAGGCCCCGCATGCCGTGGTGGCCAGGCACAACGCCCCGGCCAGGGCCACGACAGCGGGCCTTTTCGTCTGCACACTTGCTCCTCGGGGGTGG
The DNA here is from genome assembly GCF_040640875.1 of Streptomyces sp. NPDC021562. Lineage (NCBI taxonomy): Bacteria > Bacillati > Actinomycetota > Actinomycetes > Kitasatosporales > Streptomycetaceae > Streptomyces > Streptomyces sp. NPDC021562. Next base: position 196,194 of record NZ_JBFACN010000006.1, read on the forward strand.
AATGGACTCCGCTCAAGTAGTCGGAGCGGAACCCACCCGGGTTCCCGGGAGCTCAGACGTCCCCTCGCGCGGGGGGCGGGAGCACTCCGTTCTCGACGCAGTGGTCCAGGTACCGGAAGACGAGGGCACGGTCGGCCCGCGGGCAGACGATGCCGGTGCCTTCGAGGCCGCGCAGCACGTTGTCCGCCCGGACGTGGCCCAGCCCCAGCTCCGGCCCTTCCTCGCCGTCGGCGGGGAAGGAGTCGAAGAACGCCCCGGTCGTCACGGCCACGTCGGCGGCCCGCGGCAGTTCCCGGCGCCACTGCGCCGTCGGGATCCGCTTGACGGGGTAGCCGTACTCCTGCACCCAGTCGTACACGTCGGCCAGCCGCACCGGTGCGACCGGGGCGTGGTTGAAGACGGGGCCGGGAGCGGCGGTCAGGGCCAGCCGTACGACGGCACGGGCGACGTAGTCCGCCGGTGTCCACACCTCCGCCTCGAACAGCTCCGGCACGATCCCGGCGGGCACTCCGGAGGCCAGCACGCTCCACAGGAAGTCCCGCCGGTTCACCTGCCCGGTGTCCGGCGCTCCCGTGACTCTGCCGAGGCGGTGCACGGTGACGGGGAACCCGCGCTCGGCCGCCTGTTCCAGCAGCCGCTCGGCCGCCCACTTGGACTGCTGGTAGCCGCTGACCAGCCCGGGATGCGGCGGCAGGAACGCCTCCGGGACCTCCGGGGCCCGGTCTCTGGCCGGTGCGACGGACAGCGTCGACACCAGGTGCAGCGGGATCGTGCGGGCGGAGGCCAGCGTCAGCAGTTGGCGGGTGGACTCGGTGTTGGCGGCGCGCAGGCTGGCGTAGTCCCGCAGGATGCTGACGGTCGCCGCGTTGTGGACGATGAGGTCGCAGGTCCGGGACAGTTCGGCGAACCGGTCGGCGCCGAGGCCCAGGTGCGGGCGGGCGAGGTCGGCGGGCAGGGCGGTGACGCGGTCGGCGCCCGCGGGCAGGGGGATCCGCTGAGCTGCCAGGGCCGCCCGGACGCGGTCGGCGGCCTCGGCCGGTGTCGCGGCCCGGACCGGGCAGACGATCTCGGCGTCGGTGACCCGGAGCAACTCCACCAGCAGGTGGGGCCCGACGAATCCGGTGACCCCGGTCAGCAGGACCGTGCACGGACCACCGGGGGCCCACTCGACGGGCCGGACCGCGCGCGGACCGCCGGTGGTGGGAGTCCGCCCGGCGGGCGGGACAGCGCGGGAGCCGTCAGTGGTGGGGGCCCACCCGACGGGCCGGACCGTACGCGGACCGCCGGTGGTGGGAGTCCGCCCGGCGGGCCGGATGTCGTCGGCGAGCACGGCGTCGGCCAGCACCGCGGCCGGCAGGGCGAGGCCGGTCGCGGGGGCGGCCGTGTGAGCGGCCGCAAGGCCGGTCGCCGGCGTGGCCGCGGGGCCGGTCGCCGGGGCGGTCGCAGGGCTGGCCGCGAGGCCGGTTGTGGGGGCCTGTGTGTGCTGGTTCAGGCGGTGGGCGAGGCCGGTGGCCGTCGGGTGCTCGAACAGCCAGGCCACCCGGACGTCCCGGCCGAGTTCGACGCCGAGCCGGTTGGCGACCTGGATCGCCTGGAGCGACTGGGCGCCGAGGTCGAAGAAGTCGTCCTCGGGCGCCACCCGGTCGACACCGAGGACCTGCGCCCAGGTGTGGGTGATGGTCGCCTCCAGGGAGCCGTCCCCCGCCGCCGGGGCCGCTCGGTCCTCGGCGACGGCGCTGAGGGCCCTCCGGTCGATCTTCCCCGTGCCGGTGCGGGGCAGCCGGTCCGTGAACACCACGGCCGAGGGGACCATGGCCGGCGGCAGGGCCGCCCGGAGCCGCTCGCGCAGCTCGCCGGCGGTGGGCCGCGGGTCGTCGGCGACGACGTGGGCGGCCAGCCGTCGGGTTCCGTCCGGCAGCACCTGCCCGACCACGGCGGCCTCGCGGACCCCCCGCTGGGCGAGGAGGACGGTCTCCACCTCGGACGGGTGGACCCGGTGCCCGCTGATCTTGAACTCGTCGTCCGCCCTTCCCAGGAACCGCAGTTGGCCGTCGCTCCCGACCTGCACCAGGTCGCCGGTGCGGAACGCGCGTGGTGCTCCGGGCAGTTGGGGCAGCGGCCCGAAGCGGGCGTCGTCCGGCGCGTCCGCGTCCCGGTACCCCCGGGCCAGGGCACCGCCGAGCAGGTGGAGTTCGCCGCCGACGACCGCGGCGCGGGTGCCGGGCAGGGGGCGGCCGATCGGTACGTCGTCGGGCGTGTCCGGGCCCTCGTGGAGCGCGGCGACCGTGGCCACCACCGTCGCCTCGGTCGGACCGTAGGTGTTGAACAGCCGTACCGAGGGACCGACCGCACCCCGCCAGCGGGCCACGCGTTCGGGCAGGGCGGCCTCTCCGCCGATGATGACGGTGCCCACCCCGGCGGGGAGTGCGGCGGCGCCGGTGGAGACGGTGTGGACGAGTTCGTGCCAGTAGGCCGTGGGGAGGTCCAGCACGCTGATCCGCAGCCGGTCGACCGCGCGCAGGAAGCAGGGCACGGACTCGGTCATCTCGTCGGTGCGCACCACGAGGGTGGCTCCGGTGCACAGCGTCAGGAAGATCTCCTCCACGCTGGCGTCGAAGTGCAGGGGGGCGAACTGGAGGACCCGGTCCTCCCGCCGCAGGCCGTAGCGGTGCGCGGCGCCGGTGACGAAGGTGGCGAGGGCTCCGTGGGAGACCTCCACGCCCTTGGGCCGGCCGGTGGAACCCGAGGTGTGGATGAGGTAGGCGAGGTCGTCCGCGGTCGCGGCCGGGGCGAGCGGGGCCTCTTCCCCCTCGTCCGGCGCGTCGAGCAGGAGGACCGGCCGGCCCGCGAAGGAGGTGGCGTGCGGGCCGCTGGTGACGATCAGGACGGGCTGTGCGCTGTCGAGGAGCGCCCGGGTGCGCGACCGCGGCGCGGCCGGGTCGAGCGGGCAGTAGGCGGCGCCCGAGATCAGGGTGGCGAGGATGGCGGTGACGGCGTCGATGCCGCGCGGCAGGGCGAGTGCCACCACGGTGCCGGGGCCGGCGTTCCGGGCGGCGAGGCGTCGGGCCAGCCGCCGTGCCGCGCCGAACAGTTCGGCGTACGTGACGGTCCGCCCGTCGTATTCCACCGCGGTGGCGCCCCCGCGCCGCGCGGCGTGGTCGGCGACGAGGCTCAGCACGGGCCGGGCGGGCCCGGGCAGCGGTCCGCCGTCGAGGACGGTGACGGGCCGGCGCCCGATGGGCCGGTCCGGTGCCGCGACGGCTTCCCGGAGCAGGTCGAGCAGCCCTTCCTGGTGGGCCTGCACCTCGGTCTCGTCGTAGAGGTCGGGGTTGGCGTCCATGGCGATCCGCAGGCCCGTGCCCTCGGCCCGGTCGTACACGTTCACCGCGAGGTCGTCGACGGGGCCGGCGGAGACGTTGTGGACCGTGCTGCGGTGTCCGGCGAACCGGAGGTCGTACTCGAACGGCATGATGTTGACGCCGGGCCCGGACAGCCGCCGCCTGCCGCCGACCAGTTTCAGGTCGCGCCGCAGTTGCTCGTAGCGGTAGCGCTGGTGCGGGCGTCCGGCGCGCAGCTCCGCGGCGACCCGGGTGGCCAGGTCGCGCAGGCTGTCGTCCTCCCCCACCGCGACGCGCAGCGGCAGGATGTTGCGCACCATGCAGGGCACCCGCAGGGACGCCGATCCGAGGCGGCCCATGGCGGGGAGGCTGAGGACGGCCTCCGGTGCCCCGCTGACCCGGTGGACGTAGGCCGCCGTGACGGCCAGCAGGGCGTCCGACCAGGTCACCGACAGCTCACGGGCGACGGCCCGCAACCGCTCGGTCTCGTCGCTGCCCAGGTCCACGGTCCGGCGCAGGAAGGTGCGGGCCGGCAGCGCCTGTCCGGGGGCGAGAGCGGCCACCGGCGGGCGGTCGCCGAAGCGTCCGGTCCAGTACGAGCGGTCCTCGGCGAAGCGTGCCGAGGCGCGGTAGGCGTCCTCTTCCTCCCGCACCGTCGCCAGGGCTCCGAAGCCGCTCCCGCCGGGCGGGGCGTCCTCGACCAGGGCCGTGTAGACCTGCGCGACCCGACGGGCGACGAGGGACAGACCGAAGCCGTCGAGGGCGATGTGGTGGACGCGGTGGTACCAGAGGTACGCGTCGGGGGCGATCCGCAGGAGGGCGTGGCCGAAGACCGGGCCGCGCTCCAGGTCGACGGGGCGGTCCAGGTCCTGGGCCATCCAGTCCAGGGCGGCGCGGTGCGGGTCGGCCGCCGTGGTGAGGTCGGCGAGGTGCGGGGCCCACTCGATGCCGGGGACGCCCACCTGCCAGGGCCGGCCGGTCTCGTCGGTGGTGAAACGGACGTTGAGGGCTTCGACCTCGGCGACCGTGTGGCGCAGCGCCTTCTCGAAGACCGCCGGCTCCACCGCACCGTGGATGTGCACGTACTCGGCCGTGTTGTAGGCGGGGCTGTCCGGGTCGAGTCGCTGGCCGGTCCAGATCCCTTCCTGGGCGGCGAGCAGGGGGTGCCGCTCAGGCGTCGGCATGGGGTGCTCCCGCCTGGCGTTCGGACAGCAGCTGCCACCACTGGGCGAAGGAGGTGCGCTCCGCGAGGTCCAGGAAGCTCACGTCCACTCCGGTGCTCCGCCACTGTTCGGCCAGGGTGGTGATGCGGAGCGAGTCCAGGCCCGCGTCCAGGGGGTTCTCGTCCAGGTCCACGTCGTCCGGTTCCTGGTGCAGGTACTCCGCCAGGTCCGCGCGGAAGGCTTGCAGCGTCAGGGGCTCAGGCATGGTGTTCTCTCTTGGTAGCCGCACGGGATGCGGGTCAGTTGACCTTGCGGTCGGTGCCGGTCCAGAAGCGCTCGCGCAGCTCGCGGCGGAGGATCTTCCCGCTGGGGTTGCGCGGCACGTGCTCGATGAACTCGTAACGGGCGGGAAGCTTGAAGGAGGCCAGGCGGTCGACGAGGAACCGGTGCAGTTCCCGTGGCGTGGGCCGCCGGCCGGCGGCGGGGACCACGAAGGCGTGGACGCGTTCGCCCCAGCGCTCGTCGGGGGCGCCCACGATCACGGCCTCGGCCACCCCGGGATGGCCTTCCAGGGCGTTCTCGATCTCGGCGGGGTAGACGTTCTCGCCCGCGACGAGGATGGCGTCCTTGATGCGGTCCTGGATGAAGACGTAGCCGTCGTCGTCGACGTATCCGGCGTCGCCGGTGTGGATCCAGCCGTCGACGAGGGTTTCGGCGGTCCTGTCGGGCAGTCCCCAGTACTCGACCATGCGGGCGGGGGTGGCCAGGCAGATCTCGCCCACGGTGCCCGGCGGCAGTTCCTTGCCGTCGCCGTCGACGACCTTGCAGCCCACTCCCGGGTAGGGATGTCCGGCGGCCTTCATCCGCGGATGGCCGGGCACGTGGTCCGCCGGTGGCAGGCACACGGCGGTGTTGCCGGTCTCGGTGAGGCCGTAGATCTGGGCGAACTCGCCGCCGAACAGGGCGAGGCTGGCTTCGAGCAGGGCCTCGGAGATGGGCGAGCCACCGTAGACGATCTTGCGGAGGGTGGTGAAGTCGGCCGGGGTGACGCCGGGTTCGGCCAGCATCATGCGCAGCATCGCCGGGACCACGCAGGCCGTGGTGACGCCCTTGCCGCGGATGAGGTCGATGGCGTCCCGGGGCGCGAAGGCGCGCAGGACCGCCACGGTCGCGCCGGCGTTGAAGTTCTGGGTGGCCCACCACAGGCCGCCGACGTGGAAGCCCGGGATGCCGACCAGCGCGATGTCACCGTCGCGCCAGTCGATCCAGTCCAGGTTCTCGCTCGCCAGGGCGTCGCGGATGGCGAAGAAACTCCGGTGTGCCAGGACGACGCCCTTGGGCAGGCCGGTGGTACCGCTGGTGTACAGCTGGGCGACCGGGGTGTCGGGAGTGGCCGGGACCGCCGGGTCGGTGTCGGGACGGTCGGCTTTCCAGGCGCCGAACCCGTCGGTGGCGCCGAGCCTGACCACCGTCTTCGGCGGCCCGTCCGGGAGCCGGTCCAGGACCGGGGCGAACTCCTCCTCCAGGAAGAGCACGGCGCTGCCGGAGTCCCGCAGGATGTGGCTGACCTCGGGTGCGGTCAGCCGCCAGTTGACGGGCACCAGGACGGTCCCGCTCTTGGCGCAGGCGAAGAGGATCGCGTAGTAGTCCTCGGACTCCTTGCCCAGGTAGGCGACGCGGGCGCCGGGGACCGCGCCGGCGGCGCGCAGCGCGTGCGCGATGCGGTTGCTCTCCCGGTGCAGTTGGGCGTAGGTGACGGCGCGGTCCTCGCAGACCACGGCGGTGGCGTCGGGCCGGTGCCGGGCGTGGAGGCGCGCGGTCTCCACGAGGGTGGTCGGCTGCGGGTGGTGGAGCCGTTCGCCGGGTGTCCCGGGCGCGGACGGTTCGGCCATGTGGGGCCTGCCTCTCGGTCTGCTCGCGGACTGCCGGGGCATGCCGCCGCGGGGTGCGGCGGCATGCCGTGGATCGGGCGCTGCTCAGGGTGCGTCGACGAAGGCGAGCTTCACGGTGCCGTCGCACCGGCCGCCCGCCTCGTCCCAGTAGCGGTAGACGGTGTCGGCGACGAGCATCGGCCGGCCGCCCGGCGTCCGGCGCTCCACGGAGAGGAACTCGATCTCCCCGGAGAAGGCGCGGGCGTTGATGGGACGCCGGAAGGTGCCGCTGAACCGGGCGATGAGGATGTCGGGCAGCTGGTGGCGCCAGTAGTCGTCCATGGTCCAGCCCGCGAACTCGTCCAGCAGCCGTTCCTTCACCGTCTTGGCGACGGCGTAGTACATCATCTGGTTGTAGCTGATGTTGACTTCGACGGCGTTGAGGTGGCCGGTGTCGTCGATGTAGCAGGACTCCGGGATGGCCAGCTCGCAGCGGGCGGCCACGCGGCCCGTCCGGGTGCTCACCGTCGCGGACCTCAGGTACTTGCAGTGGGGTTTGTACGGCCGCAGCACCTGCGGCAGGAGTGCGCCGTCGGTGTCGTAGTCCCGTGGCGGGTGCTGCTTCAGGGGTGTTTCCACGGTGGTCACACGGCCTCGTCGTAGAGCTTGCGCTCGTCGTGGACGGTCACCCGGAAGGAGACGGTCGGTTCCGGGGTGGTGGTGTGCCGGGCGCGGTGGATCAGGCTGCGGTTGTCCCAGACCAGCAGGTCGCCCTTCTCGAAGGTCTGCAGGTGGATGTTGCGGTGGCTGAAGGTGTCGTCGAGCTGGCCCGTGGCCTCGAACAGCCGGTGCAGCAGGTCGGTCTCCAGCGGCTTGCCGTGCTCGTCCTGGAGGCCGAGGGTGAAGCCCTCGCTGATGTACAGGATCGTCTCGCCGGTCATCGGGTGGGTGAACGTGGTCGGCTTCACCGCCGGCGGGGTCTTGGTGTCGACCTCTTCGATGATCTCGGAGAGGGGCCGGTAGACGTCCGTGGGCCGGATCTTGAAGTACTTCCGGACGGAGTGTTCGGCGAAGGTCCCCGCCAGTTCCTTCTTGAGGTCCTCGGGAAGCGCCTCGTACGCCTTGCCCATGTCGATGAAGTACGTGCCGCGGTTCTTCTCGGGGATGACCTGGGGGTAGATGAAGGTCAGGCCGAAGGGGTCGGGCATGAACTGGTAGTCGGCGTGCCAGAACTTCCCGGTCTTCGGGACGCCGATCTGCTTGCCGTCCTCGGGCACGTTGGAGGAGACGAATATCTCCTCGACCTCGGGGTGCTTGTACATGGGCTCGTAGTACGTCTCGGGCCGGCCGAACCGCTTGCCCAGTTCGAGGAACTGCCGGGGCGTCAGGTCCTGGTTCTTCAGCACGACGATCTTCTTGGTGTAGACCGCCGCCTTGACGGCGTCGACGTCCTGCTGCGAGGCGGCCGCGTGGTCGAACCCCGCGACGGTCGCGCCGATGTCCTGCCCGTTGCGTTCGGTGATCTCCATGTCCCTGCTCTCCGTGGGGTGTCAAGCGCTGGGTTACCGGTCGAGCTTCGACTCGATGAGCTTGGTGGTGGCGGCGAGGCTGAGGTCTTCCTGGAGTTCGTTGTCGTCGATGTGCACGCCCAGGTCGCGCTCGATGCGCAGGCTGATCTCGACCAGGGTCAGCGAGTCGACGTCGAGTTGGGCGAAGGTGACGTCGGGGCTGATCCGGTCCCTGGGCGCGTCGTGGAGTCGCGTGACGATCTCGACCAGTCGGTCGTAGGTGGTGCTCATACGGCCTGCGTTCCTCCTGAGTCGTGCGGGTGGCTGGTCCGGGGCGGGGCGGGCCAGGTCAGGAGGCAGGACCCCCAGGTGAGGCCGCCGCCGAACGCGGTGAGGAGCAGGCGTTCGCCCGGCTGAAGGATGTGCTGGGTGTCCGCGTCCGCCAGAGCGAGCGGGATGGACGCGGCACCGGTGTTGCCCACGGAGTCGACGTTGACGACCAGTCGCTCCGCGGGCAGTCCGAGGTCGTCCGCCACCGTGCGCAGGATCCGCAGGTTGGCCTGGTGGGGGACGAGGTGGTCGACTTCGTCGACCTTGCAGTCGGCCAGCGCGAGGGTGGCACGGGCGGAGGCCGCCATGCGGGTGACCGCGTGCCGGTAGACCTCTTTGCCGCGCATGGCGAAGTACCGGTCCCGTGGGTCGACCGGTCCGGGCGTGGCCCGCTGCCGGGAGCCGCCGGCCGCCACGCTGATCAGCTCTTCACCGGTGCCGTCGCTGCCGAGGTCGAAGTGGCCGACGGCGCCGGCTTCGTCGGGGTCCCCGGCGCGCAGGACGACGGCTCCGGCCCCGTCGCCGAAGATGATCGCGTTGGCGCGGTCCTGCGGGTCGACGATGGTGGAGTAGGTGTCCGCGCCGATCAGCAGGACGCTGTCGGCCACCCGGGCCGTGATCAGGCCCGCCGCCGAGGCCAGGCCGTAGACGAACCCGGTGCACACGGCGCCGACGTCGAAGGCCGCCGCTCCGGTCAGGCCGAGTCTGCTGGCCACCAGCGGGGCGGTGGCGGGGCACGAGCGGTCCGGGGTGGTCGTGGTGACGATCACGGCGTCCACGTGTTCCCTGTGCGCGGCGGCCAGCGCCCGGCGGCCGGCTTCCACCGCCAGGTCCGAGGTGGCCTGTCCGGGGTCGGCGATGTGGCGGCGGCCGATTCCGGTACGGGTCCGGATCCAGGCGTCGGTGGTGTCCAGCCGCTGGGAGAGTTCCTCGTTGGTCACGACCCGCGGGGGCAGCCAGCCCGCGAGGCCGCACAGGACCGCGGCACGGTCGGCGCGCGGACGGGTCGGGAAACTGACCAGTCGGTCAGGGAGAGTGGACACAGGGGCTCCTAGGGGGAGTGGCCGGGATGCGAGGGCCGAAGGCCCTGGGGAGGGGACGCGGCGGTCAGTGCGCCGGACGCCCCCGAAAGGGCAGCAGGGCTACGGCGCCGAGGCCGATTCCGGCCGTGATGACGTACACGGCCTGCCTGACCCCGTCGAGCAGTCCGCCCGTGGTCGGAGCGTGGGTTCCGGTGCCGGCGACGGCGACCAGGACGGCCAGTCCCACGGCGCCGCCCACCTGGAGCGTGGTCGAGGCGAGCCCCGACGCGACGCCCTGGTCCTCGGCCGGGACACCGGTGGCGGCCGCGATCCACATGCCGGTCCAGGTCGCGCCCTGGCCCAGGCTCAGCAGGACGATGCCGGGCAGCAGGCGCGCGTAGGAACCGTGGTCGCCGAGCGCGAGCGCCAGCAGCAGGGCGCCGACGGCTCCCAGCGCCATGCCGCACAGCAGCGCGGTGCGCAGGCCGAGCGCGGACACGGCGCGCTCGCCCGCCTTCGTCCCCACGGCCACCACCAGGGCCGGCACCAGGAAGGCGGCTCCGGTGGCCATCGCGCTGTAGCCGTGCACGGTCTGGAAGTAGAGGGTCAGGAAGTAGGGCAGCGAGCTGAAGGTGGCGCTGAACAGTGCGGTCAACGCCATGGCGCCGAGCAGTCCCCGGTGTCCGAACAGGTGGCCGGGGGTCAACGGGGCGCCGACCCGGGTCTCGATGACGGCGAACAGGGCGAGCGAGACCGCCGAGAGGGCCGCGCAGCTCACGACGGTACGGCTGCCCCAGCCGGCTTCCGGCGCGTGGATGAGGACGAACACGAGCAGGGTGATGCCCACGGTGGCGGTCAGCGCGCCCGGGAGGTCGAAGTCCCGCTGTCCGGGCGGCGGACCGTCCGCGGGGAAGAGGAGGGCGCCCGCCAGGGCGACGGCACCGGCCAGCGGGACGTTGACCAGGAAGACCGCGGGCCAGCCGAAGGCGTCCACGAGCACACCGCCGAGCAGGGAGCCGAAGCACAGCCCGCCGGCTCCGGCGGCACCCCAGGCCGCGAGCGCCCGGTTACGGCTCGGCCCCTCGTCGTACAGGGTGTTGATCAGCGACAGGGCGGCCGGGAACAGCAGCGACCCGCCGATGCCCTGGACCGCGCGTACCGCGACCAGCACGCCCGCCGACTCCGAGAGGCCGCCGACCAGCGAGGAGACCGCGTACAGCAGGGCGGCCACGACGAAGACCCGCCGCCGGCCCAGCAGATCGGTCGCCCGTCCGCCGAGCAGCAGGAACCCCCCGGTGGTCACGACGTAGGCGCTGACGACCCACTGCAGGTCCTGTCCGGAGAAACCGAGCCCGCGGCCGATGCTGGGAAGGGCGACGTAGACGATGTTGTAGTCGAGCGAGATGACCAGTTGCGCGGTGGCCAGGACCAGCAGCGGCAGTCCGAGGCGTCGGCGTGACGGTATGGACGGTGATTTCACAGCAGGCATTGCGCGACCGCTCCCCCTAGGAATCCGTCCCAAGGTTCAGGACGGCGGCTCACCCCGGGATCGTGGCTCACTTCCGCCCGCCTCGACAAGCTCTCTCCCCCGGGTTTCGGACTGGCTTGCGAACCGGTTGCCGGAATCGTTCTCCTGTTCTTTGAAAGATGAACTTGCGCATCACGGGTCCGGCGCGCACCGAAAGAGAAAGTACAGGTGAATACCTGGCCGCCCAGCTCACGAAGGTCCGCGGAGCACTACCGGAACGGACGGGAAATCACCGCCCCCATCGAGTGGTCGGCCGGGCGCTCCCTCCGGTTCCGGCCTTTCCAGCCGATCCGCCGGGCGTTGCGGATGGCCGATTTCGGTATCGTGCCGGTCGGCACCCGGTGCGATATTTCGAAAACCGAGAATCGGCCTCTTGAAAAGGAGTCGTACGGCGGGCCTTTTCAGTTCCCGGCGACATCGAGGTTTTTTGTCACACTCGCGGGGGCGGCCATCCGGATCGATACCCCCCTACCGTATGACCCCATGGAAAGTTCGAAACGCGGTCTGCCCCTCCCCCCGGCGCTGCTCGGATTCCTCTTCCTGCTCGTCGCGATGACGGCGTTGTCGTACGGCGTCGGCCGTATGGCGGGCCCGGTGGCTCCGGGCATGCACCGGACGGTGCCGGCCGAGCAGGACGGGGAGCCGGGGATGTCCGACATGCACGGCCTGGGTCCGGTCGGGGCCGGGGCGGTGGTGCGCCGATGACGGACACCGACCGCCGTGCCACGTCGGACGGGACGCTGACGACCACCGACCTGCTGGTCGGCGGGATGACCTGTGCCGCCTGCGTGGGACGGGTGGAGAAGAAGCTGGGCCGCCTGACGGGGGTGTCGGCCTCGGTCAACCTGGCCACCGGCCGGGCCCGGGTCTCCCATCCCGGCACGGTGTCCCCGCAGGACCTGATCTCCGTGGTGGAGGGCGCCGGTTACACCGCCCAGCTGCCACCGGCCGAGGAGGCGGACGGGGCGGCCCCGGGATCCGGTTCGCCGGGCGCCACGGGCCCGGACGACGCCCGGCGCCTGCTGATCACCGCGGCGCTCTCGCTGCCCGTCCTGGTGCTGTCCATGGTGCCGGCCCTGCAGTTCACCAACTGGCAGTGGCTGTGCTTCAACCTCGCCGCGCCGGTGGTCGGTTGGAGTGCCGGGCCCTTCCACCAGCGGGCCCTGAAGGGGCTGCGGCACGCGACGGCGACCATGGACACCCTGGTGTCCCTCGGCGTCCTGGCCTCCTTCGCCTGGTCGACGTACGCCCTGTTCCTCGGGGGCGCCGGACAGCCCGGGATGCGCATGCCGTTCAGCGTGCTGCCCGGGGCCGGTTCCGGCAGCGCGCACCTGTACCTGGAAGCCACGGTGAGCGTGCCGCTCTTCGTGCTGGCGGGCCGCTACCTGGAGGATCGCGCCAAGCGCGGCACCGGATCGGCCCTGCGCGCCCTCGCCGAACTCGGCGCCAAGGACGTCGAGCTGACCGCAGCGGAAGGCAGTCGCCGGATCCCCGTCGCCGAGCTGCGGGTGGGGCAGGAGTTCGTGGTGCGGCCGGGCGAGAAGGTCGCCACGGACGGGGTCGTGACCGAGGGCAACTCCGCCCTGGACCTGGCCCTGGTGACCGGCGAGAGCACCCCGGCCGAGGTGGGTCCCGGCTCCGCGGTGGTGGGCGCCGCGGTCAACGTCGGCGGACTGCTGGTCGTACGCGCCACGGCGGTCGGCGCGGACACCCAGCTCGCCCGGATCACCCGGCTGGTGACCGACGCCCAGGCGGGCAAGGCCCGTATGCAGCGGCTCGCCGACGCCGTCGCGGGCGTCTTCGTACCGGCCGTCGTCACCGTGGCGTGCACCGTCCTCGGCTTCTGGCTCGGCGCCGGCGCGGACGGAGCGGCGGCCGTGACGGCGGCGGTCGCCGTCCTCGTCGTCGCCTGCCCGTGCGCGCTCGGCCTGGCCATCCCGACGGCCTTCCTGGCGGCGACCGGGCGCGGTGCTCAGCTCGGCGTGCTCATCCGGGGCCCCGAGGCCCTGGAACGGCTGCACGGCATCGACACCGTCGTGTTCGACAAGACCGGCACTCTGACCACCGGCCACATGACACTGGCCGAGACGACCGTGGCCGAGGGGGCGTCGGCCGACGAGGTGCTGCGGCTGGCCGGGGCGGTCGAGTACGGCTCGGAGCACCCCATCGGCCGAGCGGTCACCACCGCCGCCCGCCAGGCGGCCGGGGACGGGAAGCTGCCACCGGTGACCGGCTTTTGTGCCGTGCCGGGGTCGGGCGTGCGCGGCGACGTCGACGGACACCGCGTGGCCGTCGGACGTCCCAGGAGCCGCAGCACGCTGCCGAAGGCGCTGGAGGAGGCCCTCGACCGGGCGGAGGCCGCCGCGCGCACCGCGGTGGTCGTCGAGGTCGACGACCGTCCGGCCGCCGTCCTCGCCGTCGGCGACACGCTCCGTCCCGCCGCCTACGCGGCCGTACGACACCTGCGCGCGCTGGGCATCGAGCCGATCCTCGTGACCGGCGACAGCCCCGTCGCCGCGCGAGCCGTGGCCCGGCAGGTCGGCATCGACGAGGTGCACGCCGCCGTCACCCCGGAGGGCAAGGCCGGCATCGTGGCCGGCCTCCAGGCGGACGGCTGCCGGGTGGCCGTCATCGGCGACGGGGTGAACGACGCGGCCGCCCTGGCCCGCGCCGACCTGGGGATCGCCATGGGCGGCGGCACCGACGCGGCGATCGGCGCCGCCGACATCACGCTCGTGCGCGAGGACATGCAGGCGGTGGTGGCGGCCGTGCGCCTGACGCGCCGGACGCTGACCACCATCCGTGCCAACCTCGTCTGGGCCTTCGGCTACAACGTGGTCACGGTGCCGCTGGCGGCCACCGGCTGGCTCAACCCGATGTTCGCCGCCCTGGCGATGTCGTGCAGCTCCGTCCTCGTGGTGGTCAACAGCCTGCGGCTACGGACCTACGCACCCACGACCCGGGGCTCCGGCTCCCGCCCGACTGCCGCCCTGGAGGCCGCTCGATGAGCCCGGTACCGGAGACTCCGGCGTCCCCCTGGCGCCACGGCGTCACGGGCGCCCTGCGCGCGGCGCTGGTCCCGCTCGTCGCGTGCGCGGCGGCGCTGCTGCTGCTGACCGCCTACACCACCACGGGGGCGGCCGGCGATCCCCCCGCGAGGATCAGTGTCGGCAACGGCCGCATCTTCGCACCCCTCAACGCCGCGACCACCGCGGCCTTCTTCGACATCACGAACACCGGGGCGGCGGCGGACACCCTGGAGTCCGTCTCCTCCCCCTCCCTGCGGGTGGCCATGCTCGGCCGGAACGTCTCGAAGGACGGCACCGGCCGCATGGAGCCGGTCCAGTCCCTCGTCGTCCCCGCACGCAGCGAGGTGCGCATGACGCCATTCACCATCGACGTGATGGTCCTCGACCCGCCCCTGCTGAACGTGGGCGACACGATCAGCGTCGACCTGTGGTTCCGGACCTCCGGACGGATAACGGTCGAGGCGGAGACGGTCCCGGCCCGCTGGTAGCCGCACGGACGGCGCTCCCTCACCCTTCTCCCATGAGCGTCCGGATGGCGGTGATCAGCGCGACGAGCGCCTGCCGTTCCGGAACCGTGGTCTCCGGGTGCCAGAGGTCGACCAGCAGGCAGGTGCGGGGGCGGGGGCCGCGGTTCCACGCTTCGTGCTCGAAGGAGTAGTCGAACAGCAGGCACTTGCCCTCCTGCCACGTCCGTGTCTCGCCCGCGACGGTGATCCCGCACCCTTCGGGGATGTCGACGGCGAGGTGCAGGTTGATGCTGAAGTTCCACAGGTCGCAGTGCGGGGCGATGGACGCGCCCGGCAGCAGGGTCGAGAAGTGGCACTCCAGCAGCGGGCACAGCTTCCCGGTGTCCACCGCCTCCCGCTTCAGCACGTCGAAGGCGGTCGGGACCGATTCCGCCGACTCGGCCACCAGGGCACCCTTGCGGAAGAGATAGAGGGCCTGCCAGTCCGACTGGCGACTGAGGTAGTGCTCGTAGTCGGAGAACGCCGTCCGGCGATCGGCCCAGGCGTCCTCCAACTCCTTTTTCACGGCCGCGTGGTGGGATTCGAAGGCGTGCACCACCGGGGCCAGCTCCGGGTGTCCGTACGGGTCGTGCCAGGGCTGCTGGGAAATGCCGGGCAGGATCCATTTGGCACCGCCCTGTAAGGGGTGCCGCTGCTGCTTCCCGGCCGCCATCATCTCCTCGACCCTGGCGATCGAGTCCGGACCGTACTCGTTCCTGATCGCCGCGAAGGCGTTCTCCATCTCAGGCGTCATGACGTCCCTCCCGATTTCCGAAGCCCGCGGCTCCCGCGTGCCGTGCGCAAAGCACCCAGGACGTACCCCGCTCGTCCGGGCGGAAATCGCCGGGACCGCCTGCGCGGGGGCGCATTTCCGGCTGCCGTGCCGCAGGGAACTCCCCGTGCTTCGAATGCCTCGGGAAAGCACCGGAATACCGGAACCGGACGACACGGAAAACCGACTTCTTGAGGGGGATGTGCGGTGCGCCCCGCCTCAGGCGACCTGTTCCGGGTGCTCGTGTCGGACCGCGCAGGAGGGTGCGCAGGACGACCGGGCCAGGTCGCGTTCGAGGTCGTCCAGCGCCTGGCGGACCGCTGCGATGCGGGCCGGCAGCAAGGAGGCGTCCTGCGGGGCGGCGGGCGGGCGGCCGTCCTCCTCCGCCTCCTTCTCCATCTCCCGGGCCTCCTCGAGAGAGGTGATGACCACGCCGATGAGGACGTTGACGAGGACGAAGGAGGCGATGAGGACGTACGAGGCGTAGTAGACGAGGCTCCAGCGGGAGATCTCCAGGCCGGTGCGGACGGCGTCGCCGATGCCGTCCAGGGTCATCAGGAGGAACAGGGTGAGGACGGCGCGGCCGATGGAGCCGTAGTGCTCGGGGTCGTGGTGGCCGAAGAAGACCCAGCCCACCATGGCGTACACGTACAGCAGCAGCGCGCCCACCAGCAGGAAGCTCAGCGTGCCCGGCAGGCTGCGGGCGACCGCGACCAGCACGATCCGCAACTGCGGCAGGAACCGGGCCGTGCGCAGCACCCTGGCCAGCCGCAGCAGCCGCAGCACGGTGGTGTTCTCGCGGACGACCGGCAGGAACGCGCAGAGGACCACGGCGAGGTCGAACAGGTTCCACGGGTCCTTGAAGAAGTCGCGCGGGAGGTCGGCGTGGGCGCCCAGGCGCAGCAGGATCTCCACCGTGAACGCGGCCAGGCAGGCGTGCTCGACGAGCCGCAGCCAGACATGCCACTCGGCGACGAGACCGGAGTAGGTCTCCACGCCCAGCAGCGCGGCGTTCAGGAGGATCACGGCGAAGACGGTCAGCGCGAACCAGCGCGCCTCCGTGACGGCGCGGCAGCGCTGCGCCAGCTCCGCGCGGCCGGACCGGAACTCGACGGCGTTCGTCTGGTGGTGCTGCTCCGGCATCGCGCTGCCCCGGCTCCTTGTCGCGCCCACCCGCCGTCCGGTCAACTCGGCCGGAGGGCAGGCCTGTTCGGTGATCACTCTCCAGGAGTACTTCTACAGCACTGTAGATCAACGGGCGGCGGGAGAAGAGCACGACCGATGTCCGGCACGAGCGAGCCGAAGGAGCGAGACGCTCAGGACCCCGGGCCGGGGCGGCCGTAGCGGGCGGTGATCCACGCGGCGCCGCGCTCGGCCAGGACCCGCCTGCGGCCCCAACGCGAGCGCCGCGCCCCGGACGCCGCCGACGGCGGCCCCGGCGGGGCGGCGGCCACCTTCGCGAGCCTGTCGGCCGCCCGGGCCAGCTCCGCCCGCAGGCGTCGGCGGCGGCGCGGGGAGCCCGCCCTCAGCAAGGCCGAGTACAGGCCTTCGACCTCGGCCAGGGCGGCCCCCAGCCGCAGGTTCGCCTCACGCACGCGCCGAATGTCTCTGTGCGGCATGCACGTCCTTTCTCCCCCGACATCAGGACCGGATCACGCCGAGTTACATTATTGCGCAACCTTGCAACTATAGCGGGTGATTGGTCAGTCGGAGGTGACGGCCCGCCCGGCCTTGGCCCAGTTCGCGTGCAGTTCGTCGAGGTAGGACCGGGCCTGGCCGCCCGGGGTGGCGCCGCGGGCGAAGGCGAGCATGTTGGCCGGGCCGGCGTTGTAGCCGAGGGCCAGCAGGTCGTTCTTCGTGTACGGGGCGGTCCAGGTGGCGGGCAGCCGGGCGGCCAGGTCGTGCAGGTACCAGGCCTCGGCCTCGATCGCGAGGTCCCGGTCGTCGGGCAGGCGCTCCCAGCTCCGGTCCGCGAAGTCGCGGCCCTGCTTCACCTCGTCGAAGGTGGCGCGGTGCATGTCGGCGATACCGAAAGCCGCGTCCGGCTTGAGCTTCTGCCAGGCCCGTTCGAACGCCGGGTCGTGCGGTTTGTACGCCTCGTTGTAGAGGATCGCCATGACCAGTTGGCCGCTGACGGCGGCCTGCCGGGCCCGGCTGCGCACCTGGGGGGCGTAGTCGGCGGGGTCGTACGAGGCGGCGGAAGAGGCGGGAGAGGAGGTGGGGGAAGCGGAGGCGGTCGCCGCGGCGGACGGGGACGCGCCGGGCGTCGCGTGGCCGGCCGGGGGCGTCGAGTCGCCCTGCGGGGTGTGGGCGGCCCGGACGATGATGTACACGGCGAGGGCGAGTACCGCCACGACGATCCATCGTCTGCGTGCCGACGCCCTGGGACCGGACATCACTGACCCTCCTCCCACCTGGTCCCGCACCCTTCTACCGGAGACGGACTAAGAACCGTGTGAGGCGGCCCTGTTCGCCGCTTTGTACGATGTGACGCTCCCCGGCACGAGAGCACGCGGAGCCGGGCGGGAGAGGGAGACTTCAGGTGGCGGAGCCGGATGACCCGCGCGGTCGGCGCAGGCCGCAGGGCGCGCTGGAGGCCCAGGTGCTCGCGGCGCTGCACCGGGCCGAGGGGCCGGTGCCGGCGAGCTGGGTGCAGGAGCGTCTGACGTCCGACCTGGCCTACACCACCGTGATGACGGTGCTGGCCCGGCTGCTGACGAAGAACGCCGTCACCCGCAGGCGCGAGGGCCGGTCGTTCGTGTGGATGCCCGCCGCCGACGAGGCGGGTCTCGCCGCGCTGAAGATGCGCCGGGTGCTGGACGGCGAGCAGGACCGGCGGGCGGTGCTGGCGAGCTTCATCACGACCCTGCCGGAGGACGACGAGCAGCTGCTGCGGGACCTGCTGCGGCACGCGGACGGCGAGAACTGAGCGCACCCGTGGGCATCTTCGTCCTGCTGCCGCTCGTCCTGCCCCTGACCGCGTGGCCGATCGCGCGGCTGGCCGAACAACGCCTGCACCCGCGCTCCGCCACCACCCTCCTCACCTGGGTGGCCGCCGTGATGGCCCTGTGCAGCACGGTGTGCCTGGCGCTGCTGATGGTGGTCGGCACCGCGCAACTCCCCGGCAATCCGCTGCCCGACGGCTGGTCGGACCCCGAGGTGCGCGACAGCGTGCCGCGCCACGAGATCGTGGGGAAGGCGGCCATCCCGGCGCTGCTCGCGGTCCTCGCCGCCGGCGCCCGGTCGCTGCTGCGGCATTACCGGGTGCGGGGAAGGGCCCACGCGGCGCTGACCGGCTTACCGGCCACCGAGGTCGCGGTCCTGCCGGACGCCCGGCCCTACGCCTACGCGCTGCCGGGCGGCCCCCGTGACCGCATCGTGGTGTCCACGGCGATGCTCGCCCACCTCGCCTCCCGGGAGCGCCGGGCCCTGTTCGCCCACGAACGCGCGCACCTCGCGGCCCGTCACCACCGGCACCTGCTGCTCGTCCGGCTGGCCGCCTGCGCCAACCCGTTCCTGCTTCCGCTGCGGACCGCGGTGGCCTGCACGGCCGAGCGCTGGGCCGACGAGGAGGCGGCGGGGACCGTGGGCAGCCGCAGGACCGTCGCCCGCGCGATCGGTACGGCGGCACTCGTCTCGCGGGGCACGCCCGCCCCCACGCTGGCCGGCCTGGCCGCGCCGGGCCCGCTCCCACGCCGGGTCGCCGCCCTGCTCGCCCCGGCGCCCGCCGTGCGCACCTGGCCGTCCCTCTTCACCACCGCGGGCCTGGCCGTGTGGACGGCCGCGGCCGGCGCCCTGCTGTCGGCCATGTTCTCCGCCAACTCGGCACTGACCCTGCTGCTCCTCCTGTACGCGGCCACGCCGCTGTAGCGGAGCACGACACCGGCACCGGGGGCCGCTGCCGGTTCAGTCCTCGACGCCTCGGCGGATCCGGCGCGACGGGCTGAACCCGTACAGGTCGAGGATCTCCGGCGGGTCGCTCAGACCCGGGCCCCCGGCCCGGACCCAGGAGACGATGTCGGCGGTCGCCCCGGGGTCGTTGACCAGGCCGAGCCACACCGGCCGCCCACCCGCCGCGCGCCCCGCCGGTGACGGCTGGACGACGATGACGTCGGCCTGTTCGCAGGCGTCCAGGCAGTCGACCGCCCGGACCTGGGCGGTGCCCGCCAACTCGGCTCGCAGCGAGGCAAGTTGGGCGGCGTGGTCCACGCCGGGGACCTTGGCCGTGCCGCAGCAGCAGCCCCGGCACACGGTGACCGTGCAGCCGGGCGCCGACGTCGGCGCGGTCCGCGCGGCGGGCGTCCTGCGGCGGCTCACCGGGCCGCCCGCTTCCAGGCGGCCGCGCGCAGCAGCCGCAGCCCGTTGAGGCCGACGATGACGGTGGAGCCCTCGTGGCCCGCGACGCCGAGCGGCAGGGGCAGGGTTCCCGCCAGGTCCCAGACCACCAGGGCGGCGATGAACGCCCCCGCGATCACCAGGTTCTGCACGACGAGCCGGCGAGCCCGCCGGGACAGTGCGACCACGGCCGGGACGGTGGCGAGTTCGTCCCGGACGATCACCGCGTCGGCGGTCTCCAGTGCCAGGCCGGAGCCCGCCCGGCCCATCGCGATGCCGCTGTGGGCGGCGGCGAGCGCGGGCGCGTCGTTGACGCCGTCGCCCACGACCATGACCTTGCGTCCGGCGGCCGCCAGCTCCCGGACGGCGTGCACCTTGTGCTCGGGCAGCAGTCCGGCGCGTACGTCCTCGATGCCGACCTCGGCGGCCAGCCGGGCCGCGGCCCGCGGGTTGTCGCCGGTCACAAGGAGCGGGGCGGCTCCGGTGAGCGAGGCGAGGGAGGCGACGGTGGCCGCCGCGTCCGGGCGCAGCCGGTCGGCGACACCGAGCACCCCGACCGGCACCCCGTCCACGGCAACGAGAACGGCAGTACGCCCGCCGCCCTCGAGACTGACAGCACTGTCGACGGCCGCGGCGACCACGGCGCCCACGGCGGCCTCAGCGGCCCCGGTGACTCCGTCAGCCCCTGCGACGCTGGTGACCCCGGCGGCGTTGGTGACCCCGGCGGCCCGGGTGACTCCGGCAACCTCGGCGTCCCCGGCGGACCCCGCGGCCCCGGCGGCCTCAGCGGCCCCGGTGCCCCCTTCCCCGGCAGCCCCGGTGACCCCGGCGGCCCCCGTGGCCCGGGTGGTCTCCGTGGCCCCGGTGGTGGGGCCGTCGCCGTCCTCCGCACCCGCCCCGTCGAGCAGTCGCGTCGGCGAGCCGACCGCGATCCTGCGCCCGTCCACGGTGGCCCGCACACCGACCCCCGGGGTGGAGCCGAAGTGCTCGGCCGCCGGCAGGGCGAGGCCCCGCTCCCGTGCCGCGTCCACGACGGCGCGGGCCAGCGGGTGTTCGCTGGGGTGCTCGGCCGCGGCCGCCAGGGTGAGCAGCGCGGCCTCGTCCAGGCCGGAGCCCGGCAGCGGCCGGACGTCGGTGACGCGTGGGGTGCCCTCGGTCAGCGTGCCGGTCTTGTCCAGCGCGACCGCGTCGACCTCGCCGAGCCGCTCCATGACCACCGCGGACTTGACCAGCACCCCGTGCCGGCCGGCGTTGGCGATCGCGGACAGCAGCGGCGGCATGGTGGCGAGGACGACCGCGCACGGCGAGGCGACGATCATGAAGGTCATGGCCCGCAGCAGCGAACCGGTCAGCGCGGCGCCGAACGCGAGCGGGACCAGGAAGACGGCGAGGGTCGCGGCGACCATGCCGAGCGAGTAGCGCTGTTCGACCCTCTCGATGAACAGCTGGGTGGGCGTCTTGGTCTCCGAGGCCTCCTCCACCATGCGCACGATCCGGGCGATCACCGAGTCGGAGGCGTCGCGCTCGACCCGGACGCGCAGTGCGCCGGTGCCGTTGAGGGTGCCCGCGAAGACCTCGTCGCCCTTCTCCTTGACGGCGGGCAGCGGTTCGCCGGTGATGGTCGCCTGGTCGACGTCGCTCGCCCCGTCCAGGACCCGGCCGTCGGCGCCGACCCGCTCGCCGGGACGTACCAGGATCGTGTCGCCGACCCGCAGTTCCGCGACGGCCACCGCGGCCTCGGTGCCGTCGGCCGCGACCCGGGTGGCCAGGGCCGGGGCCAGGTCGAGCAGGCCGCGCACCGAGTCGGCGGTGCGGGCGGTGGCGAGTGCCTCCAGGGCGCCGGAGGTGGCGAAGATGACGATCAGCAGCGCGCCGTCCGTGACCTGCCCGATCGCCGCCGCCCCGAGGGCGGCCACCACCATCAGCAGGTCGACGTCGAGGGTCTTCTCCCGCAGGGCCCGGAGCCCGGCCCAGCCCGGTTCCCAGCCGCCGGCCGCGTAGGTCAGCGCGTACAGCGGGCCCCAGGCCCAGGCCGGGGCACCGGTCAGCTGGAGGGGCAGCGCGACCAGGAACAGCACCAGGGCCAGCGCCGCCCAGCGCGCCTCGGGCAGCGCGAGGACCCGCGTACGGCGCCGGGGTGCGGCGGCTCCGCGCGCGTCGGCGGTCCGGTCGGGCGTGACCGGCGGCGGGGCGAGGGTGGAGGTCATCAGTGGGGTCCTTCATGGGGGCATGACGGAGGTGCGGGCCGCCGGGGACCGAGGCCCGCTCCCTCCACCGTACAGGACCACATGAAGACTCATTCATGCGTTCATGTCTGCTGGTCCGTAGGATGAAACCCATGGGCCATGGAGCTGACGGACGGACCACCACCCCCGCCACCGCACGCGAGCGCCTGGAGACCGTCGGCGCCGGCGATGTGGCCGCCACGCTCCAGGCGCTGGCCACCCCGTCCCGCCTGCGCATCCTGGCCCGCCTCCAGGAGGGCCCGTGCGCGGCGACGGAACTGGCCGACGCCGTCGGCATGGAACAGTCCGCCTGCTCCCACCAGCTGCGCCTGCTGCGCAACCTCGGCCTGGTCACCGGCGAGCGCCGGGGCCGCTCGGTCATCTACGCGCTGTACGACAACCACGTCGCCGAACTCCTGGAGCAGGCCCTCTACCACGTCGAGCACCTGCGCCTGGGCCTGCGCGACACCCCCGCCGCGGCGGACCCGGCGGCCACGGTGGGCTGAGCGCCGGCACCGACGCCGAACACGAGTACCGACATGGCCTGATGTCATCGGCCATGGCCAGAACCAGTACCGTTTTCCCAGCGTCGTACGGCATGTGTGCCGTTGGACTGATCTGTGGGGGGACCACATGAGCGGCGAGATCTACTTCAGCAACAACTACCGGGATCTGTGCGAGCGGAACGGGACCGGGGCGGGGTTCCAGTTCGAGTTCTCGTGCGCGCGGTGCTACGACACCTGGCGCTCGCCGTTCGAGCCGTACGCCGGGGAGCGGGCGGCCACCTGGCTGCGCAAGGGCGTCGACGTCGCGTGGGGGCTGCTGGGGCGTACCGGCACCGGTCTGACCTCGGCCGCCGACGGGCTCGCGGGGGCCGGTTACGGACGCGCCCGCGACCAGGCGTTCGAGCGGGCGATCGGCAACGCGCAGGGGCACTTCAACCGCTGCGCCCGCTGCACCGACTACGTGTGCGGCCGTTGCTGGAACGCGGCCCAGGGCCTGTGCCTGCGCTGCGCGCCGGACACCGCGGCCGAGGCCATGGCGGCCCAGCAGCGCGGCCTCAACGACATGGCGTCACAGCGGGCGTACACCGCGGGGCAGCAGGCCGGGCAGGGGTACGACCCCGGCACACCCCGGCAGTTGGTCTGCCCGCACTGCCGTACCGAGACCCACGGCGCCGCCTTCTGCTCCGGCTGCGGCCACCGACTGGCCGAGTCCGAGCGGTGCGCCTCGTGCTCCGCGGCCGTACCGGACGGCGCGGCCTTCTGCCCGGGGTGCGGCTCCCGCAGGTAGCGGCGGCCCGCCGGCGCCCGGGGGTGCGCCCGCCCGGGTGGCGTCGGCGGGCGGGGGCGTGGCTGGGGCGTCGCGGCCGGACCGCTCCGACGACCATCCTCACGTGACGACCCACGACGGTACGCGCACCGCGCCCCCCACGCGCTCCCCCCGCCGCACGGCCCTGGCCGCCCTGTCCCTCCTGCTCTCCCTGAGCCTCGTCCCGACGGCACAGACACGGGCACAGGCACAGACCCAGACACAGGCACAGGCGCTGCCCCACCCCTCGGCCCTCCGCACCCCCCGGCCCCCCACCCCCGCCGAAGCCCCCGTCGCCGCGTACCTGCGGTCCGTCCGGCGGGACCCGGCCCTTCTGCGGCGCTTCTTTCTTCGCCTGCCCAAAGGGGGTGACCTGCACAACCACCTCTTCGGTGCGGTGCGTACCGAGTACCTGATCGAGCTGGCCGGCGACGACGGGCTGTGCGTCGACACGGTGACGCTGACCGCTGTCGTACCGCCGTGCGGTCCCGGTGCCCGGCCGGCCGTGGACGCCCGTACCGACCGGGGTTTTCACGACGCGCTCCTGCGTGCCTGGTCGATGCAGGACTTCCCGCCGGACCGAAGCGGTCACGACCACTTCTTCGCCACCTTCGACAAGTACGGCCTGGTCGCCTCGCGGAACCAGGGCAGGGTGCTCGCCCAGGTCGCCGACTCGGTCGCGGCGCAGCACCAGTCGTATCTGGAGGCGATGGTCAACCCGGCCTCCGACGCCGCCGCCCGGCTGGGCGACGAGGCCGGCTGGGACCCGGACCTGCCCGCCCTGCACGCGAAGCTCGTCGCGGGCGGCGGGCTCGACCGGCTGGTGGCCGACGCGCGTACCGAGACGGACGGCGTCGACACGGAGTTCCGTACCACCGCCCGCTGCGGCACGCCCCGCCCGCGCCCCGGCTGCGCGCTGACCGTCCGCCGGATCTACCAGGCCTTCCGCGGCGAGCCCCCCGAGCGGGTCTTCACCCAGCTGGCACTCGGCATGCGGCTGGCCGAGCGCGACCCCCGTTTCGTCGCCGTCGACCTCGTCCAGCCCGAGGACGGGACGGTCGCGCTGGCGGACTACGGCCTGCAGATGCGCATGGTGAGGTACCTGCGGACGGTCTACCCGCAAGCCCATGTCACCCTGCACGCCGGCGAGTTGTGGACCGGCCTGGTCGAACCCGCCGACCTGCGGTTCCACATCGCGGCGGCCGTGCGCGTCGCGGGCGCCGACCGCGTCGGGCACGGCGTCGACCTCGTCCACGAGGACGACTGGCGGCGCACGGCGCGTGCGATGGCCGCCCGGGGCACCGCCGTCGAGGTCCCGTTCACCAGCAACGCGCAGATCCTCGGCGTCCGCGGCGCCGAGCACCCCTTCGCCACCTACCGGGCCTACGGCGTCCCGGTGGTCCTGGCCACCGACGACCCCGGTGTCTCCCGCACCGACATCAGCCACGAGTACCAGTACGCCGCCACCACCTACGGCCTGACGTACCCGGAGCTCAAGGACCTGGCCCGGGCCTCCCTCCAGTACGCCTTCCTGCCGGGCCGGAGTCTGTGGCGGGGCAGCCCGGCCCGGGACGGATACCGGCCCGCGGCAGCCTGCGCCGGGCGGCTCCCCGGCACCGGACTTCCACCGGGGACCGGGTGCCGCCGACTGCTGGACACCAGCGCGCGGGCCGCCGTCCAGTGGCGCCAGGAGGCCGCCTTCGCGGCGTTCGAAAGCACCTTCGCCCAGGGACGGCGGAGCGGACCGCACCCCCACTAATCTGCACGGGTGACCACCGAGTTGATCCTGCTGCCCCGCGTCGTCTGCCGTGGCCGGGAGATCACCGCACCCCGGCTGCGCGGACTGCTGGCGCTGCTCGCGGCGGACCTGCGCGCCGGGTGCAGCACAGGACGGCTGGTGGAGGGGCTGTGGCCGGACGAGCTGCCGGAGCGGCCGGGCAAGGCGGTGCAGGTCCTCGTGTCGCGGCTGCGCTCGCAGCTGGGCGCCGAGCTGATCGTGAGCACGCCGACCGGGTACCGGCTGGCGCTGGACGGGACGCAGGTCGACGCCGTCGCGCTGGCGCTGCACGAGGCGGCGAGCGCCGAGCGGGCGCGCGCCGGGGACCACGACGGAGCCCTCGCGCAGGCGGAGGCGGGGCTGGCGCTGTGGGACGGGAACGTCGGCGCCGGGGCCGACGAGGACCTGCACGATCCGGTGGTGGCGCTGCGCGTGGCACGGGTGCGGGTGCACCGGGCGCTGACGCGCGCGCGGGCGCTGGCGCTCGCCCGGGTGGGACGGCGGGCGGAGGCCGCCGCGCCGCTCGCCGAGCTGGCCCGGGAGCTGCCGCGCGACGAGGAGGTCCTCGCCGAGCTGCTGCGCTGCGAGGCGGCCACCGCGGGCCGGGCGCAGGCGCTGACCCGGTACGACGCCTACCGCCGCCGTCTGCGCGACGAGCTGGGGGCGGATCCGGGACCCGGACTGCGCGCCGTCCACCAGGAGTTGCTGCGCGCGGAGGTGCCGGCCGCCCGGCACGGCGTGCCGCACGAACCGAACCCGCTGCTGGGGCGGGACGCCGACGTGGCCGCCGTGGCCGGACTGCTGCGGGCGGCCCGGGTGGTCACCGTCGTCGGCCCCGGCGGACTGGGCAAGACCCGGCTCTCGCACGCGGTGAGCCGGGCGGCCGAACAGCCCGTCGTGCACTTCGTGACGCTGGCCGGTGTCACCGCGGGCGACGACGTGGCCGACGAGGTGGCCTCGGCCGTCGGCGGCCCGGACAGCCGGGCGGCCGCGGGCGGCAAGGACGCGGTGAGCACCGTCGTCGCGGCGCTGGGCACGGGCCCCGCGCTGCTGGTGCTGGACAACTGCGAGCATGTCGTCGCCGCCGCGTCCGCCCTCGTACAGGCGCTGGTGTCACGGTCGAAGGAGCTGCGGGTACTGGCCACCAGCCGGGCTCCGCTGGGGCTGACCTCGGAGTCCGTGTACGCCCTGCCGGAGCTGTCCCCGGAGACCGCCGCCGAGCTCTTCCGGCAGCGGGCGCGGGCCGCGCGCCCCGGTGTGGAGCTGCCCGAGGCGCAGGTGGCCGAGATCTGCCGGCACCTGGACGGGCTGCCGCTGGCCGTGGAGCTGGCGGCGGCCCGGGTGCGGGTGCTGTCCGTCGCCGACATCGCCCGTCGGCTCCAGGACCGGTTCGCGCTGCTGCGCGGCGGCGCCCGGGACGCGCCCGAGCGGCACCGCACGCTCCAGGCGGTCGTCGAGTGGAGCTGGCACCTGCTGGAGCCCGAGGGCCGGGCGGCGCTGCGCGCGCTGTCGGTGTTCCCTGGCGGGTTCGACGCGCACGCCGCGGAGTACGCCCTCGGTGAGCACGAGAGCGGGAGCGGAGGCGGGGACGGGAGCGCGCTGGATCTGCTGGAGCAGTTGGCGGCCCAGTCCCTGATCAAGGTGGGGGAGAGCCCTTCCGGAGTCCGCTTCCACATGCTGGAGACGCTGCGGGAGTTCGGCGCCGCGCGCCGGGACGAGGCGGGCGAGGGCACGGTGGTCACGGACCGTTTCCTGGCCTGGGCCCGGGACTTCGGCCGCACGTACCACGACGCGATGTTCGGCGACGACGCGGTGGCCTGCTTCGACCGGGTCCGCGCCGAGCAGGACAACCTGGTCCTCGCGCTGCGCCACGCCCTGGCCCGGAACGACGGTCCCGCCGTCGCCTCGCTCACCGCCGTACTGGCCTCCCTGTGGTCCGTCGGCAACAGCTACACGCGGTTCGTCACGCTCGCCGCCGAGACCGGCGGGCCGCTGTCCCGCTTCCGCCCCGGGCCGGAGCACCCCGAGGACGTGGAGGCGCTGCGCAGCGCGGCGGCGATCTGCACGGCCGGACTCTTCATGGGCTACGGCCCGCACGCCGTACGCCAGTTGGCCACGCTGCGCCGGCTGCCGCCCGCCCCGGCGGACACCGTGATGCGGGCACTGGCCACCGTGCTGTCCGCCGTCCCTGACATGCGTCCGCCCGAGTGGGCCCGGCTGCGGGAGTTGTGCGACGCCGACGAGCCGCTGCTGGCGGGCATGGCGGCGGGTGTCGCCAGCTATCTCTGGGAGGCCGCGGACGACACGGACCGCGCGCTCGACGACGCGCGCCGGATGCTCGCCGCGGTGGCGCCGCTCGGCAATCCGATCATGATGCTGCTCGCCCATGGACGGATCAGTGAGCTGTGCCTGAAGACGGAGCGCGGCGCGGAGGCGTACGACCACCTGCGGGCCGCGGACGGAATCGGCGAGGTCGGTGGCTGGTCGGACGCGATCGGCATCCGCTACGGGCTGGTGTCCGCGTGCCTGCAACGCGGGGAGATCGACGAGGCGGAGTACTGGCTGGGTCTCGCCGCCCCGGACCGGCAGCCGGAGGCGGCCACGCCCTTCAGCCCCGAACTGCTCCAGGCCCGTGCCGAGATCGCGCTGGCCAGGGGGCTGACCGAGGTCGGTCTCGGGCTGTGGCGGCAGGCGGCCGGAGGCATCCGGGAGGCCAGCCGGCTGGCGGCGGACGATCCCTTCCTGGAGTCCTGGGCGCTCCAGGTGCAGGCGGCGGCGCTCGCGGCGCACGCGCAGCACGGCCGGCTGGAGCCGGTGGCCCACCTCGCGGACGGCCTGCGGCAACGGCTGCTCGACATGCTGACCGGCACCGGCACCGGCACCGGCTCGGACTCCGGCGCGCCGGGCGCCGGGGACCTGCTGGAACTGCCCGTCTACGGCTCGGTGTTGCTGGCGCTCGGGCACGCCGGGCTGGCCCGTGGCGACAAGGCGGCGGTACGGCTCCTCGCGCTCGCGGAGCGGCTGCCGGTGATGCGGGACCTGCCCACGCTGTCCTCGGCGCGGTCCCGGCAGGCGGCCGAGAACGCGGACGGGGCCGCGTACGCCGACGCGAGGTCGGAGTACGCGGCCCTGGGGCGGGATCAGCTGCGGTCGGCGGCGCTGCACGCGCTCACTGCCGGGGCTCGCGGTTGAAGGTCGCCCTGGACCAGAGGTAGCCCAGCACGATCAGCACGGCGCACCAGCCGAGGGCCAGCACCGCGTTCTTCGTGCCGATTTCGCTGCCCAGCAGCAGCCCGCGCAGGGTCTCGATGCAGGGCGAGAACGGCTGGTACTCGGCGAACCAGCGGAACCAGCCCGGCATGGCGTCCACCGGCACGAACGCGCTGGACAGGAAGGGCAGCATCACCAGGGGCGTCCCGATGTTGCTCGCGCCCTCGGCGTTGGGGCTGATCAGGCCGATGCCCACGGCCAGCCAGGTCAGCGCGACGCTGACCAGGGCCATCAGCCCGGCCGCCGCGAGCCATTCCACCGGCGACGCGTCGGGCCGGAAGCCGATGGCCAGCCCGATGCCGAGGACCAGCACCAGGGCCATCATGGTCTGGATCACGCTGCCGATCACGTGGCCGACGAGGACGGAGGCGCGGGAGATCGCCATGGTGCGGAACCGGGCCATGATGCCCTCGGTCATGTCGGTGGCCACGGACACCGCGGTGCCGAGCGAGGTCATGGCGACCGTCAGGAACAGGATGCCGGGGACGAGGTAGTTGACGTACTCGGACCGGTCGGCGTGGCCTCCGGTCATGCCGGCGCTCATCACGTTGCCGAAGACGTAGACGAACAGGAGCAGCAGGATGACCGGGGTGAGCAGGAGGTTCAGGGTGAGGGAGGGGTAGCGGCGGGCGTGCAGGAGGTTGCGCCGCAGCATGGTCAGGTTGTCGCGGAGCGCGAGGCCGGGGGTGCTCATCGGGCGGTCTCCTTGTCGGTGGTGGCGGCTGCGGTGGTGGTCGGTGCGGTGGTGGTCGCTGCGGTGGTGGCCACGCCGGTGGTCACGGGGCTGCCGGTCAGGGCGAAGAACACGTCGTCCAGGTCCGGGGTGTGCACGGAGAGTTCGTCGGCCTCGACGCCGGCGGCGTCCAGCCAGTCGAGGATGGCGCGCAGCTCGCGCTGGCTGCCGTCGCTGGGGATCTGGAGGGTGAGCGCCTCGTCGTCCCGGGCGGCCTCGCGCAGTGCGGTCGCCGCCTGCTCGTGGGCGACCGGGTCCGAGAACCGCAGCCGTACGTGGCCGCCCGGGACGAGCCGTTTGAGCTCCTCGGCGCTGCCCTCGGCGACGATCCGGCCGCCGTTGAGCACCGCGATGCGGTCGGCGAGCTGGTCGGCCTCTTCCAGGTACTGGGTGGTGAGGAAGACGGTGGTGCCGCCGGAGACCAGTTCGCGGATGATCTGCCACATGGTGTGGCGGGAGCGCGGGTCGAGGCCGGTGGTGGGTTCGTCGAGGAAGATGATCCGCGGGCTGCCGACCAGCGTCATGGCGATGTCCAGCCGTCGCTTCATGCCGCCGGAGTAGGTGGAGGCGGCCTTCTTCGCGGCGTCCACCAGGTCGAAGCGCTCCAGGAGTTCGGCGGTCACCCGGCGGCCCTCGGCGCGGGACAGGTGGTGCAGGTCGGCCATCAGGAGCATGTTCTCCTCGCCGGTGATCAGTCCGTCCACCGCGGAGAACTGGCCGGTGACGCCGATCGCGGCCCGTACCGCCTGGGCCTCGGCGGTGAGGTCGTGTCCGGCGATCCGGGCCTCGCCGCCGTCGGCGGAGATCAGGGTGGAGAGGATGTTGACGGCGGTGGTCTTTCCCGCGCCGTTCGGTCCGAGGAGGGAGAAGATCGTGCCGGCCGGCACCCGGATGTCGATGCCGTCGAGGACGGTCTTGTCCCCGTAGGCCTTGCGCAACCCGGTTGCCGCGATGGCGAGTTCGTGGTCAGTGGATGTCGAGGTCATGCCGCAGAGCGTGCGGCCGGACCGGTTCAGTTCGGCTTCAGCCCGGTTTCAGAGCCTGTTCCGGGCCCTTCTTCCCGCGCCGTCAGGGCACTCCGGGCTTCGGGTCAGTGAGCTTCCGCGACGGCGAAGTAGTCGCCGTGTTCGAGGTCTTCGAGCAGTGTGTGGTGGCTCGGGGTCCAGCCGAGCAACTCGCGGGTGCGCGCGCTGGAGACCGGGACGTCGGCGCCGAACACAGCGGCCAGGGCCGCGTTCCCGAAGTGCGACCCGGCCTCGTCCGACCCGACCGACACCACGGGCAGATCGAGTGCCCGGCCGATCTTCTCGGCGATGTCCCGCAGCGGGACGCCGCCTTCCGCCGCTCCGTGGAGCGCGGTTCCGGCCGGCGCCTTCTCCAGCGCAAGCCGGAACAGGGTGGCCGCGTCGAGACGGTGGACCGCGGGCCACCGGTTGGCCCCGTCCCCGACGTAGGCCGACACACCCGTCCTGCGGGCGGTTGCCACCAGCATCGCGACGAATCCGTAGTCGCCCGGACCGTGCACCGTCGGGGCGAGACGGATCACGCTGGAGCGCACCCCCTGCTCGGCGAAGCCCAGGCAGCTCCGCTCGCCGGGGATCCGATACGCGGCGAACGCGTCCTCGCTGGGCGCGTCCGTCTCCTCGCTCACCCGACCCGGGGTCATGACCATCGTCCCGGACGTCGACACGAACGGTTTGCCGGTACCGGCCAGCGCGGTTCCCAGAGCCTCGATCGCGTTGACGTCACGTCGGGTGATGCCGGCCAGGTCGCCGGGATCACCGCCGGCGGCCATGTGCACCACGCCGTCGGCGGCCGCCGCGCCGGCGCCCAGCCGGTCGAGATCGTCGAGCGAGCCGGCGAAGGGCTCCGCTCCCAGTTGAGCCAGGCGATCCGCTGAGGCAGTGGAGCGGGCCAGCCCGGTGACCCGGTGACCCGCGGAAAGCAGTTCCGACACGACAGCAGGACCGGTCAGGCCGGAGCCTCCGGTGAGGAACACATGCACGACAGTTCTCCGCACGCTAATTGGAGCACGTTCCGCTTCGTCGGCGACCTTAACGAAACGGAGCGTGTTCCGCTAGAGTGACGTGGTGTCCCCACCCGTTCGCAGCGACGCTGCTCGCAACCGGCAGGCGCTCATCGAGGTCGCGGCCAGGCTGTTCGGCTCGGCCAGTGCCGCCGGCGAACCCTCGCTACGGCTGATAGCCCGCGAGGCCGGTGTCGGCATCGGCACGCTGTTCCGGCACTTCCCGACCCGCGAGGCGTTGGTCGAGGCCGTGTACCAGGACCAGGTGCGGCGCCTGACCGAGGGCGCCGACCACCTTCTCGCGACCCACCCGCCCGCGCGGGCCATGCGCCGCTGGATGGACCTGTTCAGCGAGTGGCTGGCCACCAAGAACGGCATGATCGACACGTTGCGAGCAATGATCAACAACAAGCAGCTCGGAGCGGCTCACACCCGTACCGAACTGCTGGCCGCCATCGACAAGATCCTCGCCGCCGGCCGCTCCGCAGGCGACATCAGCGCGGACGCCACCTCCGAAGACGTCGCGGCCGGCCTCATCGGCATCTTCACGGTGGCCCCGATCACCAGCAGCAGCGCACAAGCCGCCCGACTGCTCGACATCTTCATGAACGGCATCTCCACACCCACCACCGGCGGTCAGCCACTCCGGAACGGCTGATCCGTCGCCCGTCGAGCACCTAGGGCGCGCTCGGGCCCGCCGGGCCCGTCAGGCGGACGATGTCGCCGCCCAGCTTCGGGCGGAACGCCTTGAGTGTCTGCGGCCGGCCGCTGACCACCCAGCGGGTACCGACCATGCAGGTGCCCCGGTACGAGCGGGCGCTGACCGGTCCCCCCGGGGCTGACCCGCCGGGTCGGCCCCGCCGCGTCAGCTTCACCGGTCCGGGGAGGACGGCCGCCACCGCCCTCCCCGACTCGCGGACCTCACCGCGTGCGCGCGACCATGGGCGGAGGACGCCCTCGAAGGAGCGGGCATGAAACGGAACCGACTGCTCACCTCGTCCGCGACGCTCACCTCGGCCGTGACGCTCGCCGCGACCGCCGCGCTCGGCCTCGCGGCGCCGCACACCGCCGTCGCCGCCACCCCCGGACCCGGCCCCAGCCCCGACCCCGGCCGGTCCTGCGCCTACGCGTCCTCCGCCTTCCGGCCGACCCTCAGGTACGGCGACACGGGCGCGGCGGTCAGCCAGGCGCAGTGCCTCAGCAACGCGTGGGGCGGCGTACCCCCCAAGCTCGCGCCCGACGGCGTCTACGGCACCGCTCTGCTGAAGAAGATCGAGTGGATCCAGACCTGCCACGGCCTGCCGGCGAGCGGAGTCGTCGAGGGCCGCACCTGGCAGTCCCTGTACCACCCGGCCCTGGACTGCTACGTCCCGTACCCGGCCTGAGGCAGTCCCCCGCGCCCCTTGTCGACACCGCTTTGCGAACGCACCCGTTAGGGTGGTTAAAGAAATCGCAAAGGACGAGCTGTGACGAGACGAGGGAGACAGCCTTGGGGGCGCCACGCCTGAGCAGGACGCCGTTGCCGGGAATCGGGGTCCGGTACGACCTCACCACGAAGGAGCAGGACAGGCTCTCGGTGGTCGCGCACCGGGACGGTTCGCGCATCCTGAGCGCCTACCGCCAGGAGGACCCCGACGCCTGCGCCCTGTCGGTGCGGCTGTCCTCCGGGGAGACGGCCGCGCTCATCGACGCGCTGATGCCGACGCACCACAGCCCGAACCTGCTGTCCACCACCGACCTCGGCCTGGTCGCCGAACGCATCGAGCTGGGCGCGACCTCGTACTGGAACGGCCGGCTGCTGGGCGAGACGCGGATGCGGACCGAGACGGGGGTCTCCATCGTGGCCGTGCTGCGCCGCGCCGACGCGGTCCCCTCGCCCGCCCCGGACTTCCGCCTCGCCGGCGGGGACACGCTCATCGTGATCGGCACCCGCGAGGGCGTCGACGCGGCCGCCGCGATACTCGGGCGGGAGTGAGGCCGTCGTGCACGACTCCGCCGTCTTCCTGATCGAGTTCGGGGCGATCATCCTCGGCCTGGGCCTGCTCGGCCGCCTCGCCGGACGCTTCAGCTTCTCGCCCATCCCCCTCTACCTGCTGGCCGGGCTCGCCTTCGGCAAAGGGGGCCTCTATCCGCTCGGCACCAGCGAGGAGTTCGTCGCGATCGGCGCCGAGATCGGCGTCGTTTTGCTGCTCCTGATGCTCGGTCTGGAGTACACCGCGAGCGATCTCGTCTCCAACCTGAAGACCCAGTACCCGGCGGGCCTGGTGGACGCCGCGCTCAACGCGCTGCCCGGTGCCGCCATGGCCCTCCTGCTGGGCTGGGGGCCGGTGGCGGCCGTGGTGCTGGCCGGTGTCACCTGGATCTCCTCGTCCGGTGTGATCGCCAAGGTCCTCGGCGACCTGGGACGGCTCGGCAACCGGGAGACCCCGGTGATCCTGAGCATCCTGGTCCTGGAAGACCTCTCCATGGCCGTCTACCTGCCGATCGTCACCGCACTGCTGGCCGGCGCGGGCCTGGCCGCGGGCAGCCTGACCCTCGCCATCGCCCTCGGGGTGGCCGGACTGGTCCTGGTGATCGCGGTCCGCTACGGCAGGCACATCTCCCGTTTCGTCTCCAGCGACGACCCCGAGAAGCTGCTCCTCGTGGTGCTGGGCCTGACCCTCCTCGTCGCGGGCATCGCCCAGCAGCTCCAGGTCTCCGCCGCGGTGGGCGCGTTCCTCGTCGGCATCGCGCTCTCCGGGGAGGTCGCGGAGGGCGCCCACCACCTCCTGGCACCCCTGCGCGACCTCTTCGCCGCCGTCTTCTTCGTCTTCTTCGGCCTGCACACCGACCCGTCGAGCATCCCGCCGGTGCTGCTGCCCGCGCTCGCGCTCGCCGTCGTCACCGCACTGACGAAGATCGCCACCGGCTACTGGGCCGCGAAGCGCGCCGGGATCTCGGCGAAGGGCCGCTGGCGGGCGGGCGGCACCCTGGTCGCGCGCGGCGAGTTCTCGATCGTCATAGCCGGGCTCGCCGTCACGGCGGGCATAGAACCCTCCCTGGGCCCCCTGGCCACCGCCTACGTCCTGATCCTCGTCATCCTCGGCCCCCTGACGGCCCGCTACACCGAACCGTTGGCCCGCCGCCTGACCCGCCGCTCCGAGCCGCCGCAACCCGCCCCGCTCCCGGAACCCGGGGTCCCCGACCCGGACACGGTGGGCCGCCCCTGACCGGGCTCGACGGCACCTGACTCACGGCGCCTTGACGGCCACCTCCGCCCATGCCGTCTTGCCCACCGGCTGCCGGGGCACGCAGCCCCACCGCACCGCCACGGCGGCCACCAGGAGCAGGCCGCGCCCCGACTCCGCGTCGGGGGCGGACCGCGGCGCGGCGGCAGGTGGCCTCCGCGCGGCCGCGGCGGCCGCGACCTCGATCCGGACCAGGGCCCCGGCCACGTCGCGAACCAGCCGGAGACCGAAGGTGTGCCCCGGCACCCGGCCGTGCCGCACCGCGTTGGCGGCGAGTTCGGCGACGACGAGGGCGACCGCGCACGACACGTCGGACTCGCCGGGAAACCCCCACTCCGCCATCCGTTGCACGGCATGGTGCCGGGCGTGCCGCGCCCCTCGTGCCGAGGACGCGAACTGCGCGCTCCACCCTGGCTCCTTGGGTTCCTTCTCCGGTGTGACCGCATCTGTCAGCACAGCGCGCCCGTCCTTGCCTGTACGCGAGTCGTTACGCGCTGTTCGGCGCACGAGCACGGAGACTCCGCGTCGCCGCCGGACTGACCCAGGCCGAACTCGGCGCCGCCGTGCACGTGGTGAGCACCCGGATCACCCAGATCGAACGGGCCTCGGGAGCGAAGCCGACGCTCGAACTGGCGCGAGCGCTGGACGCGGTCCTGGGCGCCGACGACCTGCTGGTGGAGCTGTGGCCGTACGTGTACCGGGAGGCGTTCCCCGACTGGTCGCGGAAGTTCATGGCGTATTCGGAGCGGGCGGTGGTCATCCGGCAGTACGCGGCGCACGTCGTCCCGGGCCTGTTGCAGACCGAGGCCTACGCGCGGACGGTGCTGAGCGTCGGCCGAACACTCGACGGCAGGCAGCAGTTGGAGGAGCGGGTCGTCGCCCGCATGGGCCGTCAGACACGGCTCGGCGCGGCCGACCGGCCGGAGTTGTGGGTGGTCCTCGACGAGGCGGTGCTCAGGCGTCCGGTCGGCGGCCCGGCGGTGATGCGAGAGCAGTTGGAGCGACTGCTCGACACCGCGACGGAGTCCCATCTCACCGTGCAGGTACTGCCGTTCGACCAGGGTGAGCACGACGTCATGGGCGGCTCGCTCACACTCCTGACCATGCCGGACGACTCGGAAGCCGCCTACACGGAGGGCGCTCACTACGGCCAACTCATCGAGGAAACCGGCGAGGTCAGGAGCTTCGCGCTGACCTACGATCGGCTACGGGCGGCAGCCCTGCCCCCGCTCATGTCACTCGACATGATCCGATCCGTGATGGAGGACAGTCACCGTGGAGCGAACGTCCCGTCCCGATCTGAACGACGCCGCCTGGCGCAGGAGCAGCTACAGCAATCAGGCGGGGGGCGACTGCGTGGAGGTGGCCGACGGGTTCCCCGGCGCCGTCCCCGTCCGTGACAGCAAGGTCCCGCACGGGCCGGCACTGTGCTTCGACACCACCGCCTGGACCGCTTTCATAGGCGGGTTGAAGGGCTGAGGCCGCCGCCCCGGGCTCACCGGACCCTTGCCCGCGAGGGGCCGGTGGGCCGCTGACCTCCCCAAAGAACCGGGAGAAAGAACTACCCGCCCACCCACCCTCCCCGGCCGCACGGTCCGCGTCACCCGTCCGGGTGACCGGCTTGCAGGGGCGGGACACGGACCGTTACGTTCGCCGCGACAACCGCACACAGACGACGGCCCCCGGCCGGGACTGGCATCCCGAACGAGGGCCTGACCGATCCGGAAGTGAACGCCTTCCCGATGGCTGAACCGCAGTCTAACGCGCCCTCGCGCGCCCACGCCGGACTCCCGACCTCCGGCGTGATCCACGTCCGCACCCGGCTCTCCGCCGACTTCACCGTGATCTCCAACGCCCTCGCCCAACGGCCCGGCAGCGCGGTCACGGTGGGCGTCGCGCTGTACGTCCTCTCCCTGCCCGACGGCGCCCCGGTGAGCATCGCCGCCCTGTGCCGTCACTTCACCGAGGGCGAGATCCTGATCTCCCGGGCCCTCAGGGAACTGGAGGCGGACGGCTACCTGGAACGCCGCCGCGAGCGAACGCCCACCGGCCAGATCCGTACCCGGACGTACTTCTACGACGTCCCCGGCGGCGATCCCGCCCCTCCCGAACCGCCGAAGCCGCGCCGCCCCCGGAAGCGACCCGCCGCCCGACCAGTCGTACCGGTGTCCGAAGCAGTACAGGAAGCGGTGCAGGCACCCGTACCGGCGCAGGCAGAGGCACCGGTTCCGCTCGCCGACGCCGACCCGAAGGCCGTCGCCGTACTCGCGGGCCTGCGCCGCATCGACCCCCGCCTCACCCTCTCCGAGCAGGACGCCGTCCGCCTCGCACCGGCCGTCAGCCGCTGGCTCGCGGCGGGCGTCCGGCCCACACAGATCGCCGACCACCTCACCGCAGGCCTCCCGGCCCACCTCCTGGCCCGCCCGGCCGGCATCCTCGCCCACCGGCTCAAGGAGACGCCCCTGCAAGCACCGGCGAGCATCCCGGCGCCGCCGGCCGCCCGGACCGTCGTCCCCATGTGGAACTGCGACGGCTGCGACCGAGGCTTCCGCGCCCCGCAACCGGGCCACTGCCGGGACTGCCGGCACCGCGAGCAGCGCCTCTCCGGTGCTGCCTGAGCCGGTCGACGCGGTGTCCCGGGCAGACCGTCAGTTGTTCCAGCTCTCGTCGTACGGGTCGGACGGGACCGGGATCGGTTTGGCCTGGGTGACCTTGAGGTAGGGGATCGGGCCGTTGTTCACCGGGTCGTGGGTCACGCGGGCGGTGTAGGTGCCCGTCACCTGGAGCCAGGCGTCCGGCTGGAGGACCGGGGGGATCTTGCCGGTCAGGGCCACCTTCACCGGCTGGGCGTCCGCCGCGCAGCAGTTGAGGGCCATGCGGACCAGGTAGGGGGCGCCGCTCTTGTCCAGGGCCACGAAACCCGCGAAGCGCACGCTCCTGCCGCCGAAGGAGCGCCCGTGGTCGTAGACCGCCCGTCCCGCGTAGTCGACCAGGTTCAGCGGGATGGGGTCCGACTTGGGCAACTTCATGTAGCCGTACGGCTGTTGCAGGGCCGTACCGGCGCGCACCGCGCTGTAGGAGCCGAGGGCGGGCGGGGCGACGAGGATCAGGGCGAGGAGGGGGAGGACCAGGAGCCAGGAGATGCGGGGTTCGCGGTGAGCGTGGTCCTGGGTGGGGGTGGTGCGGGCTCGGGCTCGCCACTCGTACCACGCCGTCGCCAGCGCCGCGACGATCAGGACCGCGCCCGCCGCCAGGATCAGCGGTTGCAGGCCCGCCTTGACGTAGCGCAGGTACAGGTTGGTCATGCCCGCGTGCAGGAGGGCCGCCCCGACCAGGAACAGCACCGCCGCCTGAGCCTGCCGGTTCACAGCAGCACCGCCCCGGTGACCAGCGCGCCCGCGATGGCGGCGACGAACGTGGCGGGGGCGAAGCGCAGGGCGAAGCCGCGGCCGAAGGTGCCCGCCTGCATGGCGAAGAGTTTCAGGTCGATCATCGGGCCCACGATCAGGAACGCCAGCTTGGCGGTGAGGGAGAACTGGGTCAGGGAGGCCGCCACGAACGCATCCGCCTCCGAGCAGATGGACAGCAGCACCGCCAGGATGGACAGCGCGAGGATCGCCACCACCGGGTTGGCGGCCGCCGTGCGCAGCCACTCCGCCGGGGCCACGGCCTTCAGCGTCGCCGCGGCCATCGCACCGAGCACCAGGAACCCGCCCGCGTGCACGGTGTCGTGCCGGACCGAGGACCAGAACGCCTCCATCTTCGTCTCGCCCTCGTGGTGCGCGTGCGCCGGCGGCCGCAGCCAGTCGGTGCGGCCCACCCGCTGCCACAGCCAGCCCATGACGCACGCGACCAGCAGGCTGCCGGCGAACCGCGCCAGCACCATCTCGGGGTTGCGCGGGAACGCCACGGCCGTCGCCGTCAGCACGATCGGGTTGATCGCCGGGGCGGAGAGGAGGAAGGCGATCGCCGCGGCCGGAGTGACGCCCCGGCGGACCAGGGCGCCCGCCACCGGGACCGACGCGCACTCGCAGCCCGGCAGGATCGCACCGGCCAGGCCCGCGACCGGGACCGCGAGGGCGGGGCGGCCGGGCAGGGCGCGGGCGAAGAAGGACGGCGGCACGAACACCGCGAGGGCCGCGGAGAGCAGGACGCCGAGGACGAGGAAGGGGAGCGCCTGGACGACCACTGCCACGAACACCGTCATCCAGCTCTGCATCACCGGCTTCGCCAGCGCGCCGCGCACCGGCCCCTGGAAGACCACGACCAGGAGCAGCACCAGGGTCAGCACGAGGGGTGAGTTGAGGTGCCAGCCCTCCTGCTCGGAACGGCCGGAGCGGCCGGGGCGACCGGGGCGGGCGGGGCCGCCGGAGCGACCGGAGCGGCCGGGGGGCTCGTCGTGGGCGGCGGCCGACCCGGGCGGGGCGGCTTTCTCGGTGATGGCCACGGGACGGATACCTCCGGCACTTCGGTCAGATCCGGGATGATGCTCCCTCCCCCTCCCTACGGGAGGCGGGGGCCGGCTGTTCACTTCGTTGCTGGAACCATGCGTCCCGTTGAGGCAGTCTTTTCCCTCGTGGCGAGCGTTCCGTATCAAGGTGGTGGGGGTCCGGCACCCATGGTGGTGTGCGGGGACGACGGGCTCGCGCACCGGCTGGCCGCCGAGTTGCGCACGGTGTACGGCGAACAGGTCACCCTGGTCGTGCCCCCGAACGGGCGCACCGCCCGGCCGCCGGTCGTCGGACGGGCCCGCGCCGCCTCCGCCGCGCTGATCGACCGGGTGGTGAGCGCCGCCGTCGGGCGGGCGACCGCCAACGGCGGTGGCAACGGAGGCAACGGAGGTAACGGAGGCGGCAACGGCGGCTCCGGGAGCACCGGCGGTCCCGGCACGGCCACCGGGGAAGCGCCGCGCGGGGAACGGGTGTTGGAGGCCCTCGAAGCCACCGAGTCCGTGCTCGCCGAGGCGGGCGTGGAGCGGGCCCGCGCGCTCGCCCTCGTCTACGACGACGACGAGACCAACATCCGCGCCGCCCTCACCGCCCGTCGGCTCAACCCCAGGCTGCGCCTGGTCCTGCGGCTCTACAACCGGCGGCTCGGCCAGCACATCGAGGAACTCCTCGACCAGGCAGCCGCGTTGGCGGTCGGGGACGCGGACGGCGAGGCCGGGGACGCGGCCACGATCGTCCTCTCCGACGCCGACACCGCGGCCCCCGCGCTCGCCGCCACCGCGCTCGCCGGGCACGGCAAGGTCATCCAGACGGACGGCCTGGTCCTGCGGGCGGTGGAACTGCCGCCCGGTTCCGGGGCCGACCGGCGGGACGCCGACCTGGGGCTGTTTCCGCTGGCGCTGCTCTCCGCGAACAGCACCGGTCCGCTGCCGTCCGGGCCGTCCGCGGGCGGCGCCGACCAGGGACCCCGCCTGCTGCCCGACGAGGCGGAGGTACGGGCCGCGGACGGCCGGGGCGTGCTGGTGCTCGAACAGGTGTCGTCGTCCGCGGGGGCGGCGGCGCCCGGCGGCCGTGGGCGCGGCAACGGCGTCGGGGCCGGAGTCGTACCGGCGCTCGCGTCGCTGTTCTCGCGGCGGCTCAGGTGGTCGCTGGCCGGACTCGTGGGGTGTGTGGTCGCGCTCGCGGTCGCGCTGTCGATCGTGACGGGCATCCATCCGGTACGGGCCTTCTACTACACGCTCCTCGACCTGTTCGCCATCGACAATCCCGCGATCGGGGAGTCGCTCGGGCGGCAGATCCTGCAACTGCTGTCGGGGTTGATGGGGTTGCTGCTGCTGCCGGTGCTGCTGGCGGCGGTGCTCGAAGCGCTCGGCACGTTCCGGACCGCGTCCGCGTTGCGGAAGCCGCCGCGCGGGCTGAGCGGGCACGTGGTGCTGCTCGGGCTGGGGAAGATCGGGACGCGGGTGCTGACCCGGCTGCACGAACTGCACGTCCCGGTGGTGTGCGTGGAGTCCGATCCCGACGCGCGCGGGCTGGCGGTGGCGCGGCGGCTGCGGGTGCCGGTGGTGCTCGGGGACGTCACCCAGGAGGGGGTCCTGGAGGCCGCCAAGATCCACCGGGCGCAGGCGCTGCTCGCGGTGACCAGCGCGGACACCACGAACCTGGAGGCCGTGCTGTACGCGCGGTCCGTACGGCCGGACCTCAAGGCCGTGCTGCGGCTGTACGACGACGACTTCGCGACCGCCGTGTACCGGACGTTGCGGACGGCGCACCCGCGGGCGGTCACCCGGAGCCGGAGCGTGTCGTATCTGGCGGCGCCGTCCTTCGCCGGGGCGATGCTGGGGCGGCAGGTCCTCGGGGCGATCGCGGTGGAGCGGAAGGTGTTGCTGGTGGCGGTGCTGGGGGTGGGTGGGCATCCGCAGTTGGAGGGGCGGACCGTGGCGGGGGCGTTCCGGGCGGGGGCGTGGCGGGTGCTGGGGTTGGAGGGGCGGGCGGGGGTTGCGGACGGGGGGTATGTGATGCGGGGTGGGGATCGGGTGGTGGTGGCCGCTACTCGGCGGGGGTTGGCGGAGTTGTCGGGGAGGGTGCCGCCCACCCACCCGCCCGACTCGCTCGGTTGAGAGGGGGGTGGGTGGGTCGGCGTTGTCGGGTGGCTGCGGGTGGGTGGGGGCTGAGCGCGCAGTTCCCCGCGCCCCTAAGGGGGCGCTTCGGGCGGCGTGGGTCTAGAGGGGGGCCTCCGCCTTCTCTTTCAGGTGGCGCTTCGCGAACTCCATCTCCAGCCTCAGTTGCTTGATGCGTTCGTCCACCACCAGGGAGCCGTGGCCCGCGTCGTAGCGGTAGACCTCGTGGGGGGCCGAGCGGGCTGCCAGGCGGGACACGTAGTTGTCGATCTGGCGGATGGGGCAGCGGGGGTCGTTGAGACCGGCCGAGATGTAGACGGGGGCCTTCACGTCGTCGACGTACGTCAGGGGCGAGGACGCGGCGAAGCGGTCCGGGACCTCCTCCGGGGTGCCGCCGAGCAGCGTGCGGTCCATCGCCTTCAGTGACTCCATCTCGTCGTGGTACGCCGTGACGTAGTCGGCGACCGGGACGACGGCGATGCCCACCGCCCAGGACGCGGGCTGGGTGCCGAGGCCGAGGAGCGTGAGGTACCCGCCCCAGGAGCCGCCGGTCAGGATCAGCCGGTCCGGGTCGGCGAGACCGGACTCGACCGCCCAGTCCCGTACCGCGGCGACGTCCTCCAGTTCGATCAGGCCCACCCGGTGCTTCAGCGCGTCCGTCCAGGCGCGGCCGTAGCCCGTGGAGCCCCGGTAGTTGATGCGGACCACCGCGTAGCCGTGGTCCACCCAGGCCGCCGGGCCCGCCGCGAAGCTGTCGCTGTCGTGCCAGGTCGGACCGCCGTGCAGGTCGAAGACCGTGGGGAGCGGGCCGACGGCACCGGCCGGCTTCTGGATCAGGGCGTGGATGGGACCGCCCGGTCCCTCCACCCACGCGTCCGAGACCGGGACCGACGGGGGGCACTTCATACCGGGCGGGTCGAGGACGACCGCGCCCGTCGTGGAGCGGACCACCGGTGGCTCGGCGGCCGACGACCAGAGGTACTCGACCGTGCCGTCCGGGCGGGCCGTGGCCCCGGAGACGGTTCCCGGCGGGGTGGGGATCCGGGTCAGCTCCTGCGTGCCGAGGTCGTAGCGGAACAGTTCGCTGCGGGCCTTGTGGCTGTGCGCGATCAGCAGCGCGCTGCCGTCCGGGTACCACTCGGCGCTCACGTCGCCGGGCAGGTCCAGGATCAGGTCCGTCTGCGCGCCGGTCACGACGTCCCAGACCAGCGGCTCCCAGCGGCCCCGCCGCTGATGGCCGATGAGCAGCCGCGGATCGCCCTCGACCGGGGCGAAGCCCAGCACCTCCAGGCCCAGTTCCTCGGCGCCGCCCCTGGTGTCGTCCAGCTCGGCGACCGTCGTGCCGTCGGGGCGGATCACGCGCAGCGCCGAGTGCATCGCGTCACCGTGCTCGGTGTGCTCGATCGCGATCAGCGACCCGTCGTGGGAGAGGTCTCCGACGCCCGCCGACTCGGCGTGCCGGTAGATCTCCGACGGCTCCTCGCCTGTCCTGACCAGGTAGATCGTCGTGCCCTCGGCATCCGTCGAGCGGCCCACGACGGCTGTGCGGCCGTCCCGGCCGAGGGCCAGGCCCGAGGGGTACGACGGCTCCAGGCCCGGCGTCGCCTCCTCGTCCGCGCCGCCCTCGAAGGGCTGGCGGCGCCAGACGCCGAACTCGTCGCCGTCCTTGTCGTCGAACCACCAGATCCACGCGCCGTCCGGGGAGAGCAGCCCGTCCGTCGTGCCGTTCGGCCGGTTCGTCGCCTGGCGCTGCTCCCCGCTCGCGCGGTCCCAGGCGTACAGCTCGTACGTCCCCGTCGCGTTCGACACGAACAGGGAACGGTCGGGGGCGTCCTCCGCCCAGTCCGGCAGGGAGACCCGAGGGGCGCGGAAGCGCTTCTCCCAGTCCGGCATGTCGCTCTCACTCATGGCCGCAGTCATGGCCCCATAGTGCCTGCCTCCGCCCACAATGCGCTGCTCTCGTCCTCAGCCTGTGGATAACTTTGCGCGCGCCCACCCCCACTCCCAACCCCCCGCAAAGCGCCCCGTACCGTGGACAGGGTGTACCGGTTCCTGCTGACACCCCGCTGGTGGGGCATCAACGTCTTCGTGCTGCTCGCCATCCCGTTCTGCATCTTCATGGGGTCGTGGCAGCTGAGCCGCTTCGAGGCGCGGGTGGAAGCGCACCGCACCGCCGACGAGCAGGTCGTGACGGCCAGGACGGAAGCGGCCCGGCCGCTGGCCGACCTGCTCCCCGTCGACCAGGCCACCTCCGGCAAGCGGGCCGTCGTCAGCGGCCGGTACGCCAAGCAGCTGCTGGTGCCCGACCGGCAGCTCGACGGCCGTGACGGCTACTACGTGCTGACCCTGCTGCGCACCGACTCCGGCAAGGCCCTGCCCGTGGTGCGCGGCTGGCTGCCCGGCAAGGCCGACGCCGCCGCGGCGCCCGCCCCGCCCACCGGCGAGGTCACCGTCACCGGCGCGCTCCAGGCCTCCGAGACACCGGGGGACAACGGCGTCAGCGCCCAGGGCGGCCTGCCGTCCGGGCAGACGGCGGCGATCAGCGCGGCCTCCCTGGTGAACCTGGTGCCGTACCCGGTGTACGACGCGTGGATCACCCTGGACAAGGCCGACGCGGGGATGACGGCCGTACCGGCGGCCGCGCCGGACAACTCGGGGCTCGACCTGAAGGCGTTCCAGAACCTCGGCTACACCGGTGAGTGGTTCGTCTTCGCGGGGTTCGTGGTGTTCATGTGGTTCCGGCTGCTGCGCCGGGAGGCGGAGTTCGCCCGGGACGCGGAGCTCGGGCTGATCCCGCACGAGGAGGCGCAGCAGCCGACGGCCACGGTCTGACCGGCCCCGGCGCGGACGTCCGGGGCCTCGGCCGTGGGCGTCACTGCGCCGCCAGGACCCCGGTCCAGTAGACCGTGCCCGCGCACGCGTTCGGCACCGTCGCCGAGCCGGTCGGGGACCCGGCCTCCGGGGTGTACGAGACCGCGACGCTGCCGTCGGCCGTACCGTCCTCGGTGAGCATCTGGGTGGTGACGCCCTCCGTGCCCGAGGTGGTCGTGCCGGTGCTGCTGCTCGCGTCCTCGGAGGGGCTCGGGGAGGGCGTGCCGCCGGGGTCGGTGGTGCCGCCGGTACCGGATCCGCCGGTCGGGCAGGGGGCCGTCGGGACGAAGGCGAACTTCTCCGCGTAGGCGGCGCCGGGTGCCAGGACCAGGCCGGTGAGTTCGGTGGTCGGGTCGGGGAGCCCGGCCGCCGGGTCGCCCGAGGCGTGCCGGACGGCGACGACCTTGGTGGCGTCGGCCGCGCCCTGCGCGAGGACGCCGACGCTGCCGGGGCCGCCGACGGTACAGCTCGTCGCCGAGACGTTGACGACGCGGAAGGTGCCGTAGACGGCGCCGGTCGAGTCGGGGGCGCCGACGGTGGCCGCCGGGGCGCCGAGCTGGGCGGAGGTGCAGACCGGGGCGGCGGCGCTCGCCGTGGGGACGACCTTGGTGCCGCCGGTGCTCCCGGTGCTCTCGTCCTTGCCGCTGCCCTGGGTGGCGCCGGGGCTCCGGCTGGCCTCCGGGCCGCCGGAGCTGCCCGCGGTGCCGGTGCCGCCGTCCGGGTTCTTGCCGCCGGCCGAGCCGCCCTGGGCCTGGGAGGCCTGGCCGGCCATGGAGGTGTTGGGGTCGGTGCCGCCGGAGTTGGAGACGTGGACGAGGGCGGGGATCGCGGTGCCGATGAACAGGGCGGCGGCCGCCATCCCGACGGCGGCCTGACGCTTGCGGGCCCGGCGGGCGGGCACGGCACGGCGCAGCCGGTCGAGGGCGCCGTCACGGGGCGCGAGGTCGTCGACCGCGGTGTGCAGCAGCCGCCGCAGCGCCAACTCGTCGACGCCGAGCCCGTCCGGGTCCGCGGGGAGCCCGCGGCCGGTCCGGTCGGGGTCGTCACGGAGTTCTTCGTCGGGGTCGTTCCGGAGTTCTTCAGAGC
Source organism: Streptomyces sp. NPDC021562 (assembly GCF_040640875.1). NCBI lineage: Bacteria > Bacillati > Actinomycetota > Actinomycetes > Kitasatosporales > Streptomycetaceae > Streptomyces > Streptomyces sp. NPDC021562. The sequence goes on from NZ_JBFACN010000006.1 coordinate 240,690, forward strand.
CCTGGCCGAGGCCCTCCGGGCCCTTTTCGTCGGGGCCGTGGTTCACAGTTCCGTTCCCAGCGTGCGATTGCGTGTGCTCTTGCTCGTGGCGTGGTGGCATCGGCTCGTGCCAGAGGTAGGGCTCGTGCCGGTCATGCGAGTCCCGCCCCTCCGCTTCCTCCCTCATACCGACGCCTCCATCACGACCCGCAGCGCCGCGATGCCGCGCGAGCCGTACGCCTTCACCGAACCCAGCGAGATGCCGAGCGTCTCGGCGACCTGGGCCTCGGTCATGTCGGCGAAGTAGCGCAGCACCAGGACCTCGCGCTGCCGGCGCTGCAGTCCCTTCATCGCCTTGATGAGGTCACGCCGCTCCAGCTGGTCGTAGGCCCCCTCCTCCGCGCTCGCCATGTCGGGCATCGGCTTGGAGAGGAGCTTGAGGCCGAGGATGCGGCGGCGCAGCGCGGAACGGGAGAGGTTGACGACCGTCTGCCGGAGATAGGCGAGGGTCTTCTCCGGGTCGCGGACGCGTTTGCGGGCGGAGTGGACACGGATGAACGCCTCCTGCACGACGTCCTCGCAGGAGGCGGTGTCGTCGAGGAGGAGCGCGGCGAGGCCGAGGAGCGAACGGTAGTGCGCCCGGTAGGTCTCGGTCAGGTGGTCGACCGTCGTACCGGCCGCCGCCGTCTCCTCCGCGCCGTCGCGCTGGCTGGGTATGCGGGTGGGCCGCGCTGCGGGCATGGGCGCGATCACCGGCATGCCGCCGGGCGCACCGGGCACGCGGGGGCGCAGGCCGGCGCGGGGCGGCCGTAGGGCCGTCGCGCCGCGGGGCGCACTGAGTTCGAGAACCTCTGCCACGCAAGTTGGACACACTCACCCCCGCCGGGGTTGTACGTGCCGAGCATCACTTTCACATCGGACCCGCGGGCGCCGGGCCCAGCCGTCGCGTCGGGTCGCCCTGCCGGCCGGCGCGGCGTCGCCGTGGCGCACGGTGCCGCTCTTCGCGCGTCCGGCCGTACACCCGACGGTGCCTCAAGTGCCGTCATGCGTCCCGCTCTTCCCCTATATCCCATATGAACGGGCGTCCCCACGCCCCGATCACGGCGTCCCCACGCCAGGATCATGCGTCCGCACGTCCCGAAGGCCGCCGCGTAAGCGCCCGGTAAGAGGGCGATCGCAAAGACGCTCCCCGCCGCCCGCGTGGTTGCGGAGGACGGGGAGGAAAATCTTCGAACGCCGAGGCCCCCCGGTTCAAGAGGTCCGGACCATGCTCCGGACCACATTTCTTAGGGGAATCCTCACCATGGGCCCGCTCCCATCGAGAACGTTCCCCCTGGTCACCGGCCATTCACGCGCGCTACGCCGTTCCTGAACGGCCGGTCAGCTCGGCCGCCACGAGCTCGGCGATCTGCGCGGTGTTCAGCGCGGCCCCCTTGCGGAGGTTGTCCCCGCAGACGAACAGTTCGAGCGCGGTCGGGTCGTCGAGCGCCCGCCGCACCCGCCCGACCCAGGTCGGATCGGTGCCGACCACGTCCGCGGGCGTGGGGAACTCCCCGGCGGCCGGGTTGTCGAACAGGACCACACCCGGGGCGGTGTCGAGGATCTCCCGGGCCTTGTCCACGGTGACCTCGCCCTGGAAACGGGCGTGCACGGTCAGCGAGTGCGTGGTGACCACCGGCACCCGTACGCAGGTGACCGCGACCGGCAGCTTCGGCAGCCCGAGGATCTTGCGGGACTCGTCCCGCACCTTCATCTCCTCCGACGACCAGCCGTCCTCCCGCAGCGACCCGGCCCACGGCACGACGTTGAGCGCGACCGGCTCCGGGAACGGCCCGGTGTCGTCCCCCACGGCCCGCCGCACGTCCCCGGGCTTGGTGCCCAGCTCCGTACCGGCGACCAGCGACAGCTGCGCCCGCAGCGTCTCCACGCCGGCCCGCCCGGCCCCGCTCACCGCCTGGTACGACGACACCACCAGCTCGCGCAGCCCGAACTCGGCGTGCAGCGCGCCCAGGGCGACGATCATCGACAGGGTGGTGCAGTTGGGGTTGGCGATGATCCCGCGGCGCCGGTTGCGGGCGCAGTGCGGGTTGACCTCGGGGACCACGAGGGGCACGTCCGGGTCCATCCGGAAGGCGCCCGAGTTGTCCACCACGACCACGCCCCTGGCGGCGGCGACCGGCGCCCAGCGCGCGGACACCTCGTCGGGGACGTCGAACATGGCGACGTCGATCCCGTCGAAGGCCTCCTCGGACAGGGCGACGACCTCGACCTCCGCCCCGCGCACGGTCAGCTTGCGGCCGGCCGAGCGCGGGGAGGCGATCAGGCGGATCTCGCCCCAGACGTCCGCCCGCTGGGACAGGATCTGGAGCATCACCGTGCCGACGGCCCCGGTCGCCCCCACGACCGCGAGCGCCGGCTTGGCAGTCATCGGCCGGTGCCCCCGTAGACCACGGCCTCGTCGGTGTCCGAGTCGAGTCCGAAGGCGGAGTGCACGGCGCGCACGGCCTCCGGCACGTCGTCGGCGCGGGTGACGACCGAGATGCGGATCTCGGAGGTCGAGATCAGCTCGATGTTCACCCCGGCGTCGGACAGTGCCTCGAAGAAGGAGGCGGTGACGCCCGGGTTGGTCTTCATGCCCGCGCCGACCAGCGAGATCTTGCCGATCTGGTCGTCGTAGCGCAGCGAGTCGAAGCCGATGCCCGGACGGTTCTTCTCCAGCGCGTCGATGGCCTTGCGGCCCTCGGTCTTGGGCAGCGTGAAGGAGATGTCCGTCAGGCCGGTGGCCGCGGCGGACACGTTCTGCACGACCATGTCGATGTTGATCTCGGCGTCGGCGATGGTCCGGAAGATGGCTGCGGCCTCGCCCGGCTTGTCCGGCACACCGACGACCGTGATCTTGGCCTCGGAGGTGTCGTGCGCGACACCGGAGATGATGGCCTGCTCCACCTTCTTGTCCCCAATCGGCTTGCTGCTGACCCACGTGCCCTGCAGTCCGCTGAAGCTGGACCGCACGTGGATCGGGATGTTGTAGCGGCGGGCGTACTCCACACAGCGGTGGAGCAGCACCTTGGAACCGGAGGCGGCGAGCTCCAGCATGTCCTCGAAGGAGATCCAGTCGATCTTCCGCGCCTTCTTCACCACGCGCGGGTCGGCGGTGAACACACCGTCGACGTCGGTGTAGATCTCGCAGACCTCGGCGTCGAGCGCGGCGGCGAGCGCCACGGCCGTCGTGTCGGAGCCACCGCGCCCCAGCGTGGTGATGTCCTTCTTGTCGGCGCTGACGCCCTGGAAACCGGCCACGATGGCGATGTTGCCCTCGTCGAGGGCGGTGCGGATGCGGCCGGGCGTGACGTCGATGATCCGGGCTTTGTTGTGCACGGAGTCGGTGATGACGCCCGCCTGGCTGCCCGTGAACGACTGGGCCTCGTGGCCCAGGTTTTTGATCGCCATGGCCAGCAGGGCCATGGAGATGCGCTCTCCGGCGGTCAGCAGCATGTCGAACTCCCGCCCGGCAGGCATCGGGGATACCTGCTCGGCGAGATCGATCAACTCGTCCGTCGTGTCGCCCATCGCGGAAACGACGACAACCACCTGGTTGCCGTTCTTCTTCGCTTCCACGATCCGCTTGGCGACGCGCTTGATGCCCTCGGCATCGGCAACGGAGGAGCCTCCGTACTTCTGCACGACAAGGCCCACGTGCGCTCCTCGCTCGGTTCGTTTGTGTCGGCTCAGTCTAACGAGCGTCCGAATTCCACCAGACTGCTCCCGCATGGTGAGACATCGCACGGGGGGTGTTCGGCGGCGGCCGCTCGCGTCCGGAACGGAACCTGCCCAGCGCACGCCCCGTCACGCGGAAAGTGCCCCGGCTCACAGAGAGGCACGCGGCTCAGCCCGGGGCAGGCCGGGGCGCCACCCCGTACCGGGCCCCGATCCCCGCGATCACGACCGCGAGACCTTCCTCGAACTGGCGGTCGTAGTCATCGAAGAGGAACGCGCCGGCCGCCGCCGCGAGGGGGTGGTCGGACAGGCGGCGGGCGCGGTCGGCGATGTCGGTGCGGGCCTTCTCGCCGCCCGGCAGGGGGCGCATGCCCTGTTCCTCGATGACGAAGCCGAGGGTGTAGGCCTGGGCCGTGCGGCCCGCGTCGACGGCCTGGGCGAGGGTGAGCCCGGCGGCCGTCAGCAGGCGCAGGTTCGCCTCCATGGCCGGTGCGTGGTCGGTGCCGGTGAAGCGTGAGCCGCTGAAGACCTTGGCGCCGTCGCGGTAGCCGAGCAGCGCGGCGCGCAGGCCGCGGTTGTCCTTCAGCAGGCGTTCCTGCCAGGTGTCGGCGGGGTCGAGTTCGGTGCCGGCCGCCATCCGCCGGAACATCTGCGTCGCCATCTCGTCGAGCAGCGCCTGCTTGTCCTTGAAATGCCAGTACAGAGCGGGCGCCTTGACGTCCAGCTCCTTCGCGATGGCGCGCAGGGTCAGCCCGTCGAGGCCGACCTCGTTCAGCAGCCGCAGCGCCGCGTCCGCGACCCGCGCACGGTCCAGGGGGGCTCGTCGTTCCGTACTCACGCTTGACAGCTTAACAACGTTAAGGGCACTCTCGTGACCGATGGCACTTAACGACGTTAAGGAGATGTGGTCATGGATACGACGGATGTCCTGATCGTGGGTGCGGGCCCCACCGGGCTCGCCCTCGGCATCGACCTCGCCCGGCGCGGGGTGGCGGCCCAGCTCGTGGAGCGCGAGGACGCCCTGTTCCCGGGCTCGCGCGGCAAGGGGATCCAGCCCCGCACCCAGGAGGTCTTCGACGACCTCGGCGTCATCGACGCGGTCCTCGCGGCGAGCGGGCCCTACCCGGACCGGATGGTCTGGCGGGACGGCGAGCAGGTCGGCGAGGAGTCGATGTTCGAACCCTTCGAGCCGGACGCGGGCACGCCCTACCCCGTGCCGCAGATGATCCCGCAGTGGCGCACCCAGGAGATCCTGTACGCCCGGCTCACGGAACTGGGCGGGAAGGCCGCCTTCGGGCGCGAGGTCACGGGCCTGGAACAGGACGCGGACGGCGTGGACGTGGCGTTCGCCGACGGTACGACGGTCCGCGCGCGCTACGTGGTGGCGGCCGACGGCGGACGCTCGGTCGTCCGGCGGGCCCTCGGCGTCGGCATGACCGGCGAGACCGTCGACCCGGCGCCGTTCGTGGTGGCGGACCTGCGGGTGCGGGGCCTGGACCGGGCGTACTGGCACGCCTTCCCGGCCACGGACGGCAGCGTCCTCGGGATCTGCCCGCTGGCCCGCACCGAGGAGTTCCAGCTGGCCGCACGGCTGCCGGCGGACGCGGAGCCGGACGTGACCGAGGACGGGGTGCGCGACCTGGTCGCCCGGTACACCCACCTGTCCGCCGCGGACGTGACCGAGGTGCGCTGGGCCTCGGAGTTCCGGCCCCGGGCGGCGCTCGCGGACCGGTTCCGGGTGGGCCGGGTGTTCCTCGCGGGCGACGCCGCGCACGTGCACTCGCCGGCCGGGGGGCAGGGCCTGAACACCAGCGTCCAGGACGCCTACAACCTCGGCTGGAAGCTGGACGCGGTGCTGCGGGGCGCCCCCGAGCCCCTGCTGGAGACGTACGAGGAGGAGCGGCGGGCGAACGCCGCGGCCATGCTGGAGCTGTCCACCGGCGTGCACCGCGGCGAGGTCCGGCGGGGCCGGGCCACCGTCCAGCTCGGCGTCGGCTACCAGGAGTCGTCGCTCAGCGCCGAGACCCGGGCCGACCCGGGACCGGTGCGCGCGGGCGACCGCGCCCCGGACGCCGCGGTCCCCGGCGGGCGCCTCTTCGACCTCTTCCGGGGACCGCACTGGACCCTGCTGGGCACGACCGCTGCCCCGCGGGCGGACGTACGGACCCTGGCGTCCGCCCCCGAGTCGTACGGCCCCGGCGTCTTCCTGGTCCGCCCCGACGGCTACGTCGGCTGGGCGGGCGAGACGGTCACGGAGGACCTGGCGGCGTACCTCGCCGGCGTCGGCATCCGCTGAACCCCGCCCCTCACCGGGCCCGGGAGCCGCCTACCTGGTCGAGGTGCGGGCTCCCAGGCCGCCGATCTCCTGCTGCATGACCTGGCCCGCCTCGAACTCCAGGGTCTCGTCGCCGATGGTGTCCTGGTCGGTGTCCAGGCCGTCCAGTTCCTCCAGGGGCTGGTTCAGGCGGACGTGGATGAGGACGGACTGGAGGGCGCGCAGGACCGCGGAGGCGGTGGGGCCCCAGTTGGAGAAGTAGGAGAACTGCCACCACCACAGGGCCTCCGTGGTACGGCCCGCCCGGTAGTGGGCCATGCCGTGGCGCAGGTCGGTGATGATGTCGGCGAGGTCGTCCGAGATCCGGGCCGGCACGGGGGCCTTGCGGGGCTCGTACGGGTCGAAGACCTCGGAGTAGACGTCGATCGGGTCCAGGAGGCGCGCGAAGTTCTCGCGGAGCTGGTCGACGTCCGGCTCCGGGCCCAGGTCCGGCTCGTAGCGCTCGTCGGGGACGATGTCCTCGTGTGCGCCGAGGCGGCCGCCGGCCAGCAGGAGCTGGGAGACCTCCAGGAGGAGGAAGGGGACCGCCGAGTCCGGCTCGTCGCCCTTCGCCACCTCCGTGACGGCCACCAGGAAGCTCTCCACCTGGTCCGCGATCTGGACCGCGAAGTCGTCCGGGTTCAGCGTCGTGTCGTGCAGCGTGGCGTCAGACATCTAGGAGTCGTCTCCCCTCGAAGGCGCGCCCGAGGGTGACCTCGTCCGCGTATTCCAGGTCGCCACCCACCGGGAGGCCGCTGGCCAGGCGGGTGACCTTCAGGCCCATGGGTTTGATCATGCGGGCGAGGTAGGTGGCCGTGGCCTCGCCCTCCAGGTTCGGGTCCGTGGCCAGGATCAGCTCCGTGACCGTGCCGTCGGCCAGCCGGGCGAGGAGTTCCCTGATGCGCAGGTCGTCGGGGCCGACGCCCTCGATCGGGCTGATCGCCCCGCCGAGCACGTGGTACCGGCCCCGGAACTCCCGGGTCCGCTCGATCGCGACGACGTCCTTGGGCTCCTCCACCACACAGATCACCGTGGGGTCGCGGCGGGCGTCGCGGCAGATGTTGCACAGTTCCTCCTGTGCCACGTTGCCGCAGGTCGCGCAGAAGCGGACCTTCGCCTTCACCTCCAACAGGGCCTGCGCGAGACGCCGTACGTCCGTGGGCTCCGCCTGGAGGATGTGGAAGGCGATCCGCTGCGCGCTCTTCGGACCGACGCCGGGCAGCCGCCCCAGCTCGTCGATGAGGTCCTGGACCACGCCTTCGTACAACGGACTGCCCTTCCTGGAGTCTTTCGGTACGTACGGTAGTTGGCTGCCGCCCGTCCTAGGAAGGCGGTACCGGTGTCGCGTGGGCGACGAACATCAGAACGGCCAGTTCAGAACGGCAGCCCGGGGATGCCGCTGCCGCCGCCCAGACCCTGGGCCAGCGGGCCCAGTTTCTGCTGCTGGAGGGTCCCCGCGTTCTCGTTGGCCGCCTGCACGGCCGCGACGATCAGGTCGGCGAGGGTCTCGGTGTCGTCCGGGTCCACCGCCTTCGGGTCGATCTTCAGCGCGCGCAGCTCGCCGGAGCCGGTCACGGTGGCCCGTACCAGACCGCCGCCCGCCTGTCCGTCGACCTCCGTGTTCGCCAGCTCCTCCTGGGCCCGTGCCAGGTCCTGCTGCATCTTCTGGGCCTGCTGGAGCAGCTGCTGCATGTTGGGCTGGCCACCACCGGGGATCACGATCAGCTCCTGGATGTCGGTTCTCGGTTGTCCCGTTGTGCATGAGCCTACGTGGTCGACGCAGCCATCGCCCCGCCACTCTTTCGAGTGAGAATCACTGGAGGCCTATACCTGATCAAGGGCCACTTCTGGGCGGAAAAGACGCGAAAGCCAAGCCTTCGCCACCCATTGGGCGGTAGGAAGGGTTCCCGTCGTCAGCATCCATTGTCAGGCCCCGCGCGGTGGCCGGCGTCGTGTTCAATGCCATGGCCCGTGTCACGGGACGTGACCGGTGGGGATCAGTTAGGGAGTGCCTGGTGGGTCAGCCGGAGATGCAGCCCGAGGGACCGCGTCAGGACGGGCGGGGCGAGGGCGCGGCCGGACTGCGGCCGGGCGATCTGGCCGGGCGGGCGTTCCCGCTCGGGGACTGGGGGGAGCCGGCCGAGCGGCTCGACGAGCTGTACCGGTGGGTGGAGCGCGGGGCGCTGGAGACGGCCGCGTGGTACCTGACGGACCGGGTGTGGAAGCGGCGAGGGGCGCGGGCGCTGCGCGGCGGGGCGGCCGTTGGGGCGGTGCTGGGGGCTGCGCTGCCGCTGCTCGACCTGACCGGGGTGGTCGGCGGGGTCGCGCCCTGGGGGTATCTCGCGCTGCTGACGGCGGTGGCGTGCGTGGGGGTCGACCGGTTCTTCGGGGTGACGTCCGGCTGGATAAGGGACATGGCCACCGCGCAGGCCGTGCAGCGGCGGCTCCAGGTGCTCCAGTTCGACTGGGCGTCGGAGAGCGTGCGGGAGGTGCTGGGGCCGGCGGAGGGGACGGCGAGCGAGGCGGCGGAGCGGTGCCTGGCGGTGCTGCGGAGGTTCTCGGAGGACGTGACCGAGCTGGTCCGTACGGAGACGGCCGACTGGATGGTGGAGTTCCGGACCGGGTCGGCGCCGCTGGCGATCCAGGCGGCGGGGGCGGCCGGGCCGCGGGGGGAGGCGGGGCAGCTGCACGGCCGCTTCCCGCTGCCCCCGGGGACGAACGGGGCCCGCCCGAACATGCCCCGGCAGCGCCCTCCCGAGCCCAGATGAGGTAAGGGGGGCGCGCCTCACCGGTCGACCGCGGGTGCGCCGTGGTCCCTCGCGCAGTTCCCCGCGCCCCTTCGGGGGCACGTCGGTCGAGCGCCCCTTCAGGGGCGCGGGGAACTGCGCGACCAGCCACGACGGCGCCGCGGACGGGCGACGGCGCTCACCCGTCCCCCGGATCCGGGATTGTAAGGACGCCCGTATGTCTTGACATCTGCGGAAGCGGGCCCGCATCGTGGGCGGGCAGTCTCCGGAATGGTCCAAAGCAGCGGTGGAGGGGCAGCCCATGGTGCGTGCGCTCGGCGTCGCCGTCGTCGGATTCGGCTGGATGGGACGGGTGCACACCCAGGCCTACCAGCGGATCCCCCACCACTACCCGCAGCTGGCCGTGCGCCCCGAGCTGCTGACCGTCGCCGAGGAGGTGCCGGGCCGGGCCGAGGAGGCCGCCGGTGCCTTCGGGTTCCGGCACACCACCCGGGACTGGCGCGAGGTCGCCGCCGACCCCCGGATCCACGCCGTCAGCATCACCGCGCCGAACTTCCTGCACCGTGAGATCGGCGTCGCCATGGCGGAGGCCGGCAAGCACATCTGGATCGAGAAGCCGGTCGGACTGACCGCCGAGGACGCCACCGCCGTCCGGGACGCGGTCCGCAAGGCCGGCGTCCAGGGCAGCGTCGGCTTCAACTACCGCAACGCCCCCGCCGTCGCGTACGCCCGTGAGCTCATCGCCTCCGGCGAGTTGGGCGCCGTCACCCATGTCCGCATCCGGCTCTTCAGCGACTACGCGGCCCACCCCGACGGCGCCCTGACCTGGCGCTACGAGCGGGCCCGCGGCGGCGGAGGCGTCCTCGGCGACCTGGCCTCGCACGGCGTCGACCTGGCCCGCCACCTGCTCGGGGACATCACCGCGCTCGCCGCCGACACCGCCGTCTTCATCCCCGAGCGCGCCCGGCCCAGCGGCGCCACCGCCGGCCACACCCTGGCCACCGGCGGCGCACTCGGCCCGGTCGAGAACGAGGACTACGTCAACTGCCTGCTGCGCTTCGCCTCCGGTGCCCGCGGCGTCCTGGAGGCCTCCCGGATCTCGGTCGGCGAGCAGAACAACTACGGCTTCGAGGTGCACGGCACCAAGGGCGCCGTCTTCTGGGACTACCGGCGGATCGGCGAGCTGGGCGTCAGCCGCGGCTCCTCCTACCAGGACCAGCCCGTCAGCACCGTCTTCGTCGGCCCCGGCCACGGCGAGTACGCCGCCTTCCAGCCCGGCGCCGCCAACGCCATGGGCTACGACGACCTCAAGGTGATCGAGGCCCGCACCTTCCTGCGCTCGATCGCCGAGGGCACCCCGTACGGCGCGACCCTGGACGACGCCGTGCACAGCGCGACCGCCCTCGACGCGATGAGCCGCTCGGCCGCGTCGGGCACCTGGGAGAACGTCGGATGAGGGCGGCCCACCCGGTGCCTCACGCGCACAACTTCATCCCCACCGGCGTGTAGCAGGGCACGTGCCCGTACGACCGGATCGCCGCCTCCCCGTTCCCCTTCTCCACGTACGCCAGGAAGCGCGACGCCAGCGAGTCCGGGACCGGCTGCCCGTACGTGTACGCGTACTCGATCTCCCGGTACGGGTACGGGCTGGTGCCGCGTTCGATCGCCTCCACCGAGGGGGCGTGGCCGTCCAGGGAGAGGACGCGCAGCCCCTTCGCGCCGGCCGCCACGTTCAGCTCCGCGTAGCCGACCGCCTCCTTGAGCCGGGCCACCTCCGACAGCACCTGGTCGGTCGAGTCCAGCTCGCAGCGGATCACCTTCGCCGTCGGGTCGTCCTTGTGGACGCAGTCGACGGAGGAGTTGGCGATCTCACCGCGCCCCAGCACCCGCCGTTGGAACACCTGCCGGGTCCCGGAGTTGGCGTCCCGGCTGACCAGCCGCACCGGCAGGTCGGGGCCGCCCAGCTGCTTCCAGTCGGTGATCTCCCCCCGGTACAGCCGGCGCACGTCGGCCGTGGACAGGTCCGTCAGCCCCACGCCGTCGTTGACGACCAGCGCGAACACCACCAACGCGACCCGGTTCTCCTTCAGTTCGGGCATGTCGACGGGTTTGGGGCCGTCCGAGAGCGCCATCACCGGCGGGGAGCCGTTCTTCTTCCAGGCGGCGCCGGCACCGTCGAGGTCCCTGATCCCGGCCGTCGAGCCGTGTGCGTCGACGTGGATCGAGGCCCCCTCGCACTCCTTCTCGTAGCTGCGGGCCGCGTCCTGCATCACCGGGGCGAACGCCGTGGAGCCGTACACCTGCAACGAGCCCTTCGCGCAGCCCATCGGCGGCGGGTGGTCGTCGCGGGCGACGACGATCGTGGCGAGGGTGAGCACGCTCAGCGTCAGCATGATGGTGATCAGCCGGGAGGCGCGGCTGAACAGGGGCGTCGCGTCGTCCGGAGTGGCGCTGCGGTTGGTGTGCACCTCGCCGTCGTGCAGCCCGCCGATGAGTCTGATCTCCCGGCCGACGTCACCGCCGGAGAGCAGCACGAGCAGCTTGAAGTGCTCGCCCGCGTTGAGCGGGACGCGCGGGATGCGCAGGGTGTTGCCCGCGTAGCCGAAGCCGCGCTCCGGGGTGAAGTGCGGCATGAGGTGGTCGCTGTCGGTCGGCTGGGTGACCGAGACACCGCGGATGGTGCGGTCGCTGAACACCGCCGTGAGCCCGTGCAGTTCGGGGCTGGTGTAGTCGTCGCGGCCGATGCCCTGGGAGCCGTCGTTCTCGATGCGCAGCAGGACGAGGGTGGCGTCCGCCATGTCCGGGGCCTCGTCGAACAGACCGAGCCGTCTGCCGATCCGCCCGGAACGGACGTCGTCGCCGATCGGGTTGTCCATCTGGACCCGGTAGCCGATCCGTTTGCGGCGCGGCACCCGGCGCTCGTACCAGAAGATGCCCGCCGACGCGACGATGCCGGCCGCCGCGGTGCCGACGGCCACGATGTTCTCCGCGCTCAGCCACTCCATGTGGGTGCCCCCGCCACTCCCCGGAGCCGGATGGTGGGGTCACCGTAAGGGGCGGGACGGGGGCACGAAGGGACAAAAGGGGCGACCTTCCGGATGTTCTCCGAAGGTTCAACTACCTGTGTCGGAGCGGGAGTTCACCCTTTGCTGTACGTCAGGCTCTCGCCGCCGCCCTTCGTCGCGCGCTTCAGCCTGCCGTCCGGCAGCAGGGTCACCTCGGTGGGGTCACCGGCGGTGCACGACGAGAGCGGCTTGCCCGACGTGACCTTGGACGGCCCTATGTCCAGCGGCCCGCCGGCACCGGGGCGGCCGGCGAGCTTCGCCGTGAACTCGCAGTGGTAACCGGGTCCGGCGGCGACCAGGGTGAGGACCGTGTCGCCCACCGCGCCCTGCCGGATGGTCAGTTCGCGGGTGTTGTGACCGGTGGAGTTGTCTATGGCGGTGGTCCAGGTGCCCAGGAAGGCGGTGGGCACCAGCGAGCTGGTGGACGCGGAGGGCGACGGGGTGGGAGTCGGCTCCTCGGAGGTGGTCGGGGCGGCGGCCGAGGTGGTGGGGGTGGGCCCGCCGGGCGCCTTGGCGTCGTCGCCGCTGCCGCCGTCGTTCAGGAGCGCGTAGACGGAACCGCCCGCGGCCAGCATCACGATCAGGGCGACGGTGACGAGGAGCGCGGTGGAGCGGGTGCGGCGGGGTTCGTCGGTGGCGTCGGGATCGTAGGGCGGGGGCGGCGGGGGCGGCGGGGTGTAGACCGGCGGGGTGGGGGCCGGGTCAGGGGTGACGACGGTGGTGTAGGGGTTGTACGGGGTGGGCTGGGGGTGGGGTTGCGGGTAGCCGTAGGCGGGGTGGGCCGCGGTGTGTTCGGGGGGCGTGCTGTGCTGGGGTGGCTGCGGGTGGGCCGTGGCCGGTCGCGCCCCCGCACCGGCAGCCGCGGGTCCGGTGCCGCCCCGCACCCCCGGGTCGCTCGTCCCGTGCGCCCCCTGATCGGCCGGGGTCCGCAGGGCGCCGTACACCGTCGGGTCCTCCACCTCCAGCAACTCCACGGCGTGACGGCCCAGTTGGGCCACCAGGGAACCGGGCAGCCAGGGGTCCCTGGAGCGCCCCTGTTCGACCGTGTCGACCGCTCCCGTCCGGGCCAGGATCGCGTCCAGGGACGGGCGGGACGCCGGGTCCTTGCGCAGGCAGTCGCGGACCACGTCGGCGATGCCCTCGGGGAGACCGGAGAGGTCGGGGTCCTCCTGGGCGATGCGGAACAGCACGGCGTGTTCGCCGCCCCCGGTGGAGCCGAAGGGCAGCCGGCCGGTCGCCGCGTAGGCCAGCACCGAACCGAGGCAGAAGACGTCGGACGCCGGGGTGATCCGGTCACCGCGCACCTGCTCGGGTGCCATGAAACCCGGCGAGCCGACCAGCGAGCCGGTCCGGGTGAGCCCCTCCCCCGGCGAGGTCTCCAGCGCCCGCGCGATACCGAAGTCGATGACCCGGGGACCCTCGATCGTGAGCATCACGTTGGACGGCTTGAGGTCGCGGTGGACGATCCCGGCCGCGTGGATGTTGGCCAGCGCGTGCGCCAGCCCGGCCGCGAGGATGCGCACCGACCGCTCGGGCAGCGGCCCGTGGTCGTGCTCGATGACCCGCTGGAGGCTCGGCCCGGCCACATAGCCGGTGGCCACCCAGGGCACCTCGGCCTCGGTGTCGGCGTCCAGCACGGGCGCGGTCCAGAACCCGCCGACCCGCTGGGCGTTGCGCACCTCCTGCCGGAAGCGCGCCCGGAACTCCTCCTGCGCGGCCAGCTCCGCCCGCACCAGCTTCACGGCGACCGTACGGCCCCGCTCCGACCGGGCGAGGTACACGTGCCCCATGCCGCCCGCACCCAGCCGCGCGAGCAGCCGGTAGCTCCCGATGTGCTGCGGATCCCCCGGCCCCAGCTTCTCCATGGCAGATCCGCCCCTCCTCCACAGGTGTGATCGAGCCGAGAATATTCCGGCCGTGCGGGGCGCCGAGCCCCGCCCTGTCTACGGTTCCGTAACAGGTACGGACGGCCGGGCACATCCACCGGTTGTGGACAACGTGTCGCGGAATCCGCCGGAGCACGGAACATGTCGCCGATACCGCGCCCCCTCCCGGCGCTCCTACGCTCCCCGCCATGACCCCTCAGCCCCATCCCCAGGCCGGAGCCGCCGTGAAGGCGGCCGATCGTGCGCACGTCTTCCACTCGTGGTCCGCGCAGGACCTCATCGACCCGCTGGCCGTGGCCGGCGCCGAAGGGTCGTACTTCTGGGACTACGACGGCAGGCGGTACCTGGACTTCACCAGCGGGCTCGTCTTCACCAACGTCGGCTACCAGCACCCGAAGGTCGTCGCCGCCGTCCAGGAGCAGGCCGGGCGGATGACGACCTTCGCGCCCGCCTTCGCCGTCGAGGCGCGTTCGGAGGCGGCCCGGCTGATCGCCGAGCGGACGCCGGGCGACCTGGACCGGATCTTCTTCACCAACGGCGGCGCCGACGCGATCGAGCACGCGATCCGGATGGCCCGGCTGCACACGGGCCGCCCGAAGGTGCTGTCCGCGTACCGCTCGTACCACGGGGGCACGCAGCAGGCGATCAACCTCACCGGCGACCCGCGCCGCTGGGCCTCCGACGGCGCCGCCGCCGGGGTCGTGCACTTCTGGGCGCCCTTCCTCTACCGCTCCCGCTTCTACGCGGAGACCGAGGAGCAGGAGGCGGCCCGCGCGCTGGAGCACCTGGAGACGACGATCGCCTTCGAGGGGCCGGCGACCGTCGCCGCCGTCGTCCTGGAGACGATCCCCGGAACCGCCGGGATCATGGTGCCGCCGCCGGGATACCTCGCGGGGGTCCGGGAGATCTGCGACAAGTACGGGATCGTCTTCGTCCTGGACGAGGTGATGGCCGGGTTCGGGCGGACCGGTGAGTGGTTCGCCGCCGACCTGTTCGGGGTCGTACCGGACCTGATGACCTTCGCCAAGGGCGTGAACAGCGGGTACGTGCCGCTCGGGGGCGTGGCGATCAGCGACCGGATCGCCGAGACCTTCGGGAAGCGGCCCTACCCGGGCGGCCTGACGTACTCCGGGCACCCGCTGGCGTGCGCCGCGGCCGTCGCCACCATCGGCGTGATGGCGGAGGAGGGGGTCGTCGAGAACGCCCGGCGGCTCGGCGCGGAGGTCGTCGGGCCCGCGCTCGCCGCGCTCGCCGAGCGGCATCCGAGCGTCGGCGAGGTGCGCGGCACCGGCATGTTCTGGGCGCTCGAACTGGTGCGGAACCGGGAGACCCGGGAGCCGCTGGTGCCGTACAACGCGACGGGCGAGGCGAACGCGCCGATGGCCGCGTTCACGGCGGCCGCCAAGGAGCGCGGCCTGTGGCCGTTCGTGAACATGAACCGGACGCATGTCGTGCCGCCGTGCAACGTCACCGAGGCGGAGCTGAAGGAGGGGTTCGCCGCGCTGGACGCCGCGCTGGGCGTGGCCGACGAGTACACGGTGTGAGGTCACGGGCGGCCTTCCCCACAGAGAAGACATACGAAGGCAACCCGAACGCGTAAGGTGGCGTGCTCGTAGATGTACATGTAAGCGAGCACGTCACCCGAACGCGTGAGGAGAGGCACCCGACGATGCCCGGCAACGGCGCTGTGACGCGCAGTACCCTGCGCCAGCAGATCGCGGACGCGCTCCGTGACGAGGTGCTCGCCGGGCGACTCCAGCCGGGTCGCGAGTTCACGGTCAAGGAGATCGCGGAACAGTACGGGGTCTCCGCCACGCCGGTCCGCGAGGCCCTGGTCGACCTGTCCGCGCAGGGCATCCTCGAAGCCGACCAGCACCGCGGCTTCCGCGTCCCCGAGTACACCCTGGCCGACTACCGGGGCATGATCGAGGCGCGCAGCATGGTCATCGACGGCATGTTCCACGCGCTGGCCGACGGCCACCACCCCGCCTTCGAGGACCCCCAGAGCCCGCGCGTCGCCGCCGCCCTGGCGACGGTCCGCCGCCGCGGCGAGGAGGCGCGGCGCGCCGCGACCGCCGGTGACCTCATCATCCTCATCGGCTACGACCTGCGGTTCTGGCGCGAGCTCTCCGCCCTGTTCGGCAACCCCTACCTCGGCGACTTCCTGCACCGGCTGCGGGTCCAGTCCTGGGTGTGCGCGGTCCAGCAGCTGCGGCGGCTGCCCGATCTACGCGGGTATCTGTGGGCGCGGCACACGGAGCTGGTGGACGCGGTGGTCCGCCGTGACGCGGAGACCGCCCGGGGGATCGTCGCCGCGTACAACAGCCACTCCCTCGCCCTCATCGAGCGACTGTCGGAGAACGGATGACGGAGCCCATGGAACGGGCCGCAGCGGAACGCGCCGACGCGGATCGGGCCGACACGGAGGAAGTCGGCCTTTCCGTCGTCATCCCCGCGTACAACGAGGAGGAGCGGCTCGGGCCCACCCTCGACGCCGTCACCCGTTACCTCGCGGACAACGAGAGCCGTTTCGGCTGCTGGGAAGTGATCGTCTCCGACGACGGTTCGACCGACGGCACCCGCGAGGTCGCCGCCCTGGCCCACCCGCGGGTCCGGCTGGTCGCCGCCGACCGCAACCGGGGCAAGGGCAACGCGCTGCGCCTCGGCGTCGCCGCGACGACGGGCGCCCGGGTGCTGGTCACCGACGCCGACCTGGCCGCCCCGATCGAGGAGCTGGAGCGGCTGGACAAGGCGCTCAGCGAGGGCAACGCGGCGGCGATCGGCTCGCGTGCGGTGCCCGGCGCGGAGATAGCCGACCACCAGCACCGGCTGCGCGAACTGCTCGGCCGGGCCGGGAACCTGCTGATACGCGCGACCGCGGTGCCCGGCCTCAGGGACACCCAGTGCGGTTTCAAACTGTTCGACGGCGACCTGGCCCGTGAGTCGTTCGCCGCGTCCCGCCTCGACGGCTGGGGCATCGACGTGGAGGTCCTCCAGCACCTGCACCGGGCCGACCACCCCATCGCCGAGGTCCCGGTCCGCTGGAGCCACCAGCCGGGCTCGAAGGTGGGCCCGCTGGACTACCCGCGGGTCCTCGGCGACCTGGTCCTGCTGCGGGTGCGCCGGCTGCGCCCGACCGACCTGCTGGTCGCGGCCCTCTTCCTGGTCCTGTCCGTGGCGCTGTACTCGCACCGGTTCTTCGACCCCGGCCACCGCTACCTCGTCGACTCCATCCAGGACCAGAACCAGTGGGAGTGGTTCTTCGCGGTGACCGCGGACAACCTCGCCCACCTGCGCAACCCGCTCTTCTCCGATCTCCAGAACTTCCCCGACGGCGTGAACCTGATGGCCAACACGGTCATGCTGGGCATGTCCGTCCCGTTCGCCCCGCTCACCCTGCTCGCCGGACCGGCCGTCTCGCTCTCCGTCTGCATGGCGCTGGGCCTCGCCGCGACCGCCGTCGCCTGGTACTGGCTGATCGTGAAGCGGGTGACGCGGCACCGGGGCGCGGCCTTCGTCGGCGCGGCCCTCGCGGCCTTCGCGCCGCCGATGGTCAGCCACGCCAACGCGCACCCGAACTTCGTGATCCTGTTCATGGTCCCGCTGATCGTCGACCGCGCCCTGCGGCTGGCGGCCGGCGCACGCGTCCGGCGCGACGGGATCGTGCTCGGCGTGCTGACGGCCTACCAGGTGTTCCTGGGCGAGGAACCGCTGCTGCTGGCCGCGCTGGGGATGGCGCTGTTCGCCGGCGCGTACGCGGCGGTACGCCCCGACGTGGCGAAGGAGGCCTGGCGCCCGCTCGGCAAGGGGCTGCTGGTGGCCGGGGCGGTCTGCCTCCCGCTGGTGGCCTTCCCCCTGTACTGGCAGTTCACGGGCCCGCAGAGCTACCACAGCGTCCTGCACGGCGACAACGCCGGAAACAGCCCGCTCTCCCTGCTGGCCTTCGCCGAGCGCTCGCTGCTCTTCGGCGACGCGGCCCGTGCCAACGAGCTCTCCCTGAACCCGACCGAGCAGAACGCCTTCTACGGCTGGCCGCTGGTCCTGCTCGCCTTCGCGATCGTCGTACGACTGTGGGAGCGGCCGCTGGTCAGGGCGCTGGCGTTCACCTCGCTGGCCGCGGCGGTGCTGTCGCTCGGCCCGAAGATCCGGATCCCGCTGACCGACACGGTGTACCCGGGCCCCTGGGCGCTGGTGCGGAAGTTCCCGCTGTTCGAGTCGGTGATCGAGGGCCGGGTCGCGATGATCTGCGCGCCCGCGCTGGGCGTCCTGCTGGCCGTCTATCTGGAGAAGGTGCTGTCCACCCAGCGGATCGGCACCCTCTACGCCGGTCTGCTCGCGGTCGCCCTCGCCCTGCTCCCCATCGTCCCCGCGCCCCTGAAGGCGGTCCCGCGGGAGCCGGTCCCGGCGTTCATCACGAGCGGGGCGTACAAGGCGTACGTGGGCCGGGGCGAGTCCCTCGTACCGCTCCCGCTGCCCGACCCCGGCGCCGCGGAGGCGCTGCACTGGCAGACCGCCGCCGACCTCGGCTTCAAGGTGCCCGGCGGATACTTCAACGGCCCGTACGGCGATGATCGCATCGGAATCTACGGCGCCGTCCCGCGCTACACCTCCGACATGCTGCGGGACGTCCGCTACACCGGGAAGGTGCCGGTGATCGGCAGGAACTGGCGGGCGCAGGCGAAGAAGGACTTCGCGTACTGGAAGGCGGGCGTCCTGGTGGTCGCCCCGCAGCCCAACGACGACAAACTCCGGCAGGCCGTCACGGCACTGACCGGAAAACCCGGTAAGTGGACGGGCGGGGTCTGGGTATGGGACCTGCACGAGGGGGGCTGACCGCCCCCGCACCGACTACGCTTCCCTGACCACCTGTCGGAACGCCACGTGCGAACGCGCTGATACGAGGAGCCCTCTTTGGCCTGTGACCTCTGGCTGGTACCGCTCGTCGACGTGTTGTGCCACACGCCGGACAACCCGTTCGCCGAGGAACTCGCGCAATACAACAAGGTGCTCGCCGAGGCCGGGCTGCCGCCGGTGCCGGTGTACCAGTACATGCCGGGCCTGTCCGGCGAGGTGGCACCCGTGGCCGGCTTCGACTACGACGCGCTCCACTTCCTGCGCCGCGCGTACCTGCTCCAGGTCTGCGGCCTGCCCGTGTCCCCCGTGGACGACCTCGGCGGCGACTACGAGCAGCTCCTGGAGATGTTCGAGTCCACGGCCCAGCAGTCCCACCTCGTGTGGCACTACGACCACGCCGGCGCCTACGTCCCGGTCGACTTCCCCAGCCCGCTCTCCAGCGACGAACTCCTCGCGAGCGGCGGCCCGCTGGGCTCCTCGCACGCGCTGCTGCGCGAGCTGGAGTACGTCGCACCGTCGATCGGCATCGACCCGGCGAACCCCCCGGCCGCACCGCAACCCCCCGCCGTCCCCACCGACTTGGAGGAACCCGCGGTCCCGGCCCCCTACGACCCCAGCCCCTTCGCCCGGGAACGGCACGTATGGCTGGGCCTGCACGCGGCGGCGACCCGCAGCCTGGCCCAGGGGTCGATGATCGTCTTCAGCTGACGGTCCGTGAAACCGCCCCCGTACGGCGGAACCCCATATGGCTCCTCCGGGAAGCGCGGCGAGAGATGTCGATCTAGCCTCCGAAATGAGCGCTTATCAGATCTTTTGCCGCGCGCTCCAGCGAACCCAAGGAGGAGACATGCGCAAGCTTCAGAAGGCAGCTGTTGCGGTCGCCATCATCGGCGGCGTCGGTTTCATGGGCACCACCCCGGCCACCGCCCTCGCACCCCAGGGCGGCCACCACCACGGCGGCGGTTGCCGGTCGCACGACTTCAACCTCGACATCCTCGGTGAGGTGGGCATCGCCAACGGGCTCGCCGCCAACCTCCTCAACGGTGAGGGCAGCCCGGGTGCGCAGTTCACCGACATCGGTTCCGACTGCGGCCAGGACTGGTAGGCCGCCACGCGCCAACTGAACCGGCCTTGAGCCGCGTGATCATCTCTGAGTGAAGTGGACAGGGCTCCGGACCGCGTCGGTCCGGAGCCCTGGGGTGTGCGGTCAGCCCCGCTGCGGCAGCCTGATGGTGCGCACGAGGGGCAGGTCGGCGTAGCGACCGGGATCGACGGTCACGACATGGCGGCCGTCGGGCCAGTCGAGCGTGGGCCGGGACAGATGGACCGCGTGCCCGAGCCGCCACTCGACACCGTCACGCAGCAGCGCGCCGACCGTGGAGGCACCCGCGAAGTCCAACTCCACGATCTCGACGGCCGGAAGCGCACCGACGTGTTCCGCGAGCCCCTTGCGCAGGCCGTCCGCGGCGGCCAGGCAGAGCGCGGGAACGTAGACGTGCCGGGTCGGCCCGTGCTCCGTGTTCGCCACGAAGTGGGAGGCCAGCGAGTTCCCCGAGCCCAGCGCCAGCAGGGCGGACTCATCGAAGACGACGCCGGCGGATCCGGCCCTCGTAGCGCTCACAGGCTGTCCACCGGCCGACCGGCCTCCAGGTCCTGCCAGACCTTCTCCGCCCGGTCGTGGTCCTCCTTCGTGAACGTCACCCCGAAGTGCGTCTCGCAGTACGCCTTCGTCTCCTCGTACCGCCTGCGCAGCTCCTCCTGGGTGGGCGTGGCCCCCGCGAGCTCGGCGATCAGGTCGCGCATGGTCATCCCACGCTCCCTGGCGAGCACCATGAGGCGGTCACGGACAGCGGGGTCGACCTTGACGGTGGTGTCAGCCATGACGTAAGTATACTGCCGGTATACCGTCTCGGGCCGTTCAAGCAGGACAGTCATCGTGTTCCTTTCTTGTGGGGGCTAGGCCGCCGCGAGGCGAACTTTTTGCATTTCACCCGTCGGTGGAGCGGATTCGTACGGCCTGTCGAATACCTCGCAGGCCGTCGCGTACTGCCGGGTCACCGGGTCCCGCGTCACCACCCGCCGCAGATAACCCCGTTCCTCCAGCTCACGCAGGGACGCGACGACTGACATGCACCCTTCCCGGCGCCGCTCGGCGAGGACGCGTTCGGTGATCCAGGAACCGTCGGGCAGCCCCAAGAGGTACGTCAGTACGCCTACCGCACCCCAGGACAGACGACGGTCCCCGAAACGGGTGCGGGCAAGGGCTGCGAAGGCACGCACGGGCGCCATACGATGAACGCGCATCGGAGGGTTGCACTCCAGGTGTCGAGCCCCCGGGTGTTGGCGCACCGCGGGGGCAATCTGTTGATCGCGACTCTAGGGCCACACAAAGAGCCGAGCGCAAGCCACAATCCCTTTTTAGTACCGCCGTGTTGACGCAATTCACTCCGCAGAGTGAGCGACGACGGCGGCGGTAACTGCGTCGACGTATCCCCCACCGTCTGGGGGCGACACCGGTGCCCTGATCGGGTTGACCGCCCCCGGCCGGCAGTGCTGGAGTCGGCACGTGGAGAGCATCCCCGCCAACCGGCGGCTCTGGAACCGGATCAGCAGCGCCTACCAGCAAGAGCACGACCCGCAGATCGGCGCCGCACCCCGGCTGTGGGGCATGTACTCCATCCCCGACGCGCACCTGCGCGCCCTGGGCGACGTCACCGGCAAACGCGTCCTCGAACTCGGCTGCGGCGCCGGCCAGTGGTCCAGGGCGCTCGCCGCCGAGGGCGCCACCGTGGTCGGACTCGACCTGTCGGAGGCCCAGCTCGCGGCGGCGGCCCGCGCGAGGGGCGCGGCCCGCTACCCGCTGGTGCAGGGCGCCGCCGAACAACTCCCCTTCGCCGCCGACAGCTTCGACCTGGTGTTCTGCGACTTCGGCGGGCTCAGCTGGGCGCCCCCGAACCTGGCCGTCCCGCAGGCCGCACGCGTCCTGCGCCGGGGCGGGCGCCTGGTGTTCAACGTCGCCAGCCCATGGTTCGAAGCCTGCTACGACGAAGACGCAGGCCGCGTGACCACGACGCTGCAACGGGACTACTTCGGGCTGGACACCATCGCCGAGGGCGACGGCGCGACGAGCTATCAGCTCACCTACGGCGACTGGGTCAGGGTCCTGCGCGGCGCGGGTCTCGTCATTGACGACCTCATCGAGCCACGGCCCGAACCCGGAACACCCAACGGCTACAACGAGACCGACCCACCCGACTGGGCACACCGCTGGCCGGCCGAACTGCTCTGGGTGACCCGCAAACCCTGAGTTCCGCCGCGCCGAAAGGTGGCCCTAACCGAAGACGGTGAACAGGGCGAGTGCCGGACCGGTCGCGTAGACGAGCACGCCCAGGGCCAGGGACGTCCAAGGCCGCCGCGCCCACACCACCCCGAGTACGACCGTCACCACCGCGGCGGCCAGCGCCACCGTCGGCCCGAACATCGCCACCAGCATCCAGGCGCCGGAGTCGTCGCAGAACCGCGCTGTCCCGGCCGAGGTGCCACAGCTGTCACTGACGAAGATCATGCCGAAGAACAACAGCCCGGTGACCGCGACCGCGGCCGCGAGCAGCAGCCCCGCCGCCACCGCGAAGCCCACCCTTGAGGGCCGACCCGGGGATGGGGGCGGCGGCGGGAACCCGGGACCGTAGAACGGGCGGTACGGCTGCGGGTGCGAGGGCGGCGGAAAGCTCATGCCCCCAATGTCGCCCCTCCCGCACGTTCCCGCCTGAGTACGGCTACTCAGGCGGGGTGCGCACGCTGACGCGGCCGGCCTCGGGACCGTCTCATGGCCGCTGCTGTCGGGCCTGCCATTGCGCGATCGTCTTCTTGTAGGGCTCCGGCATCACGAGGCCCGGCACGTCCTCGTAGTCGAACAGGCCGAGTTCCTTGTGCTCGTTCGAGAGCTTCGGCTCCCGCGAGCCGGTGTACTCGGCGCCGTAGCTCACGATGAAGACGTGCCGGTGCGGAAAGATCTCGTAGACCCAGGAATCGACGATGTCGACCCCCGAGAGCAGCTCCGGTTCGAGGGTCAGTTCCTCCTGCACCTCGCGGAGCACGGTCGACTCCGGGGTCTCGCCCAGTTCGAGTTTCCCGCCGGGCAGTTCCCACTCGTCGCGTTCGTTCCTGAGGAGCGGGACCTTCCCCTTGATGTCGATCACCATCTTGACCGAGATGGGCAGTTGGTACTCGAAATACCCGGGGTTCCGCTCGACCAGATAGGGCTGCTTCGCCTTTTCCATGGTGCCTTCCGTTTCTCGTGTTCTCGGGGTTCTCGTTCTCCGCCCTCGCGCGGCGGCGCCTACAGGGCGAGCAACAGGGCCGTCACGTCGTCGGACCTCTTGAAGTGCGCCGTGTGCCGCGCCTGCTCCTCGTACCGCCTGATCCGGTCCCGGACCGAGGCGAGGCCCGATGCGAGAGCCTCCTGGAGCAGCGCCGACCAGTTCTCGAAGATGCCGTAGTCCACCACCGCTCTCGCGAACCCGTCCGTGCACAGGAGCACGTGCTTCGCCCGGCCGGGTGCCACACGCTCGGACTGGATCCGCAGGACGGCTTCCGGATGGCCGGAGAAGACGGACTCGTCGAAGACTCCCTTGATGTACTTCTGCCGGCGCCGGAGGATGCCTTCCCGAGAATTGCTGTCGGAGAGGTCGGCGCCCTGGGCCCGCTCGATCGCCTCGGCCTCGCGACGGCCGAAGAAGCCCGTGGACAGTTCGGTCACCTCGTCCCCGTACGCGATGCATGTGGGATCACCGACGCGGGCGAGCTCGGCGCCCTCCGGTCCGACGTGCAGCAGGCCGATGGAGCAGGTGGGGTGGATCCGGCTGTCGGGAAACGACAGCGAACGGATGTCCTGTGCGACTCTTCTGGAGAGTCCGGTCAGGAAGTCCCGTGCTCCCGGGTATCCGTCTTCCGCCGCCGCCTCACGCAGGAGTTCACCCACCCGGTCGACCAGCCACTGCACATCCGAGGGAGCCGGGAGAAAGGAATCGGATTCCAGATCGGTGGCGCCGTCGATCACCCAGGCCAATTCTCCGGAATACCCGTATCTGTCCTCATTGAGGCGCATACTGTCACCCGGCACGCTAAGGGAATCCAGAACCTTGAGCATTTAGACATGCACCAGCCAACTCGGAGCCAACAACCCGGTGATGAGCAGCACGAACCCTAGCGCAGCGGATAGGCCAACACGCCGCCACCGACCGTTGTTGACCATAAGAAAAAAAGAAGAGAAGACCAGGATCAAAGCCCCGGCCATTGCGGTCACGAGGCGTACGGCAACAGGTCCGGCGGCCTGACTGGCGACGTTCGCGGTACTCGCCACGAAGGCGACCACACCCGCCAGAAGGCCGAGAAGTTCCAGTTGCTGCGTTCTGAACTGGCTCATCTCCGTGCGGAACGCTTCCCTGGATCCGATCCACTCCGCGCGCTGCGCGAAGACATCGATCTTCACCCGGGTCGTCTGATACTGGGAGATTCGCCGTAAGTAGTCATGCCCGTCCCTGGGTTCGAGTTCGATCGCACGCCGGACAAGGCTGCGTGCCGTCTCGAAGTCGTTCTTCAGGCACAGCACCCGCGCCTTCGTCTCGAAGTAGTGCGCCACGCGACCGTAGGAGAGTGTGATGGCACGGTCCACGGACGACTCGGCCTCCTCCAGCTCCTTCGGCTGCGGTGGCGCGTCCCTCCTCTCCAGGTACTCGGCGATGAATTCGGCGACCTGGTGCTGCACCCCGGGCACATCCTCAAGGAGCCGTGCCGCCTCCCGCGAGTGCTCGATGGCCTGGAGGAGGCTCGCCAACTCCCCTTCCAACCGCAGGACCACAGCCCTGAACGTGTGGTAGTACGGCTCACTACCGAACTCGCGTTCGTTCCTGTCGACCAGTTCCGAATATTCCGACAGGCGTTCTTCCCTGCGCAGCCGCAACAACACCGCATACAACGCACAGAACCGCATCGCGGTCGGTCGCGACACGTCCTCGCAGATCCTGCGGAAAGTGCGCTCTGGATTTCTCGTCCGATCGATCACTCTCCGGATCTCTTGCAGGAACGAGGGATCCGTGGTGGGCGGGAGAGAATCCAGAGCCTGTTCCACTTCGGCCCGGTTCGAATAAAATGAGGATGCCACTACCCGGTGCACTCGCTTTCTCCGTGGGGGTGGTCGATGAAGAAGCCGTCATTGAGATGGGCGTGCGGGGACGACTCCTTGACGTGGAAAAGCATCCTGACACCTCTGCGCAGGCCGCTGAACGAGGTCCGCCCGTGGAGGATCCGATGGTTGTGCACCACATAGCCTTCGCCGGGGCCGAGGTGAAACCTGAGTGCTCCGGCGGCCGGGTGCCGCAGATCGTGCAACAAGGCTGCTGAGACAGGGGAGTCGGCCCTCGGCCGTGCCACCTCGTCGTCCCGGTAGCGGACGATGACGGATCCGTTGTCACTGATCGACAGCACGTTCTGACACCACCCCTGGAGGCTGCTGGACAGCTGGAGATCCCTGCCGATACGCGCCAGAACATCGCGGCGGTACCGGGACAGAAGGGGCTTGGTGTCGAGCAGGATCGAATCCCCACCGCCCGAGGCGGCTGTGACCATGAGAAAACAGAGGATGGACGGCGGCACGTCGAGCCTGCTCCGGTCGGTGTGCGGGCTCAGGGCGCCACGGGTGAACCCGCCGGATCCCGGGCTGTACCGGTGCCCGGGGACCGGCTGGATCGCCGTCCACGGTGCCCCGGCCGAGTCAGGGTGCTGGTAGACCCTCAGCGTCTCGCGGAAGATGTCGAAAGCCTCGGCACCATCCGCTTCGGACAAGAAGGCGACCCCCTCGGCCTCCAGTGACGCCAGTAACTGGTGCCCGGCGAGCGGCTCCCCCGAACGATTCATGATCTTCATGAACGCATGGCCTCCCCCTGGATCGTAGCGGCGACGACCGCTCCGCCGGGACACTCTGAAACGCCAACTCGCCCGCCGGGAAGGGCA
The DNA here is from genome assembly GCF_040640875.1 of Streptomyces sp. NPDC021562. Lineage (NCBI taxonomy): Bacteria > Bacillati > Actinomycetota > Actinomycetes > Kitasatosporales > Streptomycetaceae > Streptomyces > Streptomyces sp. NPDC021562. The sequence goes on from NZ_JBFACN010000006.1 coordinate 266,263, forward strand.
TCCGGCGAGCGAGTGGCGTGGGAGGCGTCGTCGGTGTCAGGCGAAGACGGGCGTGCCGTTCTGCGTCAGTTTCCAGTTCGTGGCCGCGAAGGTGGACGGGTCGATGGTGCCCTTGGCCGTGGCGTAGGCGACCATCAGGTCGCGGACCTGGTTGGTGGAGCTGTAGGCGATCTCGGCGGACGCGATGTGCGGGTAGCCGGAGCCGCCGTTGGCGCGGTAGTTGTTGACGGCGACGACGAAGACCTGGTCGTCGGCGACCGCGGTGCCGTTGTAGGTGAGGTTCTTGATGCGCGAGCCCTCGGGTGCCGCGATGTCGATCTCGTAGTCGACGCCGGCCGCCATGTCGTACATGTAGTCCCAGAAGCTGTTGGCGTTGGTGAGGGTGGCGGTGTCCACCGCCGTGCCGGCCGGGACCTGGTGGTAGTACTTCGCCGCGTACTCCAGGTAGTCCTTGAGCTGGGCGCCGGTGAGCTTCTTGCCGTACAGGGTGTTCTCGTAGACGTAGAGGCCCGCGACGTCGCGGATCGTCACGTCGCCGGCCGGGATGGTGGCCGTACGGCTGAAGCACGCGGCCACCGAGATCAGCGGGAGCGCGGCGTCCGCCGCCGACAGGCCCGCCTTCACCGCGTCCATCTGGACCTGCTGGATGAAGTCGATGGCGGGGACGTCCTTCCAGCAGGCCTCCGCCGTCGTCATCGCCGCGGTACAGGTGCCGATCGCGGTGTTGACGTACTTGACCACCAAGTTGTGGTCCGCCGTGAGGAGTTCGGTGATCCGGGGGTCCTCGGTCACCGTGTTGCTGTTCAGGGTGGTGGCGGTCTTCTTGGTGATCTTCCAGGAGCCGTGCACGTGCTCCAGCTCGAAGTCGAAGCGGGAGAGGCGGTAGCCGTAGCAGTACGGCTCGGAGAGGAGGACGTCCTCGCCCGTCTCCGCGTTCTTCACCGTGTACGACGGGACGTCGACATGGGTGTGGCCGACGAGGATCGCGTCGATGCCGGGCACCTGCTCGGCGACCAGGTTCGACGCGTTCTCCACGTAGGGGAGTTCGTCGCCCCACGAGGTCGAGCCGTCCAGGCCCGAGTGGTCGGTGAGGAAGACGACGTCGCAGCCGAGGGCGCGCAGCCGCGGCACGTACTTCTTCGCCTGCTCGACCAGGCCGGTGAAGGCCATCTTCCCGGAGACGTTGTCCTTGTCCCACAGGGCGATGCCCGGGTTGGTGAGGCCGAGGATGCCGACCTTGATGTCCGGGCCGTGCGGGACCTTGACGCGCTTGACGGTGTAGGGCTGGAAGGCGGGCTTGAGCGTCTTGGCGTCCAGGGCGTTGGCGCCGAGCAGCGGGAAGTCGCACTGCTTCTCGAAGGTGCGGACGACCTCGATGCCGTAGTTGAACTCGTGGTTGCCGAGGGCGGCCGCGTCGTAGCGCATCTCGTTCATGGCGATCGCCATGGGGTGCTTGGGGCCGCGCTTGCCGTCCTTGCCGGTGATCGGGTCGACGCTCGCGAAGTAGGAGGCGAGGGAGGTGCCCTGGATGATGTCGCCGGCGTCGACGAGCAGGACCCGGTCCGCGCCCAGCTCCTTGCGGATGTTCTTCACCAGGGTGGCGATCCGGGCGATGCCGTAGGTGTTGCCCTTGGAGTCCACGGGCGCCGCGTTGGTGTAGTAGTCCCAGTTGAAGACGTGACTGTGCAGGTCCGTGGTGCCCAGGATGGAGAAGCTCCAGGTGAGGGGCTTGCACTCGGGCTGGTGCGGGGCAGCCTGCGCGGTGCCGGTGCCGAGCGTCCCGGCGACCGCGACCGCGGCGCCTGTCACGGCCGACTTCTGCACGAACTCACGGCGGTTCAGGGGATGGGCGGGCATTCAGGTCTCCTGGGCTCGAAAGGCACGGTCGGACGGGCGGCGCGGCGGAACTACCCGCGTAGATGCTGGCGTTCGCCCGTTACCGGCGTAACCACGAGCAGACCAAGGGCCGGTCAAGGATTCCCAAGACCGGCCCAAGAGAGCTGTGTGCATAAGGGGTGCAAACGGACCTACAGGAACGAGTTGATCTCGATCGTCTCGTCGCGGCCCGGGCCCACGCCGATCGCGGAGATCGGGGCGCCGGACATCTCCTCCAGCGCCTTGACGTAGTTCTGGGCGTTCTTCGGCAGGTCCGCGAAGGACTTCGCCTTGGTGATGTCCTCGGACCAGCCGGGCAGGGTCTCGTAGACCGGCTTCGCGTGGTGGAAGTCGGTCTGGGAGTACGGGAGTTCCTCGACGCGCTTGCCGTCGATCTCGTACGCGACACAGACCGGGATCTGCTCCCAGCCGGTGAGGACGTCGAGCTTGGTGAGGAAGAAGTCGGTCAGGCCGTTCACGCGGGTCGCGTAGCGGGCGATGACCGCGTCGAACCAGCCGCAGCGGCGGTCCCGGCCCGTCGTCACACCGCGCTCGCCGCCGATCCGGCGCAGCGCGTCGCCGTCCTCGTCGAACAGCTCGGTCGGGAACGGGCCCGCGCCGACCCGGGTCGTGTACGCCTTCAGGATGCCGATGACCCGGCTGATCTTCGTCGGGCCGACACCGGCGCCGGTGCAGGCACCGCCGGCGGTCGGGTTGGACGAGGTCACGAAGGGGTACGTGCCGTGGTCGATGTCGAGGAGCGTGCCCTGGCCGCCCTCGAAGAGGACCACCTTGTCGTCCTCCAGCGCCTGGTTGAGGACGAGGACCGTGTCGGCGACGTACGGAGCGAGCTTCTCCGCGTAGCCCAGCAGCTCCTCGACGACCTGCTCGACGCCGATCGCGCGCCGGTTGTACAGCTTGGTGAGGAGCTGGTTCTTGACGTCGAGGGCCGCCTCGACCTTCTGGGTCAGGATCGACTCGTCGTACAGGTCCTGGACCCGGATGCCCACGCGGTTGATCTTGTCCGCGTAGGTCGGGCCGATGCCGCGCCCGGTCGTCCCGATCTTCCGCTTCCCGAGGAAGCGTTCCGTCACCTTGTCGACGGTCACGTGGTACGGCGTGATGATGTGCGCGTTACCGCTGATCAGGAGCTTGGACGTGTCGACGCCACGCTCGTTCAGACCGCTCAGCTCGGAGAGCAGGACCGACGGGTCGACGACGACACCGTTGCCGATGACCGGGACACACGTGGGCGAGAGGATTCCGGAAGGGAGGAGGTGGAGCGCATACTTCTGGTCGCCCACGACGACCGTGTGGCCGGCGTTGTTGCCGCCCTGGTATCGCACCACGTAGTCGACGGATCCGCCAAGCAGGTCCGTCGCCTTTCCCTTGCCTTCGTCACCCCACTGAGCACCGAGCAGCACAAGTGCGGGCACGCGCGTACACCCCTTCCGGGCGGGGCATGTCCAAGGTCAGGGGCGTGCGCGTAATGTTCAGCGCCGCGTACCACCGCGACCGTCGTTGGCCGCACAACCGTCGGACCGGATGCCCCGGAATAGACGAAGCCCCTGGCGCAATAGCGCAAGGGGCTCTTGCACAGTGATGCTACCCGAGGAAGCGAGGCAGGACCGAGGTGGCGACTTTCGCGACGTCCGATCAGCTGCTGGTGATCATCGATTCGGCGGCCAGGGAAACGGACAACGAATCCGTCCGGATCGCGAAAGACGTGCTCAGCGCGGGTGCGGCCGCCAAGGTGTGCATGCCGGACGGGCCCGAGGAATTCGCCCGGGTGCTGTCCCGCCGGGGCGCACGGCGGCCGGTGGTGATCGGCGACGACCGTGCCCTGGTCCGTGCGGTGACCCTGCTGCACCGCCGCCGGGAGCTGGCCGGATGTGTGCTCTCCGTGGTCCCGGTCGGGGGCGCGCAGAGCGTGGCGCACACCCTCGGCGTGCCCGCCGGTGCGGTGGCGGCGGCGCGGGCGGTGCTGGACGGGGTGGAGCGCCGGATGGACCTCCTGGTCGACGACAGCGACGGGGTGGTGCTGGGCGCGCTGCGCATCCCGCCGGTGGCGGCCGGGCCCGAGGTGCCGGAAGCGTCGCCGGAGGGCGCGATACGGCCGTGGCTGCGGCCGTACCAGACCCTCGTACGGTCACTGTCCGCCCGCCCGGCCCCGGTCGTGCCCCGGCCGGGGGCCGCGCGGCTGCGGGTGGAGGTCGACGGGCGGACGGTGGTGGACCTGGACCAGCCGGTGGAGGGCGTGTCCGTGACCCCGGGTGCGTGCGGGGTCGCCGAGGTGGAGGTGCGACCGCTGTCGGTGGGCGCCGAGGCGACGCCGCTACGCGCGTCGGGCCGGACGGTCACGGTGGCGGGCGCGGACTTCCGGTACCGCGCCGACGCGGGGGTGGCGGGGCCGGTACGACGCCGGACGTGGCGGGTGCTGGAGGGTGCCTGGGGGCTGACGGTGCCGGCGTAGGCGCACGCGGTCGCTGGCGGTTCGTGGAAGCGCGGTGAAGGTTCCGCCGTCCGGGCTGACGTACCGCATTCGGCTACGTACGGTGCGTATATGCCAGGTGCATTACGGGCCGGACGCGTGGTCGCCGGCGCATGGGTCGCCGGGGCCGTGATTGCCGTCGTCCTCCCGGAAGCCGCCCCGGGGGTCGCTGCGGAAGCCGCCCCGGGAGTCGCGCGTGCGGCGGCCGCTTCCCGCGCCTTCCGGTACACCTGCGATTTCGGGTTGCTCGGCGGGCAGGCCATGACGGGGTCGGTCGCGTGGGACGTCTCCGACACCCATGTGGTCGGGCGGCCCACTCCTCGGCTGCCGGTGGACGCGTCGGCGACGGTGGGCGGGCTCGTCCCCGGGGGACTGCGGACGATCGGGGCGACGAGCCTCGCAGGCACGGCGAAGGTCCACGCCGTGGTGGCCGCGCCGCAGGGGGACGTGGACGTCACCGTGCCGATGGACGTGCCCGTGACCCAGATCCCGGCGTCGGGGGCGCTGACCGTCCCGGCGCACGGGACCGCGCCGTCGCTCACCTTCACGCAGCCGGGCACCGCGAGGATCGTCGCGGGGGACATCGAGTTGCGGGTGACGCCGCGGAAGGCGGACGGGAGCGAGACGGTGGCGGGCACGGTGAACGCGTCGTGCGACCTGGACCCCGACCAGGACAGGGTGCTGTCGTCGTTCCTGATCCGGTCGGCGCAGACGTCACCCGCACCGACGGGGGCGGGGTCGGGAGCGGGCGGAGGGTCCGGGGCGGGGCCGGGAGCAGGCGCAGGCTCGGGGTCAGGTGGTGGGGCGGGGACGGGTGGGCCCGGTGCGGGGGCAGGACCGGACGGCGGGGGCGGCTCCGGGTCCGGGGCGGCCTCCGGTGTCGGGGCCGGGGGCGGCTCGGGGGCCGAGGGGGGTGGGTCTCAGGGTTCTTCCCGGAGCGGGGTCCCGCGCAGTGCCGGTCCCGGCACCCCGGTCACCCCGGGCGGTACCGCGTCGGCACCGCCCTCGCCGTCCGCGTCGGCCGCCGCCGGCGGTGCGCCGACCTTCGCCCGCCCCGAGGCCGACTCGCACGACCGCACCCGCGCGCAGGACCGCACCGCACTCCCCGCACCGCTGCGCGCGGCGGTCGCGGTGCTGGTGATGGCCGGGGCCGCGGGCGGCGGCGCGCTGTGGTTCCGGCGGCGCCGGGGTGACGATGGCTGAGCGCGTGACGGGCGACGGCGAGCAGCGCGGGCCCGACGTCATCAACGCGCACCAGCACGGCGGCGGGACGCAGGTCGTCGCCAGGTCCATCGGCGTGGTGAACTTCGGCACCGGCAGGCTCCCGCAGGACGAACTGGCCGCGAGCATCCTGCTGCGCCGCAGGGAGGAGCAGGCACAGCTCGGCATCCGGGACCGGCGGCGCATGCAGGTGCGCTGGACGGCCCCGGACGACCAGGAGCTGGCCACGGACCACCCGGAACTCGTCTGGGGCGAGGGCCCCCGGAAGGACCTGACCGGCAACCTGGACGAGATCGCGGAGGTGTACGAGCGGATCCCGACGGGCCGGCTGGTGGTGCTGGGCCGGGCCGGTTCGGGGAAGAGCGTGCTGGGCGCCCAGTTCGTCCTGCGGTGGCTGGAGCGGCGCTCCGCCGGCGCAGCGGTCTCGGAGATCTTCAGCCTCGGGTCGTGGAACCCGGCCGAGGTGGAGCTGACCCGCTGGCTGGGCGAGCAGTTGAGCCGCGACCGGCCCTGGCTGGCCGCCGTCCACCCCGACGGAGGGATGACCCTGGCCGAGAGGCTGGTGAGCGAGCGGCTGATCCTGCCCGTCCTGGACGGCTTCGACGAGATCCCCGAAGGTCTGCGGGACGACGCGCGCAGGAAGCTCTCGGCCACCTGGCTGCCGTACGTCCTCACCAGCCGCTACGACGAGTACAAGGAGGCGGTGCGGGACACCACGGGCTTGCAGGGCGCCGCGGTCGTGGTGCTGGCGGACCTCCCCCCGGACGACTCGGTGCGGTACCTGCGGTTCAGCGGCCCGCAGGGCGCCGCCGCCGGCTGGGACCCGGTGCTGGCCGAGATGCGGGACAACCCCGACGGCCCGCTGCGCAAGGCGCTGTCCACCCCGCTGATGGTCGCCCTGGCCGCCGCCGTCCACGGCGAGCGCGCCCCGAACGGCACGAGCGGCACGAGCCGCACGAACGGCCCGCAGACGTTGCTGGACAGCGCGGAGTTCCCGACCGCGGACCGCCTCGAACGGCACCTGCTCACCGCGTTCCTCCCGTCGGTGTACCCGCGTCCGTCGCACGCCCGGCGCGCCCGGCGCTGGCTCGCCTACCTCGCCCACGACCTGAGACAGCGCAGGACGCCGACGCCGGACCTGGCCTGGTGGGAACTCGGCACGACGCTGCCGCTCCGGCAGCGCACCGCGGTGATCGCGTTCCTCGCCGGTCTGTCCTTCGCCTTCGTCACCGCCGTCGGGAACATCCCCGTCGACCTGATCGCCACCTCGCACGGGCTCGGCTTCGCCGTCCGGCGCGGGCTGCTCGTCGGCACCCTGCACGGGCTGCTGCTGGGCGCGGCGTGCGGCTTCGTCTACCACCGGGCCAGCGGCAACGACGCCCTCAAACCGTCCCCGATCGAGATCACGCTGCGCCGGGACGCCGGACGGCGGCTGCGGGACGGGCTGTCGAGCAGGATCGCCGTCGGTTCACTGGTCGCGCTGGCGGGTGCGGTCGCGATCGTCGCCGTGGACCGGTCCGTCGTGCCGTGGCTGGGGCTCGACGACGGGCTCGGCGGCGGGCTGGTGTCCGCGGCCCAGTTGCCGCTCATCTTCGGGATCGGGACCGGTCTCGTCCTGGCGGTCACGGCCTGGCTGGAGGCGCCCGTCGACGTGAACAGGTCCGCGAGCTGCGTGGACCTGCTGCGGATGAACCGCAGGAACGTCCACGCCCACATCGCCGTCTGGGCGCTCGTCTTCGGCTTCATCGCCTGGTTCGGCGGCAGCTTCACCGAGACCCCGCTGCGCAGCCTCCAGCTGGGTCTCGTCTTCGGCGTCGAGGGGGCGTTCGGGGGCGGCCTCGGGTACGGGCTCTGTCTGACGGCGTGGGGGCAGTGGATCGCGCTGGCCCGGATCTGGCTGCCGCTGACGGGACGGCTGCCCTGGCGGCTGGTCACGTTCCTGGAGGACGCCTGCGAGCGCCGGGCGTTGCGGCGGGCGGGGGCGGTGTACCAGTTCCGGCACGCGCGGCTGCAGGACCTCCTGACCGAGGATCAGGAGCCCAGCCGACCCCGGTCCTGACGGGGCGCCGGGGCGGGTGCCGCGGTGCCGCCGAACAGTTCGTCCCGGCGCACCCGCCAGCGCTCCATCATCCGCGCGACCTCCCCGTCCACGAACTCGAAGAACGCGAGCGTCTCGGCCATCCGGCGGCCCGCGGGGGTGTCCGCGCCGAGGCTGTGCACGCCCTCCCTGAGCGCGCCCTCCCACCGCTTGATCACGGCCTCCCGGCTGGTGAGGGCCTCGTACCACTGGTTGCTGTGCACCCGGTACCGCTCCCGCCGCGAGCCCGGTTCCCGCTCCCGCGCGACCATGTGCTGCTGCGCCAGGTAGCGCACCCCGCCGGACACCGCGGCCGGGCTGACCTGGAGCTGTTCGCCGAGTTCCGCCGAGGTCAGGGTGCCGGAGTCGGAGGACAGCAGGGCGGCGAAGATGCGCGCCGGCATGCGCTGCATCCCTGCCTCGACGAGCTGCGCCGCGAAGCTCTCCACGAACTTCGACACAGCGTCGGGGTCACGTCCCCCGTCTCGTCCTGCGTCGCGCCCCTGGTCGCCCCCCGCCGCATCCGTAGTCATGGTCACCACCCTAGCGTCGGTTTTCACGCTTCCTTAACTTCACAAATTTCTGAAGTAAGCGTACGTTCTGAACCATGACGAAGGCCATCACGGTCGCCGGGCTCCACAAGTCCTTCGGCCGCGCCCCCGCCCTCACCGGCCTCGACCTGACCGTCGAGGCCGGTGAGGTGCACGGCTTCCTCGGCCCCAACGGCGCCGGGAAGTCCACCGCGATCCGGGTCCTGCTCGGCCTGCTGCGCGCCGACTCCGGCGCCGTCCGGGTCCTCGGCCGCGACCCCTGGAAGGACGCGGTGGAGGTGCACCGCCGGATCGCCTACGTCCCCGGGGACGTCACCCTGTGGCGCAACCTCTCGGGAGGCGAGGTCATCGACCTGTACGGCCGCCTGCGCGGGGGCCTGGACGCGCGCCGCCGCACCGAACTCGTCGACCGCTTCGAGCTGGACCCGACGAAGAAGGGCCGCACCTACTCGAAGGGCAACCGCCAGAAGGTCGCCCTGGTCGCCGCCTTCGCCTCCGACGTGGACCTGCTGATCCTCGACGAACCGACGTCCGGCCTCGACCCCCTGATGGAGGAGGTCTTCCAGCGCTGCGTGGCGGAGGAACGCGACCGGGGCAGGACCGTGCTGCTGTCGTCCCACATCCTCAGCGAGGTCGAGGAGCTCTGCGACCGCGTCAGCATCATCCGCGCGGGCAGCACCGTCGAGTCCGGCTCCCTGGCCGACCTGCGCCACCTCACCCGTACCAGCGTGACCGCCGAACTGGCCGGTCCCCCCAACGGCCTGGCGCACCTGCCCGGCGTCCACGACCTCGACGTGCGGGGCCACCGGGTCCGGCTCCAGGTCGACGCCGACCACCTCACGGCCGTACTGCGCTCGCTCGGCGAGTCCGGCGTGCGGTCCCTGACCTCCACTCCCCCCACCCTCGAAGAGCTGTTCCTCCGCCACTACCAGGAACAGGCATGAGCACCCTCGCCGGCACCGGCACCCTGCTGCGCCTCGCGCTGCGCCGCGACCGGGTGACGACCGCGGTGTGGCTCGCGGTGAACGCGCTGATGGTGCTCTCCATGCCGAACACCCTGCGCGGCCTCTACGGCACCGCCGCCGAACGCGCCGACCTGGCGAGGCAGGTGGGGACCAACGCTTCGTACCGCGCGCTGATCGGGCCGCTCCACGACACCTCGCTCGGCGCGCTGACCGCCTGGCGGGTGGGTGTCTACGCCGGGCTGCTCGCGGCCGTCACCGGCCTGCTCGTCGTCGTACGGCACACCCGCGACGAGGAGGAGACCGGCCGTGCGGAACTGCTGGTGTCGGGTGCGGTGGGCCGCCGGGCGTCGCTGACCGCGGCGCTGCTGGCGGCGGGGGTGGTCAACGCCGTCCTCGCGCTGCTGATCACGGCGGGCCTGGCGAAGCAGGGGGTGGCCGGTGCGCTGGCCCTCGGGCTCGGCCTCGGCGCCGTCGGCACGGTGTTCGCGACCACCGCGGCGGTCGCGGCACAGCTGACGGAGAGCGCGCGACTGGCGCGGGGACTGACGGCCGCGGTCCTGGGCGCGGCGTTCGTCCTGCGGGCGGCGGGCGACTCGGCGCGGACGGACGGCTCGTCGCCGTGGACCTGGCTCTCGCCGCTGGGCTGGCTGGAGAACCTGCGCCCGTTCGCCGCCGAACGCTGGTGGGTGCTGCTGCTCTTCGCGACGGCAGCGGTGGCCCAGGGTGCGCTCGCGTACGGGCTGGCCGGCCGCCGGGACCTCGGCATGAGCTTCCTCCCGTCCCGGCCGGGGCCGGCCACCGGGCGCCTCGGCTCCGCCGCCGCGCTCGCCCGGCGGCTCCAGCGGGGCGCCGTGCTCGGCTGGTCGCTCGGCTTCCTCCTGGCGGGCGTGGTCTTCGGGGGTCTGGCGCGGGGCGCGGCCGACCTGGTCGGGAACAACGGGAACACCCGCGAGGTCGTCGAGCGGATGGGCGGGCACAACGGGCTCACCGACGCGTTCCTCGCCGCGATGGCCGGCATCCTGGGCCTGGTCGCCACGCTGTACGTCGTCGCCTCGGTGCTCCGCCTGCACGGCGAGGAGACCTCGGGCCGCGCCGAACCCCTCCTGGCCGCCCCGGTGAGCCGGCTGCGCTGGGCGGCCGGCCATCTGACGGCCGCCTTCGGCGGCTCCGCCCTGATCATGCTCCTGGCGGGCCTCGGCCTGGCCGTCGGCTACGGCGGGCGGCCGGGCGCCGTCCTGGCCGCCTGCCTGGTCCAGCTCCCGGCCGTGTGGGTGATCGGCGGGGTGACGGTGCTGCTGTACGGCGTCGCGCCCCGCCTCGCCCCGGCCGCCTGGGGCGTGGCGGCGGCCGTCCTCCTCGTCGGCTGGGTGGGCCCGGCGCTGAACGTCCCCCAGGCCGTCCTCGACCTCTCCCCCTTCGGCCACCTCCCCAAGCTGCCGGGCGGGCACCTCGGCGGACCCCCGCTGCTGACCCTGCTCGCCCTGGCCACGGCCTCGACCGCCAGCGGCCTGGCAGCGCTCCGTCGACGCGACCTGACGACCTGACCGCGGTCCGCGGGAACCCCGGCCGGACCGCAGACGTCCCTCCCGGGCATGGGACAACGCATGCAGGCCGCGGCGGGCTGCCTGACCGCGGCCGTCGGCGCGGGCGCGGGGCTCGCGGTGTGGACCGTCGACGTCCGGTCACGGACATGGCGCTTCGAACAGGCCCCGGACTGGAGCGTCCTCTACGCCGAACTGCCTCTGGCCGTACTGGGCGGGACCGCCGCCGCGCTCGTCGTATGGGCCCTGGTCCACCGGTTCAGACCGTGACGGCCAGCCCCTCCAGCCCGCGGATCACGAAGTTGGGCTTGCGCTCCGGCTCCGCCGCCAGGCTCAGGGTCGGCGCCCGTTCCAGCAGGGCCGTCATGGAGGCGGCCAGTTCGATGCGGGCGAGGGGGGCGCCGATGCAGTAGTGGATGCCGGCGCTGAAGGAGATGTGCGGGTTGTCGCGGCGGGTGAGGTCGAGTTCCCCGGGCCGGTGGAACACCTCGGGGTCGTGGTTGGCCGAGCCGAAGAGCATGGCGATCTCGGCGCCGCGCGGGATCGTCGTCCCGTCGACCTCGATCTCGTCGAGCACCCAGCGTTCGAAGAGCTGGAGCGGGGTGTCGTAGCGCATCAGCTCCTCGACCGCGGTGGGGACCAGGGAGTGGTCGGCGCGCAGGGCTGCGAGCTGGGCGGGGTTGCGGAACAGCGCGTACCAGCCGTTGACCGTGGCGTTGACGGTCGCCTCGTGGCCGGCGTTGAGGAGCAGGACCGCGGTGGAGATCATCTCCTGCTCGGTGAGCCGGTCGTCCTCGTCGTGCGCCTCGATGAGTCCGGAGATCAGGTCGTCGCCGGGCCGCCTGCGCCGCTCGGCGATCAACTCCCGCAGGTACGCGGAGAACTCGGCCGAGGCCCGCACCGCCCGCGCCGCCGTCTCCTGCGGCGGGTTCAGCTCGTACATCCCGCAGATGTCCGCCGACCAGGGCCGCAGCGGGGCACGGTCCGCCTCCGGGATGCCGAGCATCTCGGCGATGACGGCGACCGGCAGCGGCTCCGCGACGTCGGTGAGGAGGTCCCCACCGCCCTTGTGCACCAGCGAGTCGACCAGTTCGGCGGCGAGGCCGGTGACGTACGGCTTGAGCCGCTCGACCGTCCGCGGGGTGAACGCCTTCGACACCAGGCGGCGGATACGGGTGTGGTCCGGCGGTTCGAGGTCGAGCATGCCGTGGTCGTTGAGCGTGTGGAACGGCTCGTGCTCCGGCGGCGGCGCGGTCCGCCCGAACTCCTCGTGCGTGAACCGGTGCTGGTACGTCCGCCCCAGCCGCCGGTCCCGCAGCAGCGCCGAGACGTCGGCGTGGTGCGGGACGAGCCACTGGTTCGTGGGCTCGAAGTACTGCACCCGGCCCCGGGCGCGGAGTTCGGCGTAGGAGGGGTACGGGTCGGCCAGGAAGTCCGGGTCCCAGGGGTCGAAGGCTGCCATGGACGGACGTTAACCGCCCGTCCTCGTCCTGACCAGGGGTCTCAGAGCTCACCCGCCCGACGCGACTCCGCGGCCGGGGCCGATACGTGCGGTGTGACCTCGTCGCACGAAGGCCTGCACCAGCTCTCTCAGACGACCTGCTCGCCGAAGACGCCGGCTGGCCTGGCCGCGGCCTGAAGATCAGCCGCCTGTCCGCGTGGAACCGCGTTCGGCACCGTGCGCGTAGCGCGGCGCGGGGGCGGGGGTGTTCGGGGTGGTTCCGGCGCGGTGGCCGCCCACCACCTCGGGGTCGAACATGACGACCGCCGCGGCCAGGATGAGGGCTGCCACCGGGCCGGCCAGCATGAACAGGAGGAAGGCGAGCAGGCTCGTGGAGGACTGGCCGCCGGAGTGCATCTGGGTGAGGTGGACGCTCACCGCGGCCATGCCGGTGTAGTGCATGGTCGACACGGCCGCGCCCATCACCAGGCTGGCGCCGACGGTCGCCCAGACCGCGCTGATGGACACCGCCGCCCAGAGCGCGGCGGTCGCGGCGACCACGGCGATCACCACGGAGAGGACGACGACCGTGGTGTCGTAGTGCACGGTGCCGCCGGTGTTCATCGCCGTCATACCGAGGTAGTGCATCGCGGCCACGCCGAGTCCGGTGAGGATGCCCGCGGCGCCCAGGGTGACGGGGCCCGCACCCCGGTAGCCGACGAGGAAGACGCCCACGGCGACGACCGCGATGGCGACGAAGAGGCTCAACAGGGTCCGGCCGGTGTCATAGCTCACCAGCGCCCCGTCCACGCTGAACCCGATCATCGCGATGAAGTGCATGGTCCAGATGCCGCAGCCGAGGGAGACCGCGCCCAGAGCGAGCCAGCCGAATCGTTTCTCCCCGCGCCCGCGGCCGATCGAGCGGGTCGTGCAGCGCAGCGCCAGCACCGCACCGAGGCAGGCCATGAGGTAGGCGGCTATCGGGGTGATCAGGCCGTAGTGGAATTCGGACACGTCAGCGGTCATCGCGGCAACTTTCTTCACGCGAAGCAGGGACGGCACACCTCCCACCGGAGAACGCGGGCACGCGGGCACGCGGGCACACGAGCGGGAGGGAGTACACGGAGAGCGGAACAAGCCATCTGGCTGATTTCCTTCACCATCCAAACACAACTTGAGCACACCGTGAACACGCCTGTACCGCTCGCGACCGAATCGCAATATCAACTGTGCTCGTGGCACGTGCGGCGACTAGCCCGGCGTCACCAGGCGGGCCTCGTACGCGAACACCGCCGCCTGCGTGCGGTCCCTGAGGCCCAGCTTCACCAGGACGCGGCTGACATGGGTCTTGATCGTGGACTCGGCCACCACCAGACGCTCGGCCATCTCCGCGTTGGACAGGCCCTGCGCGATCAGGATCAGCACCTCCGTCTCCCGGTCGGTGAGATCGCCGTAGGCCGCCTGAGCCGTGGACATCAGCCTCGGGGTGCCGGAGAGCCGGGAGAACTCCGTGATCAGCCGCTTGGTGACCGAAGGGGCCAGCAGGGCCTCGCCCGCCGCCACCACCCGCACCCCGTCGGCCAACTGGCGGGCGGAGGCGTCCTTGAGGAGAAAACCGGAGGCTCCCGCGCGCAGCGCCTGGTACACGTACTCGTCCAGGTCGAAGGTGGTCAGGACCAGCACCTTCGCCGTGCTGTCGGCGGCCACGATCTCCCGGGTCGCCTCGATGCCGTTCAGCTCGGGCATCCGGATGTCCATCAGCACCACGTCGGGGGATAGTTCACGGACCCGGTCCACCGCTTCACGGCCGTTGACCGCCTCACCGGCGACCTCGATGTCCGGCATCGCGTTGAGCAGGACCGAGAAGCCCTCGCGCACCATCATCTGGTCGTCGGCGATCAGTACCCGGATGGTCATGCGTCACCTTCCGGGGCGGCCGCGACGGGCAGGAACACCGTCACCTCGTAGCCTCCTTCGGCCGTGCCGGCCGCCGTCATCTCGCCGTTCAGCATCGAGACGCGTTCCCGCATGCCCGTGATGCCGTGACCGGCGCCGGGGGACGGCTTGAGCAGGGCGGTCCGCGGCGGCGGGTCGTTGACCACGCGCAGCCCCAGGCCGCCGAGCACATAGGCGACCTCGACCCGGGCGGCCGCCCCCGGCGCGTGCCGCAGGGTGTTGCTCAGCGCCTCCTGGACGATCCGGTACGCCGACAGCTCCACGCCCTGCGGCAGTTCCCGCACCTTGCCGGTCATCGTCTTCTCCACGTCCAGACCCGCCTCCCGCACATTGGCCAACAGCCCGTCCAGGTCGGCGAGGGTCGGCTGCGGGGCGTCCGGCGCCTCGTAGTCCTCGGCTCTGACCACGCCCAGCACCCGGCGCAGTTCGGTGAGCGCCGCCACCGCGTTCTCCCGGATCGTGACGAACGCCTTCTCCAGTTCCGGCGGCGGGTTCTCGACGCGGTAGGGGGCCGCCTCGGCCTGGATGGCGACGACGGACATGTGATGGGCGACCACGTCGTGCAGTTCACGGGCGATCGTCGTGCGCTCCTCCAGGAGGGTGCGCCGGGACCGCTCGTGCGCGGTCACCGTCCGCTGGACGGTCATCTCCCGCCGGGCCGCGCTGCGGATGTGCCAGACGGTGACGCCCAGCAGGGACAGCGCGGACAGGAACAGCAGCGTCGCGGTGTCGGACCCGTAGTAACCGCCGCTGTGGACCGCCTGCGCCATCGCGCCGTACAGCGCCGTCAGCAGCCACATCCACGCCGCCGTGCGCGGCCTGGTGCGTATCGCCACCACGGTGAGCACGAACAGGTGGCAGGCGAAGCTGCCGTCCAGCCAGGGCCACGGGCTGCCCCAGTCGCTCCCCACGACGGCCGCGACGGGGGTCGCCGCCATCGACACCCAGAACGCGCCGACCGGCCGCACCATGGTCAGCAGGACCGGGACCAGGGCGAGCAGGCCGAGGACCAGGTTGACCGTCGCGCCGTTGACGGCGCTGTTCGAGGCGATGAACATCGCGAGCAGGCCGGCCGCGCCGATCAGGGCGTGCGGCGCCCGGGCCGCGTACTCCCGGAGCCTGGCCGGCAGGCGGCGGGCGAACGGGCCGTCGGTGCTCGCCCGGGGCAGCGGACGGTAGGCGAAGGCGTCCTGAAGCAGGTCCTGCCGCAGCCCCCGCAGGGCGTCCATCGCCGCCCGGAACTCCGGGCTGCGCGGCTTGTACGGCTCGAACGCGCCGTCCGGCGGCTGCGGTGGTGTGGCGTGCGGGTGGGTCGTCTCGGTCACGTACACGAAGGTAGGCGGCGGCGGGGGTCACCGTCGTCACCAGTGAGAAGGGTCCTGCGGGGTCCCTCTCAGGTACTACGGGGCGCAGCCGGGGGCCGTCCGGTCGGTATCCCTTCAGTACCCCGCCGGGCGCACCAGGCCCGACTCGTACGCGAACACCGCCGCCTGCGTGCGGTCCCTGAGCCCCAGTTTCACCAGGATCCGGCCCACATGCGTCTTCACGGTCTGCTCGGCGACCACCAGCCGCTCGGCGATCTCCGCGTTCGACAGCCCCTGCGCGATCAGCGCCAGGACCTCCGTCTCCCGTTCGGTCAGCTCGCCGACGCGCGCCTTCAGCGGAGCCCGCACCCCGCCCCCGTCCAGCTGGGAGAACTTGGTGATCAGCCGCCGGGTGATGACGGGCGCGATCAGCGCGTCCCCGGCCGCCACCACCTGCACCGCCTCGGCCAGTTTGGCCGCGGACGCGTCCTTGAGCAGGAACCCGGACGCACCCGCCCGCAGCGCCTCGTACACGTACTCGTCGAGGTCGAAGGTGGTGAGCACCAGCACCTTGATGTGCGGGCGTTCGCCGACGATGCGGCGGGTCGCCTCGATCCCGCCGAGTTCGGGCATGCGGATGTCCATCAGGACGACGTCCGGGGTGAGTTCGCCGACCTTGGCCACCGCGTCCAGGCCGTCCACCGCCTGCCCGACCACCTCGATACCGGGCTGGGCGTTCAGCAGCACGGTGAAGCCCTGCCGGACCATCTGCTGGTCGTCGGCGATGACCACGCGGATGGGGCGGCCACTGCTGTTCGTCATGCGCGGTCGTCCTTCGGGTGCGGGGCACGGGGTACGCCGGTGCCGGGGTGCTGGGTACGGCCGGCCATCAGGCCGGCGTCCGGAGCGGTGGCCGGGAGCTCCGCGAAGACCCGGTAGCCGCCGTTCGCCTCGGGGCCCGCGGTCAGTGATCCGCCGAGCATCGCCGCCCGCTCGCGCATGCCGAGCAGGCCGTGCCCGGCGCCGGGCGACGGCGAAGCGGGGCGGGCCGCACGGGAGTTGGCGACGGACACCAGCAGACCGTAGGGGATGTACTCGATCTCGACATGGGCGGTGGCGCCCGGCGCGTGCCGCAGTACGTTGCTCAGCGCCTCCTGCACGATCCGGTACGCCGACAGCTCGACGCCCGACTGCATCGGACGGCGCTCGCCGTTGATCCGGGTGGTGACGGTCAGACCGGCCGCCCGGGTGTTCTCGACCAGCGCGTCCAGCCGGTCCAGGGTCGGCTGCGGGCTGTGCGGCCCGGCGCCGCCGTCGTCGGGCGCGTCCGCGTCGGGGCTCTCCGAACGCAGCACGCCCAGGACTCTGCGCAGTTCGGTGAGCGCCTCCAGCGCGTTGTGCCGGATGCCTTCGAGGTTCTCCCTGAGCTCGTCCGGAGGGTTCTCCACGAGGTGGGGGGCGACCTGGGCCTGGATGGAGATCACCGACATGTGGTGAGCGACCACGTCGTGCAGCTCGCGCGCGATGCGGCTGCGCTCCTCCAGGAGGGTGCGCCGGGCGCGTTCCTCGGCGGTGAGCGTGGTCTGGCGGTTGAGCTCCGCGCGGGCCACCCGGCGGCCGCGCAGCGCGGTGCCGAGCGCCACCACGACCGTGGCCAGCACGACGGTGATGACCGAGGTGGACTGGTGGGGCGGCGCGCCCCAGACGCCGTCGAGCAGCCAGGTGACCAGAACGGTGAGCCCCAGTGCCTCGGCGGCCGCCCGGGCGCGGACGCGCAGCGTGAGCAGCAGCAGGACCAGCAGCTGCGCGATCATCCCGGCCACGGTCCAGGGCCAGGTGAACAGCACCACCGGTGTCGTGCCCAGCCGGCCGTGCAGCGTGACGGCGGACACCAGCATGGCGCCCGTCGACAGCCACCAGGCCGGGACGGGCCGCCACATCGCGAGGAGCACGGCGGCGCCCGGGGCGAGGCCGAGCAGGGCGGCGAGTCCGGCACCCAGGTGCCCGTTGTGCTGGAGCTGCGCGACACCGCCGATCGTGATGCCGACCGCCGCCACGCACAGCACACCGTGCGGCAGCCGGCGCGGCCACCCGGAGGCGGGCAGCGGGTCGGCCCGGAGGGTCCACAGGTCGTCATGGAGTGTCCGCAGCCAGCGCGGCACGCGGTCGAGCCGCTCCGCCTGCCGGGTCCCCGTTTCCGTCACAGCGGCCAGCCTAGACACGGCGGGCCTCCGTCGGTGTCGCCCGATCGGACGAGCGGTGGGTCCGTACGACACGCGAGGGGATGACGACGCCGGTCCGGGCGACGCGGGCGCGGACAAGGGCGCGGTTGCGGGACCGGGCGCGGACGAGGGCGCGGGTGTGGGAGCGGGCGCGGACGAGGGCCCGGGTGTCGCGGGTGCGGGGTGTGCGAGGGCGGCCGGGGCGTGTGTGGGGGCGGTGTCCGGGGGCGGGGTGCTCGTACGTGTGGAACGCCGCCCAGCAGACGGCGAGCACCAGGGCGAACACCGGCAGCCACAGCAGGCGGTCGCCGACCCAGCCGAAGTGGTCCGGAGGCGTGTGCAGACCGGGGAGCCGGCCCAGCAGCAGACCGGTGGCCGTGGTCGCCATCAGGGCCGTCTGGTGCCAGAGGAAGATCGTCATCGCGGACAGGTTCACGAAGGCCACCGCCGCCCAGGCGAGCGGACGGCGCATCGTACGGCGCAGCCGCTCGCGCAGGAGCAGGGCGAGGCCGCACTGCGCCAGTCCGAAGGTGACGGCGGCGAGGGTGGGCGGGTCGAGGTTGGAGACGGCGGCGCCGGGGACGCCGACCATCGCCGCCGGATAGCCGGCGAAGCCGACCAGCACGGCCGTCGCCGCCGTGCCGCCTATGAGCAGCACCCAGCCGGCACGCGGGCGGTCAAGTTCGCCGCGGGTCCAGGCGGCGCCCAGCGTGTACGGCACCAGCCAGCCCGCCGCCAGGTTCACCCAGCCGATTCCGGCCGGGGCGCCGAAACCGAAACGGAGCAGGTCCACGTGGAGTACGACGGCCAGCGGCCACAGCGGGTTGAGCCGGGCGACCAGGGGGGTGGCCGCCGTCAGGGCCGCGAACACCACGAGGAACCAGAGTGGGGACAGGGCGAGTTTGACGAGGGTGTGGACGGTGGCGAGGTCGGTGCCGGACACCAGGAGGGCGGTGGTCGTGACCGTCCACAGGGCGAGGAGGGCGGCGACCGGTTTGCACAGGCGGGCGAGGCGGGAGCACAGCCAGCGGCGGTAAGGGGTCCCGTTCGCCCGGGCGGTGGCGTGACTGCGGGTCGCCACATGGCCGCCGACCAGGAAGAACACGGCGAGCGTCTGGAACAGCCAGGAGACCGGGGCCAGTACGGGCAGGTGCTGGAGGGGGCTGCCGGTGCCCAGCCTCCCGCCGTCCGCCACCAGCGCGGTCACCAGCCAGTGGCCGAGCACCACACCGAGCACCGCGAAGGCGCGCAGGGCGTCCACGGCACGGTCCCGGTCGGCCGGGGTGGCCGCGTCCACGCGGTGGGCGAGCCGCCGTACGACACCCGGGAGGTGCGGGGCGTGCGGGGGGCGTTGGGTGTCGGGTTTCCGTGGCTTACGCACGGGTGACCTCCGTAGTCTCGCCGAGGACGATCCGGGCGAGGTTGGCCAGGGAGGCCGAGCCCGGGGTGAAGTAGTCGCTGTGGCCGCCGGGTCCTGCCGCGAAGACGCGGGCGCCGAAGGCCGGGGACACGGGGTCGGTGCCGAAGCCGACGTCCGTGCCGAAGAGGCCGGCGCGCAGGTGCGGCACGTCGGCGATCCAGTCGTCGGCGCCTCGGGCCGCCCAGACACGGGCCGACGTGCGCAGGGCCGCGGCCGAGTCGGCGCCGGTGCCCGGGCTGCCGACCAGGGCGATGTCGGTGACGCCGAGACCGGTGAGGGTGGGGGCGGCGCGGGCGCAGACGACCGTGCCGTAGGAGTGGCAGAGGAGGGAGACGGCCGGCGGCTCCGGGCCAGGGCGGGGGCGGTCGGTGAGGGTGCGGAGCTCGTGGACGAACTCCCGCAGGTGGGGGGCCGCTTGGTCGGCCCGGCCGGGGGTGAGGACCGCGGCGCTGATCGTGGCGGGGGTGCGGTAGCCGAGCCAGGTGACGACGGCGGTGCGGGCGCGCGGCTGCTCGTGGGTCAGACGCCGGTAGAGGGAGTCGGCGGCGGTGTGGAAGCGGGCGTAGGTGTCCAGGGTGGTGTCGGAGCCGGGGACCAGGACGGCGATACGGCTGGCCCGCGTCAGGTCGCCGAGGACCTCGGTGACCTGGCCGGTGCCGCGGGCGTCGAAGTGGAGGAGGTGACGGGACGGGGAGGCGAGGGTGCGGTCGGCGGCGGCGCGGGAGGTGTCGCCGTGGGCGGCGGCCATGCGGGCGGCTTCGGCCGCGTCGGCGCGGTTGGCCGCGTAGGCGGTGGCCAGGACGGTCGGGGTGAGGGGGGTGGGGAGCGTGGCGGGGGGTGGGGCGGGGACGTGGGGGGTGGCGGCCGCGGAGAGGGGGAGCACCACGGCGGTGGCGAGGAGAGCGGCGAGGAGGGTGCGGCGGGTCCGTGAGGAGCGCGCGGTTGCCGGGGTGCGGGACGAACCGGCGTCCGTGCGACGGGTCTCACTCGACGTCCCTGCGCCGTCGAGGGGGGTGGCGCTGCCAGGAAGGCCGACGCCCCCTCTCCGCCCTGCCCGTTGGGGAGCGGGCTCCCCCGTCGTGTTCCGCATCGCGGTCCTCCCCGTTCAGTTCGCCCGGGTGTCGGGCTGGTCTGATCGGGAAGTTACGGAGCGGGATGAGTCGTTCGCGTCCCGCTCGGGAGCTCTTCCTCGGCGTAGCTCTCAGGTACTACGGGTATCTCCGGGGCGCCCCCGAAGGGGATTCGCACGGGACCCGGCGGGCTCAGTAGGCCAGTTGGGCGATCTCCTCCGCCACCACCGCGCACGCGTCCGCCGCCGGGTCGATCAGCGGGAAGTGGCCGACCTCCTCCAGCAGCGTCAGCCCCACCACCTCGCCCGCCCTGGCCGCCGCGTCCGCATAGGACTCGGCGACCGCCTGGGGGACGACCGTGTCGGTGCGGCCCTGGACCAGGGTGGTCGCGATGCCGGTGGGGAGGAGCAGCGCCGGGTCCGCGTACCCCTGACGTTCGGCGAACTTCGCTTCCCCTCCGAGGAGTTGCAGCGCGGCGTTGCCGCAGACGTCCAGCTTCTCCGCCATCGCGAAGTCGGCGATCGGGGCCAGCGCCACGACCCCGCGGAGCGGGGCGGGGGCGGAGGTGCGCCACGGGGCGTCGGCGGGCAGCACGTGCCGCGCCGCCGCCCACAGGGCCAGGTGCCCGCCCGCCGAGTGGCCGGTGAGGACCGTGCGGCGCAGGTCCGCCTGCGGCAGCGCCTCGCGGGCCAGGGCGGGCAGCGCGTCCAGGGCCGCGGCGACGTCGTCGAAGGTGTCCGGCCAGCGCCCGGCGACCGGGGCCGTACCGCCCTGTGCGGGCAGCGTGGCGCCGCGCCGGTACTCGACGTTGGCCACGGCGAAGCCGCGCCGGGCCAGGTAGTCGGCGAACGGGGTGATGTGGAGGCGGTCGTAGGGTGCGCGCCAGGCGCCGCCGTGCAGGACCACGATCAGGGGCGCCGACGGACCGCCCGCACGCGGGGCGTAGAAGTCGATCACCTGGTCGGGGTGGTCGCCGTAGGCCGCTGTGGCGTCGGGCTCGACGTGCGGGTGCGAGAAGGCCGACTCCTCCTCGGCTGCGGCCCGTTCTGCTGCGGCGTCGTCCGGCATGCTCCAACCTCTCAGCGGCGTGTCGATGTTGGCGGACCGGGAGGGAGATCGGCCGTTGGCCGGGACGGTACCAGGCCGGTGACGTGCGCGGACACGTGGATGTCACGCACGGTGAGGATTAAACGGATCTGTACCGTCCCGGCCCCCGCGACACGGGTCGTCGTATCCCCATGTCGACCCGCCCGGACCACACGTGGGCGGCCCGGGCCGCTACACGACCTCCCCCAGCACCCGCGCCGCCCGCTCCACGTCCGCGAATCCGACGTACAGCGGCGTGAACCCGAAGCGGAGGACGTCGGGGTGCCGGAAGTCCCCGACCACACCCCGCTCGATCAGCCGCCTCATCACGTCCCCGGCGTCGGTGCAGCGCAGCGCGATCTGGCTGCCGCGCTCCTCGTGCGCCACCGGGGTCAGGCACTCGACGCGGCCCGCCGGCAGGTACGCCTCGACGCACTCCAGGA
Organism: Streptomyces sp. NPDC021562; assembly: GCF_040640875.1. NCBI lineage: Bacteria > Bacillati > Actinomycetota > Actinomycetes > Kitasatosporales > Streptomycetaceae > Streptomyces > Streptomyces sp. NPDC021562. The sequence continues at coordinate 287,926 of NZ_JBFACN010000006.1, forward strand.
AGAAGTCCGTCAGGGCGAGGGACTTGGCCCGTACGGCCTCCACCGTGACCCCTTCCCAGACCTCCAGCGCCGCCTCCAGGGCCAGCATGGAGAGGATGTCCGGGGTACCGACCCGCCCGCGCAGCGCGCCCGGCGCGGGTGCGTAGGACGGGCTCATGCCGAACGGCTCGGCGTGCGAGTTCCAGCCCGGCAGCGGGGAGTCGAAGCGGTCCTGCAACTCCCGCCGCACGTACAGGTACGCCGGTGCACCCGGGCCGCCGTTCAGGTACTTGTAGGTGCAGCCGACCGCCAGGTCCACCCCGTGCTCGTCGAGGCCGACCGGCAGCGCGCCCGCGCTGTGGCACAGGTCCCAGACGGCCACGGCGCCGGCCGCGTGGACCGCGGCGGTGAGGGCGGGGAGGTCGTGCAGCCGGCCCGTGCGGTAGTCGACGTGGTTGAGGAGAACGGCGGCGGTGCGGTCACCGAGGGCGTCGCGCACCCCGGCCGGCGCCACCGGACGCAGCACGCGGCCCGTCAGCCGGGCGGCGGACTCGGCGATGTAGCCGTCGGTGGGGAAGGTGGTCGCGTCGACGAGGATCTCGTCACGCCCGTCCCCCGCGAGCCGTACCGCACCCACGAGTGCCTTGAAGACGTTGACGCTCGTCGAGTCGCCGACCACGATCTGCCCGGCTCCGGCGCCCACCAGCGGGGCGATCCGGTCGCCGATCCGCTCCGGCGCCGTCCACCAGCCGCTCTCGTCCCAGGACCGGATGCGCAGTTCGCCCCACTGCCGTCGTACGACGTCCTCGACCCGGCCGGGGACGTGCGCGGGCAGGGCGCCCAGGGAGTTGCCGTCGAGGTAGACGCCCGCGGCGCCGTCCGCGTGCCCGGACACCGGGTCGAGGACGAAGCGCTCGCGCACCCCCGCCAACTCGTCGGCCGCGTCCAGCTTTTCCGCCCTCAGTGCGAGCTCAGACATGGGACCTCGCCGTCCACAGCTCCGGGAACACGTTCTTGCGGGCGCGCTTCTCCAGCCAGGCGACGCCGGCCGAACCGCCGGTGCCGGGCTTGGCGCCCATCGCGCGGCGGGTGGCGACCAGGTGGTCGTTGCGCCAGCGCCAGACCAGTTCGGCGACGTCGGTCAACGCCTCGCCGAGCCGGGCGAGTTCGGCGTCCTCGGGGCCGGAGTAGACGGCGGTCCAGGCCGCTTCCACGGCGGCGTCGGACTCGTAGCGCGCGGAGACGTCACGGTGCAGCACGGCGTCCGGGATCGCGTGGCCGTGGCGCGCGAGGAGCCGTACCGCCTCGTCGTACAGGCTCGGCTCGTGCAGGGCCTTCTCCAGTTCCGCGTGGACGCGGGGCGCGCCGCGGTGCGGGACGAGCATGGACGCGGACTTCTCGCCGAGCAGGAACTCCATCCGCCGGTACATCGCCGACTGGAAGCCGGAGCCCTCGCCGAGGGCGGAGCGGTAGGAGTTGAACTGGGCGGGGGTGAGCTGGCCGAGCGGCTTCCAGGAGGCGTTCAGCGCCTCCAGCTCACGGGTGGAACGCTTCAGCGCGGCGATCGCGGTGGGCACGTCGTCGCCGCGCAGGGCGGCCGCGGCGGTCTCCCACTCGTGGACGATGACGGTGAACCACAGCTCCATGACCTGGGTCGTGACCAGGAAGACCATCTCTCCGGGGTCGTCGGAGAGGGTGTGCTGGAGGTGGGTGAGCACGTCTGCCTTGACGTAGTCCTCGTACGGCGTCGTGCCGGCGAAGTCGAGATGCGGGGTCTCGGGCTCGTTCGTTTCGAGAGCCTCTTGGGACATCGCTGTCTCCTGCTTGTACTCCGGGTAGCGGTCCGCCCCTGCCGATGCCGACACGGGGGCCCCGGTCCCCACCCGCATCTTGCGCAACGTACCCCGCGCACGGCAAGGCCCGCCCCCTGCGGGACGGGCCACACCGCCGAACGGATGACTCAGCCGAGGGTCCCCGCGGCGGTCGGGGAGGAGTCCTTCAGGAACTGCGAGCAGCGCTCGTACTCCTCCTGCTCGCCGATCGCCTGCGCGGCGCGGGCGAGCGCGTGCAGGGCGCGCAGGAAACCACGATTGGGCTCGTGCTCCCAGGGCACCGGGCCGTGCCCCTTCCAGCCGTTGCGGCGCAGCGCGTCCAGACCGCGGTGGTAGCCGGTACGGGCGTAGGCGTACGACTCGACGACCGAGCCGCGCTCGAACGCGTCGTCGGCCAGCCGGGCCCAGGCGAGCGAGGAGGTGGGGTACTTCGCGGCGACGTCCGCGGGAGCGGTGCCCTGGGCCAGCAGCTCGCGCGGGGCGGGCTCGTCGGGGAGGTGGGTGGGGGGCGGGCCGCCGAGGAGGTTTTCGTGGATGCTCATGGGACCAGTCTGCGGGATGCGCCGGTACGCGTCTGAAGCGGTCGCGGCCGCCGCGGTCAGGCGTGTCCCTCCGCCTCCAGCGGCGGGGTCGTGATGTTGCCGTGGGTACGGCACTCCGGGCGTACGCAGCCCGGGGCGGGGCGGCGTACCAGGGCGAAGGCCAGGGCGGAGCCCAGCACCAGGACGCCCGCGCAGATCGGCATCGCGCGGTCGAAGGCCGCGTCGAAGGCGGTCGCCGACCGGTACGCCTCCGGGCCCATCCCGGCGAGCAGGGGCAGTCCCGCCACCGCGATCAGGCCCGCCGACCGGGCCGCCGCGTTGTTGATTCCGCTGGCGATGCCCGCGCGGGCGGTGTCCACGGAGGCGAGTACCGTGGCGGTGAGCGGGGCCACCAGGGTGACCATGCCGGCGCCCATGACGAGGACCGCGGGCAGGACGTCCGTCAGGTAGTGCGCGTGCTCGCCCACCCGGAGCATCAGCAGCATCGCCGCGGCGCAGAGCAGCGGGCCCACGGTGAGCGGGATCCGGGGTCCGATCCGGTCCGCGAGGGCGCCCGAGCGGGCGGAGAGGAACAGCATCAGGACCGTCGAGGGCAGCAGGGCCGTACCGGCGGCGAGGGCCGAGTAGCCCGCCACCACCTGGAGCTGCAGCGCGGTCAGGAAGAAGAAGCCGCCGAAGGCCGCGTACACGCACAGGGTGACGATGTTGACCGCCGTGAACTGGCGGGAGGCGAAGATGTCCAGCGGCAGCATCGGGTCCGGCCGGCGCTTCTCGACCCGCACGAACGCCACCCCGGCCCCGACCCCCGCGAGGGCCACCACGACGCCGGTCACCCCGCCCTCGATCAGCGCGTACGTCACCAGGCCGAGCGCGAGCGCGCCGAGCACCGCGCCGAGGACGTCGAAACGGCCGTGCACGCGCTCTCCCCCACTCCCCGAGCGGGAGGTGCCCCCGGAGGACTCCGGGACGTGGCGCAGGGCCACCGGGACGCAGAGCAGGGCCAGCGGGACGTTCAGGAGGAAGACCCAGCGCCAGCCGGGGCCGTCCACCAGCCAGCCGCCGAGGAACGGGCCGACGGCCGCGCCGATACCGCCGAAGCCCGACCACAGGCCGACCGCCCGCGCCCGGTCGTCGGGGTGGAAGGAGGCCTGGATGAGGGCGAGCGAGCCGGGGGTCAGCAGCGCGCCGCCGATGCCCTGGAGGGCGCGGGCGCCGATCAGCACGGCGTCGGTGGGGGCGAGACCGCACATCAGGGACGCGGCGGCGAACCAGACCACGCCCGTCACGAACACCTTCCGGCGGCCGTACCGGTCGCCGAGCGAGCCGCCGAGCAGGATCAGCCCGGCCAGCGTCAGCATGTACGCGTTGACCGTCCACTGGAGCGCGGACAGGCTCGCGTCCAGGTCCTCGCCGATGCGGGGCAGCGCGACGTTGACGACCGTCGAGTCCAGCAGGGCCATGCTGGAGCCGAGGACCGTGGTGAGCAGGATCCACTTGCCCTGCGGGGAGGCGAGCCGGACGTCGGGCATGGGTCCAGGTATACAGCGGACCCGGCGCCGTCGGCAGATGCGGACGGGCGCCGGGTCCGGACCGTGACGAGCGCGCTACGGTCTACTTGATCTTGTTGCCCGCGGAGCGCAGGTTCTGCGTGGCCTCGACGACCCGGGCGGCCATGCCCGCCTCGGCCAGCTTGCCCCAGGTGCGCGGGTCGTAGGTCTTCTTGGAGCCGACCTCGCCGTCGACCTTCAGGACGCCGTCGTAGTTCTTGAACATGTGGTCGGCGACCGGGCGGGTGAAGGCGTACTGGGTGTCGGTGTCGAGGTTCATCTTCACGACGCCGTTCTCCAGCGCGGTCAGGATCTCCTGCTCGGTGGAGCCGGAACCGCCGTGGAAGACGAAGTCGAACGGCGACTGCTTGCCGAACTTGGCGGCCACGCCGTCGTTCAGCTCCTTGAGCAGGTCGGGGCGGAGCACGACGTTGCCCGGCTTGTACACGCCGTGCACGTTGCCGAAGGAGGCGGCGAGCAGGTAGCGGCCCTTCTCGCCGAGACCGAGCGCCTCGGCCGTCCGGATCGCGTCGTCGACCGTGGTGTACAGGGAGTCGTTGATCTCGTGGGAGACGCCGTCCTCCTCGCCACCGGTCGGGGTGATCTCGACCTCGAGGATGATGTGGGCGCGGCGGGCCTGCTCCAGCAGCTCCTGCGCGATCGCGAGGTTGTCGGCGAGGGTCTCGGCCGAGCCGTCCCACATGTGCGACTGGAAGAGCGGGGTGCGGCCGTTCTTCACGCGCTCCTCGGAGAGCGCGAGCAGCGGGCGTACGTACCCGTCGAGCTTGTCCTTCGGGCAGTGGTCGGTGTGCAGCGCGATGTTGACGGGGTACTTCTCGGCGACGATGTGCGCGAACTCGGCGAGCGCGACCGCGCCGGAGACCATGTCCTTCTTGTACTGGCCGCCCAGGAACTCCGCGCCGCCGGTCGAGATCTGGACGATGCCGTCGCTCTCCGCCTCCGCGAAGCCGCGCAGCGCCGCGTGCAGGGTCTGGGTCGAGGTGACGTTGATGGCCGGGTAGGCGAACTTGCCTGCCTTCGCCCGGTCGAGCATCTCGTTGTAGACCTCGGGGGTTGCGATGGGCATCTGTCCGCTCCTTGGGTGTGCGGGTCGGGTAATGCTGTTTCTCTACGGCCCTGACCTAGACCTGTGTGGGGGCGACGTCATCGTCGGCCCCATCTTTCCAGACCTGAACCGATGCTCCCGGCGCCGGTCAAATCCGGGTCAATCCCACGCGTCAACCGGGGTGTCAGTCCAGCCCCAGTTCATCCTTCGAGAAGGCGAAGAGGTACGGCACACCGGCGCCCTCCTGGATCTTCTCGGCGGCGCCCGTCGCCCGGTCGACGATGGTGGCGACGGCGACCACCTCGGCGCCGGCCTCGCGCACGGCCTCGACGGCGGTGAGCGGGGAGCCGCCGGTGGTGGAGGTGTCCTCGACGACCAGGACGCGCCGGCCCCTGATCTCCGGACCCTCGACCCGGCGCTGCATGCCGTGCGCCTTGGCCGCCTTGCGCACGACGAAGGCGTCCAGGCGACGGCCGCGGGCGGCGGCCGCGTGCAGCATGGCTCCGGCGACCGGGTCGGCGCCCATGGTGAGCCCGCCGACGGCGTCGAACTCCAGGTCCGCGGTCAGGTCCAGCAGCACCTGGCCGACCAGCGGGGCCGCCTCACCGTCCAGGGTGACGCGGCGGAGGTCGACGTAGTAGTCGGCCTCCAGTCCCGACGACAGGGTCACCCGGCCGCGCACCACGGCCTTGTCCTTGATCTGTTGCAGCAGCTCAGCACGTACGTCGCTCATGGCGACCAGCTTAGAGGCGCGTCCACGTCCAGGTGGTCGCGGCTTCCAGCGGCTCCAGCGGGGTGACGAGCCTCGGCAGTGTGTTGAGCCCGTTCGGCGGTCCGGTCTGCGGCTCCACGCACACGGCGGCCTCCTGCTCGTCGTAGACGACGACCCACTGCTCGCGGGAGGCGACCTTGAGCGCCAGCTGCCCCGGCCAGGTGAGGGTGACGTCGACGCCGTCGGGCATGCCGAAGCAGTCGTCCCAGGGGCCGGGCTTCGGGTCGATGCGGTTGCCGGTGGGCAGGTGGTCGGCGCCGCGCTCCTCCTGCCAGGCGGGGGCGAAGTCGACCTGGGCGTCCTGGCCGCCGAGGTTCCGGTTGAACCAGGGGTGCCAGCCGATCTGCGCCGGGAAGGAGTTGTCGTACGTCTCGACGCCCATCGTCAGCGTCAGCGAGTCCTCGGTGAGCTGCACGGCGTGGGTGACGCGGGCGGGGTGCGGCCAGGGGGCGACGAGCTCGTACGTGATCACGGCCTCGTCCGCCGAGACGCGCGCGGTGCGCCAGGCGCCGTCGCGGGCGGTGCCGTGGATGGCGTGCGGCGGGGAGTTGAGGGGCATCTGGACGGGCGTGGCGCCGTCGAGGAAGCGGCCGTCCCGGATCCGGCCGCACCAGGGGACCATCGGGAAACAGCCGAAGCGGTCGCCCTGGCGGAGGAGTTCCAGGGAGCCGATCTTGAGGCCGGCGATGCGGCCGCCGTTGTGGGGGTGGATGCGGACTTCCGCGTCACCTGCGGTCAGCGTGATGTCTTCGTTACTCACGGGACGACAGTACTGGGGACGGGGGTTGGCTTTCGGGTGCGGGAGGGTGGGGGTTGCTCGCGCAGTCCCTCCCCCAGCCTTCGGCCGGGGGTACCCCCAGCGCCCCTTTCGGGGCGCCTTGATTCACCGGCGTCTGCGCAAGGCCCTCGTCACCACGATCGCCGATGCCAGCGCCAGTGCCGCCGCCGGGGCCGCCCAGCGCAGGGTCGAACTCCCTGCCACCGTCTGCGGGGCCGGGACCGGGGCGTACCGCCCTCTCGGGGGCGCGTGGTCGACCTCCTCCGCGCTGCGGCCGATCATCGTGCGGCGGGCGTGGGCCGCCTCGGCGAAGATCTCGGGGAGGGGTTCCTCGATCGGCACTTCCACCGGCTCCACCGGCTCCACCGGCTCCACCGCTTCGCGGGCTTCGGGCTCTTCGGGAGCCGTGGCCTCGGGCTCCGCGTCGCCCAGGCCCTCCACGAAGCGGCCCAGCAGCCTCGTCGCCGCCGACTCCACCGCCTCCGCGGGCAGTTCCGCGGCCCGGCCGCCGACGGAGGCGGTGCCGGTCACCGTGACCTCGCAGCCCTCCGCCACGTCCGCGAGGCGCAGGGTGAGCGCCAGCTTCACCGTGCCGGTGCCGCGCGCCTCGGTGGCGTCACCGTCGACCGCGTAGGAACCGTCGTCGTGGGGGGTGACGCGCAGGGCACCCCGGTAGGTGATCGAGTGGCTGCCGATCCGGACCTTGAGGCGGCCGGTGCCGGGGGCGGCGCCCGCGTCCTGCTGGAGGCCGGGGACGGCCCGGGCGACCCGTGCGGGGTCGGCCAGCGCCTCCCTGAGCCGAGCGCTCGGGGCCGGTACGTACACCTGGTGCTCCATGGCGTCTGAGCGTACCCAGGAGTCGGCCTCCCGTACCCTCCCCGACGCACGGCACGCTGCCGGGGCGGGCCGACGCCACGGCGCCGTGCCCCGTTCAGTAGCCCGGATCCACCAGTGTGGAGGCCGGCAGGGAAGTCGTCGGGGTGGGGAGGGCGTCGTGGGTCAGGGCGCGCTGGGTCAGGGTGCGCAGTGGGGGCGCGTCGGGGGCAAGGCGCAGGCGGGGTTCGCGGCCGTCGGCGGACGCCAGCAGGAAACCCCAGTCGTGCGGGGCCCTGGACTCGCCCGCGGAGCGGTCGGGGCCCGGGGTGAAGCCGGCGTCGTGGCCGAGGACGCGGTAGGGGACCGGGGTGAGGCCCGCGGCCCGCATGGTGGCCGCGACCGTCCAGAAGGTGCGGGGGCGCGCCTGCACCGGACCGGCGTGCACGACCAGGCGCCCGCCGGGGGCGAGGACGCGGCGGGCCAGTCCGTAGAACTCCTCGGAGTACAGCTTGGCGCTGGCGGTGATGCCGGGGTCGGGCAGGTCGGCGATGACGACGTCGTAGCCGTAGCGCGGTGTCTCGCGCAGCCAGCGGAAGGCGTCGGCGGTGGCCACGTGGACGCGGGGGTCGTCGTAGGCGTGGCCGTTGAGCGCGGCGAGGGCCGGGTCGCGGCGGGCCAGGCGGATCAGCCCGGCGTCGAGCTCCACCACGTCGACCCGCCGGACGCCGGGTTCGCGGAGCACCTCCCGGGCGGCCATGCCGTCACCGCCGCCGAGGATCAGCACGCGCGCGTGCGGGCCGTTCATCGCGGGGTGGACGAGCGCCTCGTGGTACCGGCGTTCGTCCCGGCCGCCGACCCGCAGCCGGCCGTCGAGGAAGAGGTCGAGGGGCCGCCCGCGGGTGCCGCCGGCGAGGACGATCTCCTGGACGTCGGTCTGCAGGGCGACCCGGACGTCGTCGCCGTAGACGGCGTGCCGTGCGGCCCGTTCGAAGTCGTCGACGAGGACGGCGGCGGAGGCGAGGACGCCGAGGACGGTGAGGTTGGCGACGACCAGGGTCCAGCGGGCCCGCCGGGACAGGTCGCGGCGGAACAGGCCGAGGACCAGGGAGGCCCCGGCCACCACGTTGACCGTGCCGGTGAGCAGGGTCCCCGTCAGCTGGCCGAGCACCGGCAGCAGCAGGAACGGGAAGGCCAGGCCGCCGACCAGCGCGCCCACGTAGTCCGCCGCGAACAGGTCGGCCACCGCGCCGCCCGCGTCCTGCCGGCGGATCCGCTGGATGAGCTCCATCAGCAGCGGCACCTCGGCGCCGATGAGCAGCCCGATGGCGAGGGAGAAGGCGACCAGCAGGCAGCGCGGGCCGGACGCCCACAGGCCGCCCCAGCCGCCGGTCCAGGCGAAGACGGCGTACAACGCCATGGCGCTGCACCCGCCGATCAGCGCCAGCGCGGCCTCCACCGCGGCGAACCCGGCCGCCGCGTGCCAGCGCAGCCGCTTCGCGCCGAGCGAGCCGATCCCCATGGCGAAGACCATGACGGACAGCACGACGGACGCCTGGGTGACCGAGTCCCCGATCAAGTACGAGGCGAGGGCGACGAGTTCGAGTTCGTACACCAGCCCGCAGGCCGCGCAGACGAAGACGCACGCCAGGACCAGCAGGCGGCCCGTCCCCGGCCGCACGGGCAGCGGCGCGGGGGCGCCCCAGGGCGGCGGTGCGCCGGGAGGGGCGGGTGCGTGCGGTTCGATCACTCTGCGACGTTACGTCACTCGCTCGGTACGCTTCGTCACCCACACGTGTGGAACTCGCATCCATTGACGCCCAGTTGGTTTATGTCATCGACCGATGGACTGCGGTACCGGAGCACGGACGCCGACCCTGGTCCGGGTCGCCACCAGCTGGCCGTCCTGCGGGTAGGCGTGCCAGGTCCGCCAGTGCACCTGCCCCTCGTACCGCTGGGCCAGCATCGCGGTGAACGCGTGCGGGCTGCCCGGGAAGACCCCGACGAGGCCGTGCGGGTGCTCGGAGACGAGCGCGAGCAGTTCCTGGGCACGGCCGGCGAAGGAGCCGGGTGACAGCACCTCGACGCGGGCCGCGAACTCGTACTCCCAGTCGCCGATGCGCTTGGCGACCCCGAGCGGCAGGGGGGTGCTGGACCCCGGGATGCACGCCACCGTCTCCGAACAGCCGCCCCGCTCCTCCTCCAGGAGCACCTGGTGGGACGCGCCGAGCAGTCTCAACTGCAGCTTCGCCCCCGTCAGTTCCAGGTCGAGGGTGGCCAGGGCGGGCAGCGGCTCACGCCCCAGGGCCCAGGCGAGGTCGGCCGCGCGCGTATCGGTGTAGGAGGTGTTCAGGGTCGTGAGCATGGATCGGCTCCGCTAACACGCAAAAGACGGGGAGTGTGGTCCGGCGCACCTCGGTCGACACCGGGAGATCGGCCCGGCCGGCCCAGCCGGGGAAGGGGTGTCGTCAGGACGCCCGAGGCGCTGCTTTGGTGATTTAGAGGGAATCATGAACTGTGCCGCTGCCACAGCGTTTTTACCCAACTTCGTGGGGTTTCCATCCCTCAGAGGGCTCCACAGCTCAACTGTTCAACCAGTCGTGCGCCATGTTCCGCCCGGCGCGCGCCAGGGCGCCCGCGGAGAGCTCCCCCGCCCTCCCGCGGACGCCCCGGTCCCCCGTCCCCCCTCCCCCGGGTCAGTTGCCTCCGCCGCAGCCGCCCCCGCCCCCGCACGAGGACCCGCCGCCACAGGAGGAGTGACCGCCGCACGAGGAGTGCCCGCCCCCGCAGGAGTGCCCCCCGTGCCCGCCACCGTGGCCTCCGTGCCCGCCGTGTCCCCCGTGCCCGCCGTGCGACGACGAGGACGACCCGCCGTCCCCCGCCCACCAGCTGCGCGAGCCGTCGTACGCGGAGGACCCGCCCCCGCCGAACGCCGACCCCTTGCCCGACCCGCCCCTGCGGACCGCCCCCCGGACGATCGCCAGGCAGACGATCGCGGCCACCACCACGATGACTACGGTGCCCATGGCGTCACCTGCTTTCTTCCCCCTGGGGCGAACCCCCCGTGGGCGCCCCGGCCGCCGCGGGAACGCGACGTGACCCTGGGATGCCCGGCCGCCTCACCAGCCAAAGCAGAGTTGAGGAACTCCAGAGCTTGGGCGCAGGATGACCCGCATGACCTCCAGTGAACGCCCGCTCCTGAACCGCCGGCTCACCGAGTTCGGGACCACGATCTTCGCCGAGATGTCCGCCCTGGCACTGCGCACCGGGTCCATCAACCTGGGGCAGGGCTTCCCGGACACCGACGGCCCCGAGGAGGTCAGGGAGGCCGCCGTGCGCGCGCTGCGCGAGGGGCGCGGCAACCAGTACCCGCCGGGCCCCGGAGTCCCCGAGCTGCGCGGCGCGATCGCCGCGCACCAGGAGCGCCGGTACGGGCTGTCGTACGACCCCGACGCCGAGGTGCTCGTCACGGCGGGCGCGACGGAGGCGATCGCCGCCGCCCTGCTGGCCCTCGTGGAGCCCGGTGACGAGGTCGTCGCCCTGGAGCCGTACTACGACTCCTACGCGGCCTGCATCGCGATGGCCGGCGGCACCCGGGTGCCGGTCACGCTGCGCCCGGACGGCGGCGCGTTCCGCCTCGACCTCGACGAGCTGCGCGCCGCCGTCACCCCGCGCACCCGGCTCCTGCTGGTCAACACCCCGCACAACCCGACCGGCACCGTCCTCACCCGCGCCGAACTGACCGCGATCGCCGAGCTGGCGGTGGAGCGGGACCTGCTGGTGGTGACGGACGAGGTGTACGAGCACCTGGTCTACGACGAGGCGGAACACATCCCCCTCGCCACCCTCCCCGGCATGCGCGGGCGCACGGTCACCATCGGTTCGGCCGGCAAGACCTTCTCCTTCACCGGCTGGAAGGTCGGCTGGGTGACGGCCACGCCGGAACTGGTGACGGCGGTGCGCTCGGCGAAGCAGTTCCTGACGTACGTCTCCTCCGGCCCCTTCCAGTACGCGGTGGCGGAGGCCCTCGCGCTTCCGGACGCGTACTTCGAGGCGTTCCGCCAGGACATGCGGACCAAGCGGGACATCCTCGCGGCGGGGCTGGCGGAAGCGGGCTTCAAGGTCTACGACACCGCCGGCACGTACTTCATCACCACCGACATCCGGCCGCTGGGCGAGACCGACGGCTTCGCCTTCTGCCGCGCCCTGCCGGAACGGGCCGGCGTCGTCGCCATCCCCAACGCGGTCTTCTACGACCACCGGGACGCGGGCGCGCCGTTCGTGCGGTTCGCGTTCTGCAAGCGCACGGGAGTGCTGGAGGAGGCCGTCACCCGGCTCAAGACGCTGGCCGGGTGACAGCCGACAGCCGTACCGGCGAGGGCCCCGGCCTGACTCACGCCGCAGCGCGTAGATGTCGCAGGCCGTAGAGCGGCGCGGTGGATGGACGAGCGCGACCGCTGACGCGGAGTTGCACGACCGGGTGGAGCGACCGCCGGTCCACCGACCTCGCCGGCCTCCCTCGGCGGGGCCTGCCGCGCGGCACGCGAGCGGGTGCGTGAACACGGTTCCGGCTGGGTCACGGCCGACGGCCCGCTCGGCTCCGCCGTCCCGACGGCGGAGCAGTACCCGACGTACGTCGGCGCCGGCCTCCGCCGAAGCGCGACCTGCTCGGCAACGGCCTGCGGGCAGCCGGGTTCGAGGTCGGCCGGCCCCGTGGCGCGTTTTTCGTCACCACTCAGAAGATCCCCTTGTACCCCCGCCATCCGGTGGCGATCTTCGTGCGGGCGCCGAACACCCCCTTGCCGTTGCCGTTGTTGCGCCACAGGTTGCCGGAGGTGTCGCGGGACAGGAGGTCGGCATTGCCGTCGCCGGTGAGGTCGCCGGCGCCGATGACGGTGTCGTACGAGCCGCCCCAGGAGGAGGACAGCTTCACGCGTGCGGAGAAGGTGCCCTTGCCCGTGCCGAGGTAGCGGTACAGGTTGTTGGACTTGTCCTGGGCGACCAGGTCGCCGATGCCGTCGCCGTTGAGATCGCCGACACCCACGATCTTCTTGTACGTCTTCCAGTCGGCGTAGAGCTTCACGCGCGCGGAGAGCTTTCCGGTGCTCGTCCCCCGGTAGAGGTAGACGGCGCCGGTGGCGGAGTTGCGGGCGATGAGGTCAGGACGGCCGTCACCGCTGATGTCGCCGGGCGAGGTCAGGACGTCGTACTGGTTCCAGCCCTTGCCCAGCGAGGTGTGCGGAGTGCTGGTGAGGAACGCCTGGCCGAGCATGGTCCGGTACACCCGTAGTTCGCCGCTGCTGAACCGGACGAGGATGTCGTTGCGCCGGTCGCCGTCGAGGTCACCGAACGGGACGAGATTCACGGAGGCGGGCCAGCCGGAGGCGGACATGGCCTTGCCCAGGGTGCCCGTGCCGGTGCCCGGCCGGTAGCTGACGGTGCCGGAGGAGCTGAGGGTCAGGATGTCGCCGGTTCCGTCGGGCGCCCAGGAACCGGCGCTGGTGAAGTCGTGGCGTACGGCGGCCCCGTCGGACACCTGCACCGTCTGCGACACGGTCAGCGCGCGTCCCGAGCCGTCGGCAGGCGGGATCGTCACCGTGAAGGTGTAGGCGCCGTTGGGGACGAGCGCGCCCTTGGCGTCACGGATGTCCCATCGCGCGGTCAGGTTGCCCTGCACCGCCCCACTGGAGAGGGTGCGGACGACGGTACCGGTGGCCTTGCTGGTGAGGGTGGCCGTCCAGGAGGCGGCCGGCTTGGAGAGGAGCCCGCGCCACTGCCACCACGGGCTGTCGGCCGCGCTGTTCTCCCCCGCGTTGCCGGTCGTCTCGGACTCGACGGCGGAGAGCGGCTGGGTGGCGACCCCGCTGGGCACCAGGTGGATCCGGTTCTCCGCGTCGACGTAGGCGACGGGCCCGCCGAACTTGTCCACGGTCCAGGTCGTCCCGCGCCCGCCGGACGTGCCCGCCGGGAGGTCGGCTATCTCACGGGTGGTCGCGGTGCCGTCGGCGAAGGCAGTGAGGAGCAGCGTCCCGGTGGTCGTGTCCTGCCGGACGAGGTATCCGTCGCCGAGCTGGACCTGGCCGGACGGGACGGGGATGTTCTTCTTCGCCGTTCGGTCCCAGACGCCGGCCGTCCCGCCCGTACCGCAGGACCAGTAGATCCAGCGGCTCACCACCTGGAGCTCCTTGGGGACGCACGGGGCGCCGGTGCTGACGGTGGCGGCGGTCGCGCCGGTCTTCAGGTTCCTGGCGGTGACGACACCGTTGCCGGAACCCGGCGTCCACAGGCTGGTCCCCCAGACGGAGGCGGCTGTGACGGAGCGGGTGAGGACGGGCTGCAGGTCGGTGTAGACACCGAGGTCGCCGACGTACTGCTTGCTGGGGGAGGAACCGTTGACGACCGCGTAGCGGCCGGTGATGTCGAGGACGGTGCCGGCGGCCGAGGGCACGTAGAAGAAGCCGGCCTGGTCGTTGCGGTCGATGGACTGGAGCTGCGAGCCGGCCGGGTCGGCGTCGGCGGTGAACGACACCGCGCGGCCGTCCCCGGTGGCGTACGGGCCCGTGTCGAGGCCGTCCCACTTCTGCCAGATCCGGGCGCCGGGCGTGCCGTCCGCGGCGATCGGCCGGGTGTAGTACGCGCCCAGGAAGCTGGAGTTGGCCTCGTCGGTGGCCAGGGTGCCGTTCTCCAGCGACAGCCGCGTGATCTTCGCCGCTACCGGCGGTACGGCGGTCAGTTCGGTCAGTGCCGGGGTGTCCGCGCCCGTGCCGGTGACCCGGCGTACCGCCCAGTGCCCGGCGTCGGCGCCCCCGACGACCAGCAGGCCGCCGTCGGGGGCGGGTACGACGGAGCTGTTCGCGTGCCGGAGCAGGGTGACCGGGGCGCCGCCCGTGACGGGGACGGCCATGAGCTGCTCGCCGGACTCGTCGGCCAGGTTGGAGGGGTTCGACGGCACGGTACGGGCCACCACGAGCCAGTCCCCGGCGATGCCGACCGACGGGGTGCCCTCGGTGCCGGGCAGGGTCACCGTCGTCCCGGGGGCGGTGAGGTCGCCGCGGTCCAGGACGTGCGCCGTCGGCGTGGTACCGGACGGGTACCAGACCAGCCGGTCCGCGCTCAGCGCGACGGCGGCCGGAGCGGCGGACAGGGTCACGTCGCCGGTGACCTTCGCGGCGGCCAGGTCCACCAGCGCCAGGTGCTGCACGCCCTCCAGCGCGTAGCCGACGACGGCGGTGCCGCTGTCGCCGCCCAGCACCCGGAAGTTCGAGGTGATCCCGGCCGGCCACCCGTCGACGAGGGTGCCGTCGGCCGGGGCGTCGCCGCCGTAGAGCCACAGCGTGCGGCTGCCGCCCGTGTCGCGGGCCTGGGTCAGCACATGGGTGCCGTAGGTGGCCATGTACGTGCCGTGGGTGAGGGTGACGTCGGTGCTGGTGGCGGTGGAGAGGTCACGCAGGACGACCTTCCGGGTGGGCGAGACGACGTCGGTGACGATGTCGGACGACGAGCCCAGGTAGCCGGCGAATTCGACTCGCGGCAGCTCGCCCAGTTCGGTCGTCGCACCGGTGGCGTACGACGTCCACAGGTAGCCGGAGCGTCCCTCCTGGGCATGCAGGTAGCCGTCGGTACCGGCGCTGTAGAGCCGGTCGGCGCGGGGCTGGTAACGGTCGGACTGGAAGACCTTCTCGGTCGCGCGTGCGGTGCTCCCGGTGCCGTCGCCCGCATCGGCCGTGCCGACGAGTGGACCGGGACCGGCGACGACGGTGAGGACTGCCAGCGCGGCGACGACGCCACGGGCGGTGGTACGACGAGCCATCGTCGCCTCCTGGGGGCTTCCGGTGGAAAGAGGCGTGCCGGAGGCCGACGGCCGGGAAGGCGTGTATTGATGCTGCCGCGAAATATCCGCCCCCGAACTTCCCCCCACACGCGGCGAGTTGATGATAACAGTGGCCACAGGTTTCTCTGAGGCACCGGTAGGACGAGATCCCGATCGTCTTCGCGACGGCCACCGGATCGGCGACCCCAGGTCCCTTCTCGGCGCACCCGCCGTTGTCGGTGACGTCGATGCCGTCGCCGCACGCCGGACAAAATGCTCCCGGCCGTGGTATGGGCGCTTGCCGCACCACAGAGCGAGACGTACAATTTCTTGTACGTCGAAGGAGGGTTGATCGTGAAGACCATGACGTATTCCGAGTCCCGCGCGCGGTACGCCGAGGTGCTCAACTCCGTCACCGACGACCGCGAGGAGGTCGTCATCACCCGGGCCGGACATGAGCCGGTCGTCATCGTCTCCCTTGAGGACTACGAGTCCCTGAAGGAGACCGCTTACCTGCTGCGAAGCCCGGCGAACGCCCGGCGCCTGCTCGCCTCCATCGACGAGCTGGAGAACGGCGGCGGCACCGTACGCGAGCTGGCGACCGACGAATGAGGGCCCCGAGTTGAAGATCACCTTCTCCTCCCGCGCCTGGGAGGACTACCTGTGGTGGCAGCTTCAGGACCGGAAGATCCTGAAGCGCATCAACACGCTCATCGCGGACATCGCCCGGAACGGCAACGAGGGGATCGGCAAACCGGAACCGCTCAAGCACGGATTCCAGGGCTACTGGTCGCGCCGCATCAACGACGAGCACAGACTGATCTACAAGGCCGCCGAGGACGCCGTCCTGATCGCACAGTGCCGCTACCACTACGAGAGCTGACCGGTGAACCGCGGCGATCCACCGTTCCCGTCCCATCCGCACGGTGCGCTCAGTCGTACGGCGGAGAGCGACGGACTTCTCAGCCCGCGCCTCGGTCGGCGACGGCTTACCTTGGTGGGCCCGGTGCGCCACTCGTGAATGGGTGTACGAAGGAGGCGTGGCCTGGGTGACGGCCACGCCGGAAGGCCCTCGCGCTTCCGGACGCGTACTTCGAGGCGTTCCGCCAGGACATGCGGACCAAGCGGGACATCCTCGCGGCGGGGCTGGCGGAGGCGGGCTTCAAGGTCTACGACACCGCCGGCACGTACTTCATCACCACCGACATCCGGCCGCTGGGCGAGACCGACGGCTTCGCCTTCTGCCGCGCCCTGCCGGAACGGGCCGGCGTCGTCGCCATCCCCAACGCGGTCTTCTACGACCACCGGGACGCGGGCGCGCCGTTCGTGCGGTTCGCGTTCTGCAAGCGCACGGAGGTACTCAAAGAGGCGGCGGAGCGGCTGCGGCAGCTGTCGTAGCCGCCGTCCGGCGTACCGGCCACATGTACGCGGCTACCCGAGCCGCCGCGCACCTGCACGACCTCGCCGAAGGTCCTTCGTCAGCGGACGTCTGCCTCAGGCTCCGGGCGCGGGAGTTCGTCCAGGTCGAGGGTGAAGGTGCGGCCGTCGGCCAGGGGGATGGGGAGCTTGCCCGTGCCGTACTTGTGGGTGTGTGCCGCGATGTAGCCGGTGGCGGTCGGCTGGGTGTGGAGGACGACTTCCTGCGCGTACGGGTCCACGACCAGGTAGATCGGGATGCCGTAACGGCCGTACTTCGCGGTGCAGTCGTCGTAGTCCTTGCGCGCGGAGGAGGTCGAGACGACCTCGGAGATCAGCAGGACGTCCTCGAAGCTGTAGCGCTTGCCTTCCCGCCGGGCGTCCTCACGAAGGATGGCCAGGTCGGGAGCAGAGTTCTCGTCGGCGGGGAAGTCGATGTAGACGTCGGAGGTGACCTTCGCGTGACGGCCGAGGGCAAGAGCGGAGTCGATCTGCATCGACCTGATGGTGCTGGAGTGCTCTTCACTCTGCGGGGTCATGATCACCTTTCCGTCGGCCCCGAACAGGACCGTGTACCCGTCGGGGAACTCGGTGTGCACGATCGCGTCGACGCTCATGGAGGTCTCCTTCCCGTATGCGGTCAGAATACGGCGGACAGCGCGGTATCACCGAGCCCGGCGGTACGGCTGGGGAGCAGGCCGCCCTCACTGCGCTACGGCGGTGCTCTCCGGCACCGCGTAACCGGGTACCGACGGCCAGCGCACCGTCAGGAGCACCGAGTCCTCCTCCGCGTACCAGGAGTGGTCCACCCCGCGCCCCCACACGACGTAGTCGCCCTGCTCCGCCAGCAGCACGCTGCGGCCGGGGAGCTCGACGCGGAAGCGGCCGCTGACGAGCACCAGGAGGGCGGTGCGCTCCTCGCCCTCCACCCATCGCGCCCGCTCCTCTCCGCGGGGGTGCACCCCCCACTTGATCTCCACGGCCTCGCTGTGGCGCGGATCGCCGGGGTCCTTGAAGTGACCGAGGAGCCACCCCCGGTCCAGTGCCGCGTCCTTGCCCGCGTTGCCCACGTACACGCTGTCGTCCACGCTGTCGTCCACGCCCTCGTCCCCACCCTCGTCCCCACCCTCGTCCACGTCACCGGACGCTAGCAGCCGTCCGGAAGGAGGGCCGCTACCCCATCGGGCGCACATTTCTCGCACATCACCGCGATCCCCCGGCAGGGTGCGAATGTGAGCCACGTCAGCACCGCCCTCGCCCCGCCCGTCGCCCAGCGGCCCGGCACCCGGCTGTCCCTCGTCACGGCCGGCGGGCTCGCCGTGGGACTGTTCGCGGCGGTCCGGCTCACCGGTATGGCCGTGCTCGCGCTGGTGGCGTGGGCGGGCGGCGGGCATCCACTGACCCTCCTCGGCCGGTCCTGGGACTCGGCCTGGTACCTGGGCATCGCCGCCCACGGCTACGGCCGCACCCTGCACTTCGGTCACGGCGTCGTCCACAGCGACCTGGCGTTCTTCCCGCTCTACCCGGCGCTGATCCGCACCCTCACGGCGATGACCCCGCTCAGCGGGGCGGGGGCCGCGCTGCTGGTGTCCTGGGCCGCGGCGGCCGTCGCCGCGGCCGGCGTCTACGCGGTGGGCACCCGGCTGCACGGCCGCGCGGTGGGCACCGCGCTGGTCGTGCTGTGGGCCCTGCTCCCGCACTCCGTGGTGCTGTCGATGGCGTACACGGAGCCGGTGCTGACCGCGTTCGCCGCCTGGTCCCTGTACGCGGTCCTGGCCGGCAACTGGCTGTGGGCGGGCACGCTGGCCGCCCTCGCCGGCCTGTCCCGGCCCAACGGCTTCGCGGTCGCCGCGGCCGTGCTCGTCGCCGCCGGCTGCGAGCTCCACCGCCGTCGCGGCCGGGTCACCCACAGGCTGTGGACGGGCGCGGCGCTCGCCCCGGTCGGGTGGGCGGCCTACGTGCTGTGGGTGGGCGGCCGCACCGGCGACCCGCTCGGCGGCTACTTCGACGTGCAGCGCCTGTGGGGCTCGCGCTTCGACCTGGGCCGGGGCTCCCTGCGCTTCGCCCGCGCGCTGCTCCTGCACGGCGACCGCTTCGTCTTCTCGATGGCCCTGCTGATCGTGGCGGCCGCGGTGCTCCTGTACGCGCTGCTGGCCCTGGACCGCCCGCCGCTCCCGCTGCTCGCCTACACCGCCGTCCTCCTGCTGATCACGCTCGGCGGCTCGGGCTTCTTCGAGTCGAAGCCGCGTTTCCTGCTCCCGGCCTTCCCGCTGCTGCTGCCGCCGGCGCGGGCGCTGGTCCGCACGGCGAGAGCCCGGCCCTGGCACGCGACGGTGGTCGTCGCGGCCCTGGCCGGGCTCTCGTTCGGCTACGGCACGTACCTCGTCGTGTACGCGCACACACCGCTGTAGGTCTGCTGGTTACTCGTCGCCGTCTTCCGGCTTCTCGGCCTCGTCGACGTCCTCCTCCAGGCCGAGCTGCTCGACGAGCCACTTGTCGAACTCGATGGCGGCCCGCACCCAGCTGACCGTGGACGAGACGAAGTGGTTGATGTCGACGCCGGTGCCGATCAGCATCTGCGCCTCACCGATGAGACGGACGGTGCCGTCGTCATGGGTGTGGGTGTAGACCTTGGGCCACAGGGTCCGCCGGTTCCAGTCGTCGATGGACTCCAGGAGCTGCGGCTTCTCGTCGATCTTGTGCGGCCGGTCGTAGAACGTCCGCACGGAGAAGACCGCCTGCTCGTCCTCGCCGCGGAACATGAAGTACGTGCGGAACTGCTCCCACGGCGCCGCGAGGTCGCCCTCGTCGTCGACGACGTACTTGAGCTCCATCTGGTCGAGGAGCTGCTTCACGAGATCCTGATCCGGGACGACGGGGCCCGCCGGTCCTTGGGGCTGCGGCTCGGGCTGGCCCCCGAAGTTCGGAATCGAGGACGGGTCGATGCTCACCGTGTTTTTCCCTTCATGCGGATCCCGCCATCCTCCCCCATCCGGGGAGGGGGGTGGCAACCCCCGCCCCGGCGGGTTCACCTCCCGTTGGCGGAATTCAGCTCAGAGCGTCTTTCCGGTGTCCCGGCCGGCCGTCCCGGCCGTGCCCCCGGCGGTCGCCGGGCCCACCAGGAGGCCCTCTCCGAAGGCGTCCACGCGGACGGTGTCGCCGTCCTTGACCTCGCCGGAGAGGATCTCCTTGGCCAGGCGGTCGCCGATGGCGGTCTGGACCAGGCGGCGCAGCGGGCGGGCGCCGTACGCCGGGTCGTTGCCCTCCTCGGCGAGCCAGGCCAGGGCCTCGGGCGTGACCTCCAGGGCGAGGCGGCGGTCGGCGAGGCGGCGGGCCAGGCGGTCGATCTGGAGCCGGGCGATCCGGGCCAGCTCGTCCTTCTCCAGGGCCGAGAAGACCACCAGGTCGTCCAGGCGGTTCAGGAACTCCGGCTTGAAGGACCTCCGGACCGTCTCCAGGACCTGCTCCTTCTTCTCCTCCGGGCCGAGCGCCGGGTCGACCAGGTACTGGCTGCCCAGGTTCGAGGTGAGGACCAGGATGGTGTTGCGGAAGTCGACGGTGCGGCCCTGGCCGTCGGTGAGGCGGCCGTCGTCGAGGACCTGGAGGAGGATGTCGAAGACCTCGGGGTGGGCCTTCTCCACCTCGTCCAGGAGGACCACGGTGTACGGGCGGCGGCGGACCGCCTCGGTCAGCTGGCCGCCCTCCTCGTAGCCGACGTAGCCGGGCGGGGCGCCGACCAGCCGGGCCACGCTGTGCTTCTCGCCGTACTCGGACATGTCGATGCGGACCATCGCCCGCTCGTCGTCGAAGAGGAAGTCGGCGAGCGCCTTCGCCAGCTCCGTCTTGCCGACCCCGGTCGGGCCGAGGAAGAGGAAGGATCCGGTGGGGCGGTCGGGGTCGGCGATGCCCGCGCGGGAGCGGCGGACGGCGTCGGAGACAGCGCGTACGGCCTCGGTCTGGCCGATCAGGCGGCGGCCCAGTTCGTCCTCCATGCGGAGCAGCTTCTGGGTCTCGCCCTCCAGCAGGCGGCCGGCCGGGATGCCGGTCCAGGCGGCGACCACGTCGGCGATGTCGTCGGAGCCGACCTCGTCCTTGACCATGGTGTCCTTGGCCGTCTCCTCCTCGGCCTCGGAGGCGGCCTCCAGCTCCTTCTCCAGCTGCGGGATCTCGCCGTACAGCAGCTTGGACGCGGTGTCGAAATCGCCGTCGCGCTGGGCGCGTTCAGCGGTGCCGCGCAGCGCGTCGAGCTTCTCCTTCAGCTCGCCGACCCGGTTCAGGGACTGCTTCTCGCGCTCCCAGCGGGCGTTGAGGCCGCGCAGGTCCTCCTCCTTGTCGGCGAGGTCGCGGCGCAGCTTCTCCAGGCGTTCCACGGAGGCCGGGTCGGTCTCCTTCTCCAGCGCCAGCTCCTCCATCTTCAACCGGTCGACGGAGCGCTGGAGTTCGTCGATCTCGACGGGGGACGAGTCGATCTCCATGCGGAGCCGGGAGGCGGCCTCGTCCACGAGGTCGATCGCCTTGTCGGGGAGGAAGCGGGAGGTGATGTAGCGGTCGGACAGGGCCGCGGCGGCGACCAGCGCCGAGTCCGCGATCTGCACCTTGTGGTGGGCCTCGTAACGGCCCTTCAGGCCGCGGAGGATGGCGATGGTGTCCTCGACGGTCGGCTCGGCGACCAGCACCTGCTGGAAGCGGCGCTCCAACGCCGGGTCCTTCTCGATGCGTTCGCGGTACTCGTCGAGGGTCGTGGCGCCGACCATGCGCAGTTCGCCGCGGGCCAGCATCGGCTTGAGCATGTTGCCGGCGTCCATGGCGGAGTCGCCGCCCGCGCCGGCGCCGACGACGGTGTGCAGCTCGTCGATGAAGGTGATGATCTGGCCGTCGGAGTCCTTGATCTCGGCGAGGACGGTCTTCAGCCGCTCCTCGAACTCGCCGCGGTACTTGGCGCCGGCGACCATGGCCCCGAGGTCCAGCGCCACCAGCCGCTTGTCCTTGAGGGACTCCGGCACGTCCCCCTTCACGATCCGCTGCGCGAGCCCCTCGACCACGGCGGTCTTGCCGACGCCGGGTTCGCCGATGAGCACGGGGTTGTTCTTGGTGCGGCGGGACAGCACCTGGACGACCCGGCGGATCTCGGTGTCCCGGCCGATGACCGGGTCGAGCTTGCCGTCCCGGGCGGCGGCCGTGAAGTCCGTGCCGAACTTCTCCAGCGCCTTGTACTGGCCCTCGGGGTCGGCGGTGGTCACCCGGCGGCCGCCGCGCGCCTTCTGGAAGGCGTCGGCCAGCTTCTTCGCGGTGGCGCCCTGCCGGGCGAGCACCTCGCCGGCCGCGCCGCCCTTCGCGGCGATGCCGATGAGCAGGTGCTCGGTGGAGAGGTAGTCGTCGCCGAGGTCCTTGGCGCGTTCGCCGGCGTCGGCGATGACCGCGAGCAGTTCGCGGTTGGGCTGCGGGGGCGCGACCGTGGAGCCGGTCACGCTGGGCAGCGCGGCGATGGCCCGCTCGGCTCCCGCGCGTACGGCGGCCTGGTCGGCGTCGACCGCGGCGAGCAGGTCGGTGATGTTCTCGTTGTCCTGCCCCTGGAGCAGAGCCAGCAGCAGGTGGGCGGGGGTGAGGTCCGGGTGCCCCTCGGTCACGGCCCGGCTGCTGGCCGCGTTGATCGCGTCCCGGCTCCTGTTGGTCAGCTCGGCGTCCACGTTCGCGTTCTCCTCCTACGTCCCCATGCTGATCCCGGTACTGACTCAGCCAACGTACACAAACTTGAGTCTATTCCACTCAAGGTGCGAGCGGGAGGTCTTCCGGGGACGGGAGGGGACGGAAGGGGAGGCAGGGCGGTACCACCGGCGGGTTTCAGTCACCGTGACGGGTGGCCCGAAAGGACGGATACCAGGAAATGTCCCCACAAAACTGCAGCGGCGTCACCGTGTTCAGGTCACGGTGACGCCGCTGCGGGGGGAAGTACCTGAGCGATCTTTTTACGACGGGGGAATCGCGTCAGGCACTGCGGGGGGTGGCCGAGATGGTCCTCACGTCCGGCACCTCCGGCTCAGCCAGCCGGTGGTCCCGTTGGTCCAGGTTCACGAAAATCATTCCGTACCGCACGGCACAGCGCACGGGCTGTGGCGCACCCCGCGGCTTGCGCAGGCACCGGTACGCCCGTACGTCCTCGTCCTCGTCCCGTGTGACGACGACCGGCTCACCGAAGACGGTCACCATCAGCGAGTCACCGCTGTGGGGGATGGCGGTGACCAGGTCGATGAAGTGCCAGCCGGATCGGTACGCGGTCGCCATCTCACGGCGGAAGGATCGGTCGTCGGGTGGGGTGGTCACGTCAGCTCCCGGCTCCATCGGTCACGGAATCAGTAGCGCCGACAGTCTCGGAGTTCACGGCAACCGCCGGCCAGCTGCTGTTCGCACGTACCTCACTCTTGCCGGCGGCCGAAAAACCACTGAGCACCCCGAAGGCTGCGACGGCGGACAAGGCGGCGACAAGTACCGAGCGAAGCAGTCTGTTACGCATCTTCGGCTTCGTCCTCACTTGAAGGTCCCCTTTTCCCCCGTCAGGTACGACGATGGCTCATTCGGGCACGTCATGGCCACACAATCGGTGCATCATGTTCCTGCATGTTCAGGACCCTGGGGGGTGGAGTTTTGGTAACAAACAGCTCAAATGAGACACATCCCCATCCCATGAACGAGCTGTGTACGGAGGGTAGTCGCCTGTATGCGGCCGCGCTGCGTGCCGGAGGCATCGCGCGCGCGGACGCGGAACCCGCGCCCTGCCTGGTGGGCTCCGCCCTGCTGCACCCCGACCCCGACGACCCGAACCTGCTGCGGCCGGTGCCGCCGGCGATCGCCCTGGCCCAGCGCCTCAACCCCCTGGAACGCGAGATCACCGAACGCCGTCGGCTGGCCACCGACATCGCCGGCGTCTTCGAGCCCTTCCTGTCCATCGGCGCCCAGTCGGCGGCGGGCGGCGGCTCGATCACGGTGCTGGAGGGTGGCGAGCGCATCAACGCCGCGCTCAACCTGGCCACGGCCCAATGCCACACGGAGATGCTGACCGTCCAGCCCAGCGACCGGATCTCCGAGGCCAGCATGTTGCGCGGGCTGGAACGCGACAGACCCCTCATCGACCGGGGCGTCCGGATCCGGACGCTGTACCAGCACACCGCCCGCTACAGCCAGGAGAAGCTGGCCTACGCGGCCCAGCTCGCCGACGGCAAGGTGGAGTACCGCTCCATAGACGAGCTGGTGGAGCGGTTGA
This sequence comes from Streptomyces sp. NPDC021562, assembly GCF_040640875.1. Lineage (NCBI taxonomy): Bacteria > Bacillati > Actinomycetota > Actinomycetes > Kitasatosporales > Streptomycetaceae > Streptomyces > Streptomyces sp. NPDC021562. The sequence goes on from NZ_JBFACN010000006.1 coordinate 311,739, forward strand.
TCATCTGTGACGAGACGGTCGCCTTCATCCCCACCCGTGAGGACCAGCAGGTCGCTCTGGAGCTGCGCCACCCGGGCCTGGTCCGCTACCTCATCAAGGTGTTCGAGTTCATGTGGACCCGGGCCGTGCCGCTGAGCGCCGGCGCCCCCTACGAGACGGCTCCCGACGGCATCACCGACATCCAGCACTCGATCGCGAAACTGCTCGTCGAGGGCCACGTCGACGAGGCCATCGCCCGTCGGCTCGGCATGAACGTCCGCACCTGCCGGGCCCACATCGCCAAGCTGGCCCAGGTGCTCGGCAGCGGCAGCCGCGCCCAACTCGGTTACCTGATAGCCCAGTCGGGGATTCTGGAGAACAAACTCCCCGAGGAGGGCGGCGGTCGGTGACGGCCGCCCGTCATACCGCGCACGCGCACCCGGACGGTACCCGGTGACCCGCTGCGAGCACGGGGTCGAGGAGCTGTGCCCCGTCGGCGCGAAGCTGTACGAACGGGCGCTGCGCGCCGGATACGTGCGTGCCCGGGACGCCGCCGACGCGCCGTGTCTGACCGACTTCGGCCTCCTCCACCCGGCCCTCGACGACCTGGACCGGCTGGAGCCCGAGCCTCCCGGCGCGGCGCTGCACCGGCTGCTGCGCACGGCCGCCGCGCGCATCGCCGACGAACGGCGGCGCGAGGAACGGCTCGTGGAGCTGTTCGAACCGCTGATGAAGGTGCACGCGCCGAACCCGTCGGCCGACGGCACCCCTACGCTGCGGCTGCACAGCGGCACCCGCCGCATCAACCAGGCCATCACCGACGCCATGGCCGAGGCGGGGCGGGAGGTGCTCTGCATCCAGTCGCACGCCGGTCTCACCGGCGCCCGCGGCCGGGCCGCCGCCGCGGCCGCCCGCAACCGCGACCAGGCGCTCCTGGACCGGGGCGCCCGCATCCGCGCCCTCTACCAGCACACGCTGCGCCATGTGCCGGAGGTGTACGGCGTCTTCGAGGAGGTACGGGGCGACTTCGAGGCCCGCGCCCTGGACGAACTGCCCGACCGGCTGATCGTCATCGACCGCACGGTCGCCTTCGTGCCCGCCGACCCCGAGGGCTCGCTCGCCCTGGAGGTCCGGCATCCGGCGCTGCTCACGTACTTCGTCACCACCTTCGACCGGCTGTGGCGGCTGGCCACCCCCATCTACCCGAACGTGGCGCACCGCCCCACCGTCAACGGCGTCACCCCGCGCCAGCGGGCCATCGCCGCCCTCCTCGTGGAGGGCCACACCGACGCCGTCATCGCGGAACGCCTCGGCATGAACGTGCGCACCGCCCGCGACCACATCGCCAAGCTCGCCGTGACCCTCGGCAGCGAGAGCCGCGCCCAGCTCGGCTACCTCATCGGACGCTCGGGGATCCTCGACCGGGAACCCTGATCGCGGCCGGCGCACCGCCCGCCGTGTCCGGCGCCCCGCTCGCCCCGCCCGGCGGCCGGTCCAGGCCCACCTGGGCTATCCGTACGCCCAGTTGGGTACGGCTGGCCGCGCCCAGCGTCTCCGAGAGACGGGCGATGTGGGCACGGCAGGTACGGACGCTGATGCCCAGGCGTTCCGCGATCACCGCGTCCTGGTGGCCCTCGGCGAGCAGCGCCGCGATGGACTGCTCCCGGTGCGAGATGCCCTCGATGCCGGTGTCGGGCAGGGCGGCGGTGAGCGGGATCGCCAGGCGCCACAGGCGTTCGAAGACCGTGCCGAAGTACTCCACCAGGGCCGGGTGGCGCAGCTCCAGGGCCATGGTGCGGTCCGCGTTCGCGGGGATGAAGGCGACCGTGCGGTCGAAGAGGATCAGCCGGTCGATGACCTCGTCGAGGGTGCGGGCCTCCACCGCGTCGCCCATCAGCTCCAGGTAGTTGAGCAGTCCCTGGCCGTGCCGGGCGACATGGGTGTAGAGGTCGCGCATCCGCACGCCGCGGCCGCGCAGGGCGAGCGCCCGGTGCAGGCCCTCGGTCAGTTCCGACTCCCGGCGGATGCCGCCGGGCTGCACGGTGAGCACCTCGGTCGTGCAGGCCTCCGTCGCCTCGTCCATGGCCGCCTGGATCCGTGACAGCCCGTCGAGGACGCGGATCGCCGCCGTACCGTCGGCGGCGGCCGTCAGGGCCGGCAGGTGCCGCCCCAGCCCGGCGTACCACTCGAACGCCGCCACCGCCGAACCCACGCGCCGCTGGCTGTCCGTCACCTCGTCGTAGACCCCGCGCAGCAGCCGGGTCATGACCTCCTGCGGGGAGGTCGGCACCAGCCAGGCCATGTCGTCCGGGTCAGGGTGCAGCAACGCCAGTTCCAGCAGACAGGGCACCGCGTCGGCATCCGTGCGTGCCACCCGGCCCCGGCGCACGGCCCGGGAGTACACGCGGTCCCCGGCGGCGCACAGTCGGTCGGCTCCGTGTGGATGCTCCTCCGTCCCGTGCCCGGCCATCGCCCATTCCACCCCCGGTTTGCTGCCTCTTCCGCAGCGCAACTATGAGCGGTCCTGACCGGCTCCGCAACACGGCTCCCCTCGCACCGGGTGCCGTTATGCAGGGGTACGCCCCGATATCCGATCGCCTCCGGGGGGCCCGTTGCAACAAGATGACGGTGGTGGGCGGCGGGTGCGGACGGCATCGTGGAGATCGCTTCCGGCGGGTGCCACGCGGCACCCGGCGGGGCCTCGATCCGGCTCCCCCGCTCGGGTCGAGGCCCCGGCAACGCGTCCACGGGGGTGGCGCGTTGCCGGGCGGGCCGCTCAGGCCCGCGGCGCACCCGACCACCCTCGGCCGCGCCGCGGGCCCCTCGCCCACGCGCAGCCGCGCCTAACTCACCCGCCCGTCCACGGCGGACACCGCAGGGCGGCAGCGCACGACACCCGGCCGCGGAACGCCCGGACGACCCCCGGCGGAAACGACGGACCGCGAGCGGCCGCACGGCGCCCGGGACACGACCCCCGTCCGCCACCTCACCGCCCCAGCACCGCGCACATGCGGCCTGCCCACCCCGGCCGCACACGCGACCGGGGGCCGGGGTCCTTCGTGGTTCACCTGCGGTCCGTGGCGCGCGGGTTGACGGCCGCCGAACCGCGCGAGCGCGGCGGCGCTACTTGAGGCCGGCCTGGGCGCACGCCGTCTTGTACGCGGCGGTGCAGATCTGCGAGATCTTGTAAATGCCGTCCGCGACGACGGTGTCCTTGATCTTGCTCTTCGTGACGGCGTTGACCTGCACCAGCTGGGCCGGGATGTTCTTCGTGGTGGGGCTGTCGACGGTGTCCTGGGTGAGCGCGTCGAACTGGATGTCCTTGCCCTGCACCTTGTAGACGGCCATCTCGGCGGCGGCCTCGGCCTCGTCCGGGTACGGCTTGTAGACCGTCATGTACTGGTCGCCGCTGAGGATCCGGTGGATGGCGTCGAGGTCCGCGTCCTGGCCGGTGATCGGCGGCATGCTGGTGACGCCGGCCGCCCTGAGGGCCTTGACGACGCCGGCCGCCATGGCGTCGTTGGCGGAGTAGACGGCGGCGATGTTGTCCTTGCCGATCGCGTCGATCGCCTTGGTGACCTCCTGCTGGGCGATCACCGGGTCCCAGTCCTTGGTGTCGTACGAGTCCGCGATCGTCACCTTGCCGGTCAACTCGGACACGGCGCCCGTCTTGAACTGCTTGGCGTTGGGGTCGGTCGGCGAGCCGTTGACCATGATGACCTTGTCGGAGGTGTCGACGTTCGAGCCGAGGCCCTCCAGGAGGGTGCGGGCCTGCACCTCGCCGACGAGCTCGTTGTCGAAGGAGACGTAGGCGTCGATGGGACCCTCGGCGAGGCGGTCGTAGGCGATGACCGGGATACCGGCGTCCTTGGCCTTCTTCACCGTGCCGGCGATGGCGTGCGCGTCGACCGAGTCCAGGATGATCACGTCGACCTTGTCGTCGATCATCTTCTGCATCTGCTTCGCCTGCGCGGAGGCGGAGGACGCGGCGTTCTCGTAGTCGACCTTGCCCTGGTTGTTCGTGAGCTCGGCGATCTTCGACTTCATGATCGGGTAGTCGAAGTTGCTGTACCGCGTGTTGATCTTGTCCGGCATGAGCACGCCCACCGTGATGTCGCTGCCCTTGGTCGGCGTCGCGGTGCTAGACGATCCCGTCGCGTTGAGCACGCCGCAGCCGGCGAGCGAGAGGGTCATCGTGGACGCGGCCACGAACATGGCTATACGACGCATACGGGGGCTCACTTCAGGTGCGTTCCGGACACAGGGTCACTTGAGACCCAGATGTCTGAAAAGACAACGCGTACGCCACACCTGACGTCAAGCAAAACTACTTAACGAGTGCGCAACACCACGCTCCGCTGACCCTGTGAAGACGATGCGGAACCGCCTCCAGGCGCTCTCTACGCCCCCTCCACCGAGGGGAGTTCCCGGCAGGCAAGGATCAAGACAGCCGAAGGGGCCCGGAGGTGCAAGCACCTCCGGGCCCCTTCGTACGCGCGTCGCGGTCAGTCCTTGGCCTTCTTCGGGCGCCACACCACCAGCGCGCTGGTCTGCTGCACCTCCTGGTACGGCACCAGGTCACGGCGGTACGAGGCGTGCACCGCCGCTTCCCGCTGCTGCATCGCGGCCGCCGCGCCGTCCACCGCCGCCTGGAGTTCGGCGACACGCTGCTGGAGCGCGACGACCTGGTTCTCCAGTTCGATGATGCGCTTGATGCCGGCCAGGTTGATGCCCTCGTCCTGCGACAACGCCTGCACCTGGCGCAGCAGTTCGATGTCGCGGGCCGAGTAGCGGCGACCCCGCCCGGCCGTGCGGTCCGGGGAGACCAGGCCGAGCCGGTCGTACTGGCGCAGCGTCTGCGGGTGCAGCCCGGAGAGCTGGGCCGCCACCGAGATGACGTAGACCGGGGTCTCCTCGGTCAGTTCGTAAGCTCCCCGAAAACTGTCACTGCGTCGACGGCCGTCCATCTCGTCATGCTCCCTTCGCGGCCTCGAACAGCTCGGCCCGCGGGTCCTCGCCCACGGTCGCCTCGCGATACGCCTCCAGCGCGTCACGAGCCTTCCCCGACAGGTCCTTGGGGACACTCACCTCGACGGTGACCAGAAGGTCGCCGCGGGTGCCGTCCTTGCGGACCGCGCCCTTGCCACGGGCGCGCATAGTACGGCCGTTGGGCGTGCCCGGGGGCAGCTTCAGGGTGACCGGCGGTCCGCCCAGGGTCGGGACCCTGACCTCGCCGCCGAGGGCCGCCTCGGTGAAGGTCACCGGGACGGTCACCGTCAGGTTGTCCTCCTTGCGGCCGAACACCGGGTGGGTGTCGACGTGCACCACGACGTAGAGGTCACCGGCCGGCCCGCCGCGCTCGCCCGGCGCGCCCTTGCCGCGCAGCCGGATGCGCTGGCCGTCGGTCACCCCGGCGGGGATGCGGACCTGCATGGTCCGGGACGACTTGGCGCGCCCGCTGCCCTTGCAGTCGGGGCAGGGGTTCTCCGCGATCAGGCCGCGGCCCTTGCAGTCCGGGCAGGGGTCGGTCAGCGAGAAGCCGCCGCCGGATCCCCGCGCCACCTGTCCGGTGCCGACGCAGGTCGGGCACACCCGGGGGGTGCCGTTCGCGTCGCCGGTGCCCGAACAGGCCTTGCAGGGGGCCTGCGAGGACATCCGCAGCGGGACCGTGGCGCCCTCGATGGCCTCCGTGAAACTGAGCGTGACCTCGGACTCGATGTCCTGGCCGCGCCGCGGCTGGGTACGCGTGCCCGCGCCCCCGCCCCGGTTGAACAGGCCCCCCAGGACGTCACTGAAGCCGCCGCCGCCGAAGCCGCCCCCGCCCTGGGCGCCACCCCCGAAGAGGTCGCCCAGGTCGAAGTTGAAGCTGCCGCCGCCCGCGCCCGGCCCGGGGCGGAAGCCGCCGTTGCCGAAGAGGGCGCGTGCCTCGTCGTACTCCTTGCGCTTCTTGGGGTCGCCGAGGACGTCGTTCGCCTCGGAGATCTCCTTGAAGCGCTCCTCGGCCTTGGCGTTGCCCTTGTTGGCGTCCGGGTGGAACTCGCGGGCGAGCTTCCGGTACGCCTTCTTGATCTCGGCCTCGGTGGCGTCCTTGGGGACGCCGAGGACCTTGTAGTAGTCCTTCTCGATGAAGTCCTTGGTGCTCATCCCCGACGCCCCTCCTTCCAGTCGCTGTCTACGACGTCAGCCCTCCTCAGGGCCGTTGTCCTTCTTGTCGTCCCCGGCCGCCGGGGCCTCGTCGGCTCCTTCGGCCTTCGCCGGCGTCGCCCCGGGCTGCGGCTCGGCGACCGCCACCCGCGCGGGGCGGATGGTGCGCTCCCCGATGCGATACCCGGGCTGCAGAATCGCCACGCACGTCGTCTCGGTGACGTCCGGCGCGTAACTGTGCATCAGCGCCTCGTGGATCGTCGGGTCGAAGGGCTCGCCCTCCTTGCCGAACTGCTGCAGGCCCATCTTCGCCGCGACCGTCTCCAGCGACTCGGCCACCGACTTGAAGCCGCCGACCAGCTCGCCGTGTTCCCGGGCGCGGCCGATGTCGTCGAGCACGGGCAGGAGTTCGGTCAGGAGGTTCGCGATGGCGATCTCCCGGACCGTGATCCGGTCCCGCTCCACGCGGCGGCGGTAGTTCTGGTACTCGGCCTGCAGACGCTGGAGGTCCGCGGTGCGCTCGGAGAGCGCGGTGCGTACCTGGTCCAGCTGTGCCGTCAGGCCGGCCAACTGTGCGCTTGCGTCCCCGGCCGGGGCCGCACCCTCAGCGGGCGCGGCCTTCGGCTCGGCGTCGTCGGGGGTGGCGCCGGAGGGGACGTCGGGCTTCTCCTCGAAGCCCGGGGTCTCCTCCGTCACGCGGCACCGTCCTTGCGCTCGTCGTCGACGATCTCGGCGTCCACCACGTCGTCGGCTGCGTCACCGGCGGGGGCACCGCCGGCCGCGGCACCGGCGGCCTGGGCGTCCGCGTACATGGCCTGGCCCAGCTTCTGGGAGACGGCCGCGACCTTCTCGGTGGCGGTACGGATCTCGGCGGTGTCCTCGCCCTTGAGCTTCTCCTTCAGCTCGGTGAGGGACTCCTCGACCTCCGTCTTGATCTCGCCCGGGACCTTGTCCTCGTTGTCCTTGAGGAACTTCTCGGTCTGGTAGACGAGCTGCTCGCCCTGGTTGCGGGTCTCGGCGGCCTCGCGGCGGCGGTGGTCCTCCTCCGCGTACTGCTCGGCCTCCTGGCGCATCCGGTCGACCTCGTCCTTCGGCAGCGAGGAGCCGCCGGTGACGGTCATCTTCTGCTCCTTGCCCGTGCCCAGGTCCTTCGCGGTCACGTGCATGATGCCGTTGGCGTCGATGTCGAAGGAGACCTCGATCTGCGGGACACCGCGCGGGGCCGGCGGCAGACCGGTCAGCTCGAACATGCCGAGCTTCTTGTTGTACGCCGCGATCTCGCGCTCGCCCTGGTAGACCTGGATCTGCACGGAGGGCTGGTTGTCCTCGGCGGTGGTGAAGATCTCGGACCGCTTGGTCGGGATCGTCGTGTTCCGCTCGATGAGCTTGGTCATGATGCCGCCCTTGGTCTCGATGCCGAGGGACAGCGGGGTCACGTCGAGGAGCAGGACGTCCTTGACCTCACCCTTGAGGACACCGGCCTGGAGCGAGGCGCCGATGGCGACGACCTCGTCCGGGTTCACACCCTTGTTGGCCTCCTTGCCGCCGGTCAGCTCCTTGACGAGCTCGGCGACGGCGGGCATGCGGGTGGAGCCGCCGACGAGGACGACGTGGTCGATCTCGCCGAGCTGGATGCCGGCGTCCTTGATGACGTTGTGGAACGGGGTCTTGCAGCGCTCCAGGAGGTCCGCGGTCAGCTGCTGGAACTGGGCGCGGGTGAGCTTCTCGTCGAGGTGCAGGGGGCCCTCGGCGGAGGCGGTGATGTAGGGCAGGTTGATCGAGGTCTCGGTGGAGGAGGACAGCTCGATCTTGGCCTTCTCGGCGGCCTCGCGCAGACGCTGCAGCGCCATCTTGTCCTTGGCGAGGTCCACGCCGTGACCGGCCTTGAACTGCTGCACCAGGTAGTCGACGACGCGCTGGTCCCAGTCGTCACCACCGAGGTGGTTGTCGCCGTTGGTGGCCTTCACCTCGACGACGCCGTCGCCGATCTCCAGGAGGGACACGTCGAAGGTGCCGCCACCGAGGTCGAAGACGAGGATCGTCTGGTCGTCCTTGTCGAGGCCGTACGCCAGCGCGGCGGCGGTCGGCTCGTTGACGATGCGCAGGACGTTCAGGCCCGCGATCTCGCCGGCCTCCTTCGTCGCCTGGCGCTCGGAGTCGTTGAAGTAGGCCGGGACGGTGATGACCGCGTCGGTCACCTTCTCGCCCAGGTAGGCCTCGGCGTCCCGCTTGAGCTTCTGCAGGATGAACGCGGAGATCTGCTGGGGGTTGAAGTCCTTCCCGTCCAGCTGGATCTTCCAGTCGGTGCCCATGTGACGCTTCACGGACCGGATGGTCCGGTCCACGTTGGTGACCGCCTGACGCTTGGCGACCTCGCCGACCAGAACCTCGCCGTTCTTCGCGAAGGCGACGACGGACGGCGTGGTCCGGGCACCCTCGGCGTTGGTGATGACGGTGGGCTCGCCGCCTTCAAGAACGCTGACGACGGAGTTAGTCGTGCCCAGGTCGATGCCGACCGCACGTGCCATGGTGATTTCCTCCAGCTGACTTGAGTGGAACGGACTCAAGTGTGCATGAAGCCGCGCCGTGGGTCAACAGACCTGAGTCGAGAGGACTCAAGTCTTATCCGTTCCTTACACGCAGGTGGCCGCTGACCTGCGTCGACTCCAGCCGTCGGGGCCCGTACACCGGCACCCGAAGGAGGAGCAGGACGACGCTGACGGTGACGCAGGCGACGCAGGTGGCGCCCGTCCGGCCGACCCAGCCGCCGTGCACGAGCACCGCGACGAGTACCCCGGCGAAGGATCCGGTCCCGAGCACCACCGTCGCGCCCTGCGGGGTGAGCCCCAGGCGCCGCAGCCGGTGCGCGAGGTGGTCGGGGCCGCGCCGGAGCACCGGCCGCCCGGCGAGCAGCCGGGACAGGACGACCACGAGGACGTCGGCGCCCGCGACGGCGGTGAGCGCGAACAGCTCCCCCGCGCCGGTGACGGGGTCGCGCCCGGTCTGGGTCAGCAGCGCCGCCGCGGCCAGCACGAACCCGGCGAACAGCGAGCCGGTGGCGCCGAGGGCGATCCGCGCGGGATGCCAGTTGTGCATCAGGAACCCGGTGAGCGCGGCGGCGAGCACGCTCAGCAGCACGGCGAGCCCGTCCATCACCTCGGCGGCGGCACAGGCGCCGGCCCCGAAGGCCGTCACCACCCCGACCGTCCCGGCCAGCCCGTCGGCATGGTCGAGCCCCTTGAAGGCGACGGCGACGAACGCGATCCAGCCGACGCCCAGCACCCCGCCGGCGATCCCGAACTCGCCGTAGGGCACCACACAGGCCGCCGCCACGGCCGTACCGAACAGCAGGAACCGGGTCTTCAGCCGCCACACGTCGGCGACCACCCCGAGCAGCGCGACGGCTCCCCCGGCGATCAGCAGCTCCCCCACCCCCGCGCCGAGGGGGGCGACCCCGCTCCAGTCGCCGGCCCCCGCGACCACGCAGGTGGCGCCGACGACGGCGAGGCCGCCCAGGGCCGGCACGGGTCGGGCCCGCCTGCGGTCGACCAGGCCGAGCCGCAGCGCGGGCGGCCGGATCAGCGCGGCGAGGACGGCGGCGAGCAGCAGGGCGGTGGTGGCGGCGGCGATCCCGTAGAGCACGGAGTCCAAATTAGACCCGAATGTAACATTCGTGTACGAATAACACGATCGGGTTGCGGGACCGGAGCACAGGCGAGCCTCAGCGATCCAGATCACTCCGCACCTGACTACAGTGCGGGTAAAGATTGCGGGTAGTCTCAGACGGACTGAATAAGTTACCGCTTAGTAATTTCGGGCATCCTCGTGAAGAGACCCGAAGAGACCCCTCGCAGGCCCGAGGAGCCCCCATGCAACTCGCCGCGATCATCGTGTCGCTGGTTCTGATCGTGGTCGGCGTGGCGTTGTTCGCCCGCGCCGTCCTGCAGATCTACCGCTTCATGCGGCTCGGTCAGAACGTGCCCGCCGGCACCCGTACCGACGAACCCGTCCAGCGGACCGTCACGGTGGTCCGGGAGTTCCTCGGGCACACCCGGATGAACCGCTGGGGCATCGTCGGCGTCGCGCACTGGTTCGTCGCGGTCGGCTTCTTCTCGCTGCTGCTGACCATCGTCAACGCCATCGGCCAGCTCTTCCAGGCCGACTGGATCCTGCCGGTCATCGGCGACTGGGCGCCGTACAACGTCTTCGTCGAGTTCATCGGCACCATGACGGTCCTCGGCATCCTCGTGCTGATCGCGATCCGCCAGCTGAGCAAGCCGAACCGGCCGGGCCGCAAGTCCCGCTTCGCCGGTTCCAACTTCGGCCAGGCGTACTTCGTCGAGACGGTCATCCTGATCGTCGGCGTCTGCATCTTCACGCTGCACGCCCTGGAGGGCGCCCAGCACCACGTGGACTCCTACGAGGCGTCGTTCTTCATCTCCTACCCGGTGGTCTCCTGGTTCCGGGGCATGGACGTCTCCACGCTCCAGAACCTCACCTACTTCTTCGCCGGCCTGAAGATCGCCACCTCGTTCGTCTGGATGATCGTGGTCGCCCTGAAGACCGACATGGGCGTCGCCTGGCACCGCTTCCTCGCCTTCCCGAACATCTGGTTCAAGCGGAACGCGACGGGTGAGACCTCGCTGGGCGCGCTGCTGCCCATGACCTCCGGCGGCAAGCCGATCGACTTCACCGACCCCGGTGAGGACGACGTCTTCGGTGTCTCCCAGGTGGAGCAGTTCTCCTGGAAGGGCCTGCTCGACTTCTCGACCTGCACCGAGTGCGGCCGCTGCCAGTCGCAGTGCCCGGCCTGGAACACCGGCAAGCCGCTCTCCCCCAAGCTGCTGATCATGTCCCTGCGGGACAACGCGCACGCCAAGGCGCCGTACCTGCTCGCGGGCGGCGGCAAAACCGCTGAGGGCGAGGAGAAGGGCTCCGCGGAGCAGCTGAAGGACGTCCCCGCCGCCGCCCTCGCCGAGGCCGAGCGCCCCCTCGTCGGCACCGCCGAGGAGAACGGCGTCATCGATCCGGACGTCCTGTGGTCCTGCACCACCTGCGGCGCCTGCGTCGAGCAGTGCCCCGTCGACATCGAGCACGTCGACCACATCGTCGACATGCGCCGCTACCAGGTCATGATCGAGTCCGCGTTCCCCTCCGAGGCGGGCACGATGCTCAAGAACCTGGAGAAGAAGGGCAACCCCTGGGGCCTGGCGAAGAAGCAGCGCCTGGAGTGGCTCAAGGAGGTCGACTTCGAGGTCCCGGTCGTCGGCAAGGACATCGAGGACCTCACCGAGGTCGAGTACCTCTACTGGGTCGGCTGCGCGGGCTCCCTGGAGGACCGCGCCAAGAAGACCACCAAGGCCTTCGCGGAACTGCTGCACATCGCGGGCGTCAAGTTCGCGATCATGGGCGGCGACGAGAAGTGCACCGGCGACTCCGCCCGCCGCCTCGGCAACGAGCCCCTGTTCCAGGAGCTCGGCATGGAGAACGTGATGGCCCTGAACACGGCGTTCGGCGAGGAGCTGGACGACGAGGGCAAGGTCACCGCGGAGTCGCGGAAGCCGAAGTCGGCCAAGAAGATCGTCGCCACCTGCCCGCACTGCCTCAACACGCTCGGCAACGAGTACCCGCAGCTCGGCGGCGACTACGAGGTCATCCACCACACCCAGCTGCTCCAGCACCTGGTGGACGAGGGCAAGCTGGTCCCGGTCACCCCGGTCGAGGGCATCATCACCTACCACGACCCCTGCTACCTGGGCCGCCACAACAAGATCTACACGCCCCCGCGCGAGATCATCGGCAAGGTCCCCGGTCTGCGCAACGAGGAGATGCACCGGCACAAGGAGCGCGGCTTCTGCTGCGGCGCCGGTGGTGCGCGGATGTGGATGGAGGAGCGGATCGGCAAGCGCATCAACAACGAGCGCGTCGACGAGGCCCTGTCGGTCAACCCCGACATCGTCTCCACCGCCTGCCCCTTCTGCCTCGTGATGCTCACGGACTCCGTCAACGGCAAGAAGAACGACGGCAAGGCCAAGGAGTCCATCCAGGTGGTGGACGTGGCCCAGCTGCTCCTCGACTCGGTCAGGACGCCGGTGGACCCGGCGGGCGAGGACGAGCCGGAGAACGCACCGGAGCCGGAGCCGGTGAAGTAACCCGGGCACACCCGTAGCCGCCCCCCGGTCCGCACAGGACCGGGGGGCGTCGCGTTCTCCGGGCACCGGGGCGCGGCCGTTCCCGGACGGGACCCGATCGGACGTTTCGCCCACCCGGTCGGCCCAGTCCCGGTCGCGGGCGGGGCGCGCGGCGGTTCGGCTGGCAGGAGGACCGGATCGAGGAGGCAGGGGTGGCGGAGGGCAACGCACACGACGAGGCTGACCCGTCCGACGTCCGGGAACTGCGGGCCCGGGTCGCCGCCCTGGAACAGGAGCGCGCCCGGCCCCGGCACCGGGTCAGGTCCGCCCTCGGCGCCGTGCTCATCGTCCTCGGCTGTCTCCTCGCCCCGCTCTCCGTGCTCGCCGCGTGGGCGGCCGACCAGGTGGCGGACACCGACCGCTACGTGGCCACGGTCGCCCCGCTCGCCTCGAACCCCGCGGTGCAGAACGCCGTGGCGAACCGGGCCACCGACGCGCTCATGAGCCACCTCGACCTGCCCGCGCTGCTCGCGGACGTGACCCCCGCCGACCGGCCCCGGCTGCAGCAGGCGCTGGGCGGCCGGCTGGGCGACGCCCTGGAGAGCGCGGTCCGCAGCTTCGTCCACGACCAGGCCCTCAGGATCGCCGGGTCCGACGCGTTCCGGACCGTGTGGATCGACGCCAACCGCCGGGTCCACAGCTCCCTCGACAAGGCGCTCACCGGCAGCGGCGGCGGCGCGGTGCAGCTGACGAACGACTCGGTCAGCCTGGACATCGGTCCCCTCGTGGACCGGGTCAAGCAGCGCCTGATCGACTCCGGGCTGTCGGTCGCCCAGCACATCCCGTCCGTGCACACCGACTTCACCCTCGTAAGGTCCGACCAGGTCGGCAAGGTCAAGACCTACGTACGGCTGCTGGAACTCGCCGGGAACTGGCTGCCGGTGCTGGCCGTCCTGCTGGTCGCGGCCGGCGTACTGCTCTCGGTGCGAAGGCGCCGGGCACTGGTGGCGGGCTGTCTGGGCGTCGCCGTCGCCACCGGGTTCCTCGGCATCGCCCTGCGGGTGTTCCGCGTGTTCTACCTCGACCGGCTGCCCGCCGGGGTGTCACCGGGCGCGGCGGCGGCCGTCTACGACGCGCTGGTGCACTTCCTGCAGACGACCGTGCGGATGGTGATCGCCCTGGGCGTCGTGGTCGCCCTGGCCGCCTGGCTCACCGGGCCCGGACGGCACGCCGGGCTGGTGCGGCGGCTGTGGACCTCCGGGATCCTGGCGGTACGGAGCACCGCGGACCACGCGGGACTGCGCACCGGTCCCGTCGGCCCCTTCGTACGCCGGTACCGCACCTGGCTCACCTGGCTGCTGGTGGCCGTGTCGCTGCTGGTCTACCTGCTGTGGCCGTACCCGACGGGCTGGGTGGTGGTCGGCATCGCACTGTGCCTGCTGTTCGCACTCGCCGTCGTGGAATTCCTGGCGGCCGTGCCCCCGCCCCAGCCCCCGCCCGCCGAGCGGCCCCCGGCCCGGGCACCCGCCTGAGCCGCGGACCCGCTCAGGTGAGACCGATGGCGGCGCAGGCGGCCGCGTACTTGGCGGTGCAGATCTCCTTGACGGAGTAGACGCCGTCCGCGACCACCGTGTCCTTGATGTTGTCCCTGGTGAGGGAGACCACCGGGACGAGCGTCGCGGGAACGGCCTTGGCGGTCGGGCTGTCGACCTTGTCCTGGGTCAGGGCGTCGTACTGGATGTCCTTGCCCTGCACCTTGTACACCGCCATCTGCGCGGCGTCGGTGGCCTCGTCCAGGAACGACTTGTACACCGTCATGTACTGCTCGCCGGAGACCACGCGCTGCACCGCGTCCAGGTTCGCGTCCTGGCCGGTGACCGGCGGGATCCTGGTGGCGCCCGCCTGCTTCAGGGCGTCGATGACGGCGCCTGCCATGCCGTCGTTGGCCGAGTAGACCGCGGCGATGTTGCCGAGGCCGACCGCGCGGATCGCCTTCCTCATGTTCGCCTCGGCCACCGCGGGCGACCACTTGGCGGTGTCGTACTCCTCGGCGATCCGCACCTTGCCCTTGAGCTCGCTGAGGGCGCCCGCCTTGAACCGCGCCGTGTTCGGGTCCGCCGGGTCGCCGTTCATCATGACGATCTCGCTGGTGGCGGCCCTGCTGCCGAGCGCCTCGACGATGGCGCGGGCCTGGACCTCGCCGACGAGTTCGTTGTCGTGCGAGACGTACGCGTCGATCGGGCCCTGGGCGAGCCGGTCGTAGGCGATGACGGGGATGCCGGCGTTTTTGGCCTTGCGGACGTCCGGTGCGATGGCCTTGGCGTCCAGCGCGTCCACCACGATGATGTCGACCTTCTTGGCCACCATCTCCTGGAACTGCCGGCTCTGCCTGTCCTGGCTGGCCTCGGCGTTGGCGTAGTCGACCTTGCCCCTGCCGTGCGTGAGGGCGGCCACTTCCTTCACGAAGATGGGGTGGTCGAAGGCCTCGAAGCGGGCCGTGTCCTTGTCGGGCAGGAGCAGCCCCACCGTGATGTCGTCGCCCTTCGCCGCGGACGCGGAGTCGTCGCCCCCGCCGATGTCGTCGACGGCACCGCACGCGGTGAGCAGGAGAACGGACGCGGAGGCGGCCAGGACGGGCGCAACCCGGGACAAAAGGGTCCTGCGCAGGATGGGAGAGCTCACCTCGGGCACCTTCCGCCTCACGGCTCGTCAAGAGGTATGGACGATAACGTGGTTGAGGGATGGCCGCGAGGGAGAGGCTGCGCGCTTTCTGTGCACGGTGTGTGCCCGACCCGTGCCCGGGCGGACCCCCTCCGCCCGGAATGCCTGACGGCACAGGAACGGGGCATGCTTACAGTTGCAGGGAGGGTGCTTCGGCCAGCAGGCACCGCAGTGTGCCGCCGCCCGTACGCATACCCGGCTGCGGGGTTCCGTACGGTGCTGACAGTTCAGGAGACCCCGTCAGTGACCGAGCATCCGCATGCACCCGACCGCCCTTCCGTCGACGATCGCAACCGGCGGCTGGCCCGGGCCGGAGTCGGCCGCGCCGAGGAACTCCTCATGAAGCGCTACCCGATCCGCACCCGGGAGCAGGCCTTCGACCTGCTGCGCCGCACCTCGCAGAAGTTCAACGTCAAGCTCCACACCCTCGCCGACGTCGCGGTCCGGCTGCCCGCCCCGGCGGCCGGCGCCCCCACCTGGGTGCCGCACCGTCCGCAGGGCGCCGCGCCCGCGCTGCCCGCCCTGCGCTCCTCGGGGCCGGAGCGGCTCACCGGCCACGGCGCGGTCCTCAAGGCCGCCCTGCGCCACTGCCTGCACGTCGCCGACGCCCCCATGGGCAATGTGCAGCTCGTCGAGAACGGCATGCTGCGCCTGGAGGAGCACACCGGACTGAACCGGCGGTTCACCGAATTCTTCGCCTTCGTCGAGGACTCGACCACGGCCTGCGCCCGGGCCGCCGAGGAACGTCGGCAGGTCACCGTCAAGGACGTCGCCGTCTCCGACATCTTCGACGAGCCGTCCCGGGAGACGATCCTCCAGGCGGGCAGCCGGGCCTGCCACAGCATCCCGCTGGTCAGCCCCAGGGGCCGGGTGATGGGCATGATCTCCACCCACCACGACAAGCCGCTGAGCGACTTCAGCGTCGCCCAGCTGGCCGCCCTGCACCACCTCGGCGGCCAGGTCGGCCGCTGGCTGCTGTGGCACCGCAACACCGCGGTCCTCGGCGCCCTCAACGCCCTGCACACCGACGCCACCCGCGGCGGCTGACCGTCCCTCGCGAAACGGGACGGATCCGAGGGTGTGGATCCGGCCCGCTCGGGCACTTCGGCGTCAAGGGCTCGCTTGGGGACACAGGCGAGAGCCGTCGGCCCACCGGGCGGGCGGCTGTGTGTCCGCCGCGCCCCCTGGACCGAGGCCCGTCGGACACACCCCGGTCCACCCCGTTCCGCTGTGCACAGCTCGCATCACCTCGGCGACGCTGGGTACGCACAGGGCATGAGGGTGAGTGTGGTCGACGCGGGCTCCAACACGGTGCGACTGGTGGTCAGCGACGCCACGGACGGAGTGCCGTTGCCGGTGTACACCGCCAAGTGGAAACTGCGGTTGTCCGAACAAGTGGGTCCGGACGGCCACTTCGGCGAGCAGGCCACGGAGCAGTTGGTCAGGGCGCTGCGCCGGGCGACGGAGATCGCGGGGCGGTGGGGCGCGCCGGAGCCGCTGGCGTTCGCGACGGCGGTGGTGCGCAACGCTCCGGACCGCACGGAGGTACTGCGGGCGGTGGCCCAGGACACCGGGGTACGGCTGTGTGTGCTGCCCGGTGAGATGGAGGCGGAGCTGACCTTCCTGGGGGTACGGCGCTGGATGGGCTGGCGGGCCGGACCGCTGGCGGTCTTCGACATCGGGGGCGGTTCCTTCGAGGTGGCCTTCGGGCGGGGCCGGATGCCGGAGTTCGCGGTGTCCCTGCCGCTCGGCGCGGGCCGGCTCACCGACGAGTTCCTCGGCCATGACGGGTGCCCGTCGGACGAGGAGCTGCAGGCGCTGCGCCGCCGGGTGCGTCACCAGCTGCGGGACGCCACCGCCCGGATCCGCTGGGAGCACCCGCACACCGCCGTCGCCACCTCCCGCACCTTCCAGCAGCTGGCCCGGCTGTGCGGGGCCGCGCCGGGCCGCCGGGGACCGTTCGCCGACCGGGTCGTGCGCCGGGGCGAGCTGCGCGGGGCCATCGACCGGCTGGCCGCCCTCCCGGCGGCCGAGCGCCACACCCTGCCGGGTATCTCCGCGCCGCGGGCCCGGCAGAGTCTCGCGGGGGCGATCGTCGGGCACACCGCGATGAAACTCAGCGGCGTGAAGACGGTGACGATCTGCCCCTGGGCCCTGCGCGAGGGCATCCTGCTGCGCTACCTGGAGGACGGCGCCGACTGGTGGTCCGACATCGAGCGCACCCACACCCCGCAACAAACCGTCACTCCCCTGCCCGCCCTCCCGACAGCCCGCACCCCGGCCGACTGACAGCAGGCGATCGGGACGGCAGACAACCCCGCGCAGCCGACCCGCAAGGGCCGACGCGGCATCGCTTGGTCACGGGCGGAGGCGCGGTGCCCCGTCACGCCCGCCGGACCTCACTGGGTGGTGAGGAGGTTTTCCCGGAGGTGGGTGAGGGTGCGGGTGAGCAGGCGGGAGACGTGCATCTGGGACACACCCAGGCGCTCCCCGATCTGGGCCTGCGTGAGTTCCTCCACGAACCGCATGTGGATGATCTGCCGGTCCCGTTCGTCGAGGGCGGCGATCAGCGGGGCCAGCGCGTGGAAGTCCTCCACCAGCTCCAGGGCCGCGTCCTCGGTGCCGATGAAGTCCTGCAGCACCGCCTCCCCGTCCGTGCTGCCGCCGATGGTGGCGTCCAGGGAGGAGGAGTTGTAGCCGTTGGCGGCGAGGCGGGCCTCCCGCACCTCGTCCTCGGGCAGGCTCATCAGCTCGGCCAGTTCCCGGTCCGTGGGCAGCCGGCCCAGCCTGCTCTGCAGCTCCTCGGTGGCCCGGGCGAGCTGCACGCGGGCCTCCTGGAGGCGGCGCGGCACGTGCACGGCCCAGGTGGTGTCGCGGAAGAACCGCTTGATCTCACCGACGATGTAGGGGATGGCGAAGGAGGTGAACTCCGCCTCCCGGGACAGCTCGAACCGGTCGATCGCCTTGATCAGGCCGATCATGCCGACCTGGACGATGTCCTCCATCTCCTCCGGCCCACGGCTGCGGAACCGGCCCGCGGCGTACCGGACGAGGGACATGTTCATCTCGATGAGCGTGCCGCGGGCGTACTGGTACTCGGGCGTGCCCTCCTCCAGCACGGCCAGCCGCTCGAAGAACAGCCGTGACAGCTGACGGGCGTCCCGCGGGGCCACCTGGGACGGGTCGGCCACCTCCGGAAGCACCCCGGTCCGCGTGGCCTCTGTCTTCGTGCTCATGGACGCCATGCCGTTCCCCTCCCTGGTCCGTTCCCTGCGCGGACGCCGCCTGCGGCAGTCGGCGTCGCGGCGCGTGTACCCCCTCATTCTCCCCCTACACCACCGAGTTCGCGAGGTCCCTTCTGCACACCTCGCGCAATACGGGGCAGACGAGACAGACACCCGGACACACACCCGTTCGGCCGAGGGGAAGGAGGAGACGGTGGCGGAAGGACCGGAACAGGGATCGGGGCCCGGGGCGGGGCCGGCGCGGTCGTCGATGAGGGCGGTGGGATGGGCGCGCTCGCTGCCCGCGAGCAGCGGGGTGCGAGCGGCGAGGGAGTGGACGCGCGGCCATCTGGCCACCCTCGGCTGGACCCGGACCGCCCCCGACCTGGTGGACTCGGTGTTGCTGACCGTCTCCGAACTGGTCACCAACGCCCACGTCCACGCGCACAGCGCGGCACAGCTGATCCTGGTCTGGGACGAGGAGTGCCTGCACGTGACCGTGCACGACACGTCCCCGCACCTGCCCGAGCAGCGCCGCCCCGACGACGAGGCGCAGGGCGGCCGCGGCATGCTCCTGGTCGACGCCCTCGCCGACACCTGGCAGGCCCAGCGCTGCCCGCGCGGCAAGGACGTCATCGCCTGCTTCCGGCCGCCGTCCGACGCCACGGTCGGCTAGGAGCGGGTGCGGGCACGCGCAGGGCCCGGCCGTCGGGACGGCCGGGCCCTGCGCGTGTGCGGATGGTTACGACGGTCGGGTCACCATCGGTACCAGCGACCGCGGCCACCCCCTGTGGTGGTGGAGCGCATGACGAAGCCCAGCAGCCAGACCACCAGGACGACGACCGCGACCCACCAGAGGATCTTGAGAGCGAAACCGGCCCCGAAAAGGATCAGGGCGAGAAGCAGAACGAGCAGCAAGGGAACCATAGTTATCAACCTCCTGACCGCCGTGTGCCCTGCATTGAATCCCGCATGCGCGACAACACCTTGTTTGTGAAGGGAAAGTGGGGGAACAGCAATGCGCCGCACGCTATGGTGAGCCGGTGACGGGCGTTTCCCGGTGGGCCCGGGTGGGCCGCAGGCTCCGGGCGCAGGGGCCGGGCGCGGCCCGGATCCTGGTGGTCGCGCTGTGCTGCTGGCAGACGGCGCTGTGGGCCGGTGCCGCCCAGCCCCCGGTGTTCGCCGCCATCGTGCCGCTGCTGTGTCTGCGCGGCGACTCCGCGTCCTCGCTGGCCGCGCTGCTGCTGAGGATCCTCGGGGTGATGGCGGGCGTGGCCCTGGGCGTCACCGTGGTCGGCCTCTTCCGGCCGAGCACCCTGGTCCTCGCCGTCGTGCTGGGGCTCGCCCTGCTGTGCGGGGCCCTCGTCGGTTCCGGGACGACCCTGAACGTGCAGGTCGCGGTGACCTCGCTGCTGGTCTTCGCCAACCCGTCCCCCGCGTCGTACGGCTTCGCCCGGCTGTGGGAGAACGCGCTGGGCGGCGCGGTCACCGCTGTCCTCGGTCCGCTGCTGTGGCCGCGCGACCCCCGCCGGGAGGTGACGGCGCTGGCCCGGGCGTGTGCGGCCGATCTGACGGCGGGACTCGTGCGCAGCACGCGTGCGATCGGGTCGCCGGAGGCGGCGGGTGCGAACCGGGCGGCGGCACAGGCGCAGGCGGACAGGGTGCGCGGGTACGGGGCGCGGGCTCGGGAGGCGGAGTCGGCGATGCGGTTCAACCCGCTGCGCCGACGCCACCGCGACGAGGTGACCGAACTGGGCGCCCGGATCGACGTGGCCGTCCGGTCGGTGCCCCAGCTCCTGGCGCTGGCCGCCGAGGTCGAGCTCTGCACCGTGCGCCACGGGCCCACCCCGGCCCTCTCCCGGGCCAGGACCCGGCTCCTCCCGGTGGCGGAGGACACCGGGCACGCCCTGGAGGACGTCCTCGCCGGCCGGAACCCCCACGAGCACACGACCACCGCCCGCACCGCCCTGACCCGTTACGCCGAGGAGGACACCGAGCCGGTGGCCGTGGTCCTCCGGAGACCGTTCATCCGGCTCCTCGACCTCTGCGACGGCTCCTGCGACCGTTCCTAGCGGTCACCCGTTCGTCGGGCGGCGGTGGCCGGTGGGGCGGGTGGGCTCCACGATGGGCTGGGATCACCCGTTTCTCTCGCCCCGCCGGAGGCCGCAGTGGGACACGCCGTCGGGGACGTGCTGGGACTGGCCGCCGGTGTCGCGGTCAGCCCCCTGCCGATCGTGGCGATCATCCTCATCCTGGCCACCCCGCGGGGGCGCCGCAACGGAAGCCTGTTCGCCCTGGGCTGGCTGCTGGGGCTCGCGGCACTCGGCGCGGTCATGCTGGCGGTGGGCGGCACGGGCCACGCCTCGGCCCACAAGCACCCGGCCACCTGGGTCGGGGCTCTCAAACTCGCCCTGGGCGTCCTGCTCGCCGTCTTCGGCGCGCTCCAGTGGCGGCGCCGCCCCAGGGACCCCTCCCAGGCCCGGCTGCCGAAGTGGATGGAGGCGATCGACCGCTTCACCCCGGTCAAGATCCTCGGCCTGGGCCTGCTGCTCTCGGCGGGCAACCTCAAGAACGCGCCCCTGACCATCGCCGCCGCCGCCTCGATCAGCTCCGCCGGGATCCCCGTGCCCCAGCAGATCGGCGCCCTGGCGGTCTTCGTGGTGATCGCGTCCCTGGGCGTGCTCGCGCCCCTCGCCGTCTACCTGGTCATGGGCGACCGTGCCAGGGGCCTCCTCGCGAACTGGCGGGAGTGGGCCGCCCGGCACAACGTCGCCGTCCTGGCCGTCCTCTTCTTCGTGCTCGGCCTCAAGCTCCTCGGCGACGGCATCACCGTCCTCACCTGAGGGGCCCGCCGTTCTGCCGGACCTGAAGATGGATCGGCCCGCGCAGCACCGGGCTGCGCCGGTACGGCGGCGGGTCGGTGACCAGGGTGGGCCCGTCGAGGCGCCGTACCATCTCACCCAGCGCGATCTGCGCCTCCCGGCGGGCCAGCGGGCCGCCGAAGCACAGGTGGATGCCGCTGCCGAAGCCGAGGTGCTGGTTGTCACGGCGGTCGGGGTCGAAGCGGTCGGGCTCGACGAAGCGCTGCGGATCGCGGCTGCCCGAGGCCAGCATCAGCATGATCTGCGAGCCCTTGGGGATGACGGTGTCGCCGACGGCGACGTCGCTGTACGCCGCCCGCCAGGGAATGATGTGCACCGGCGGCTCGTAGCGCAGCAGTTCCTCCACGAGCGGCACCACCAGTTCCGGTTCGCCGCGCAGGCGCTGCAGCACCCGGGGGTGGCGCAGCAGCGTCAGCATGCCGTTGGCGATGAGGTTGACGGTGGTCTCGTGACCGGCGATCAGCAGCAGGTTCGCGGTGCTGATGATCTCCTCGTCGGTCATCCGCCCGTCCGGCCCGTCGTCGTTGGCCAGCTTGGACAGCAGGTCGTCGCCCGGGTGGCCGTGGCGCTGCGCCACCAGCCCGCCGAGGAACTCCCGCAGGTCCTGGCGGGCTGCCACGCCCTTCTCCAGTTTCTCCTTCGGGTCGGTGGCGGGGTTGTAGTCGATCGAGTTGATGAGGTCGTTCACCCACAGCCGGAACTTCGGTTCGTCCTCGCGCGGCACGCCGAGCAGCCGGCAGATCACGGTGACGGGGAACGGGTAGGCCAGGTCGTCGACGACGTCGATCTGCTCCTTGCCCGACATGTCGTCGACCAGTTCGCCGACGGTCGCGGTCAGGACCGGTTCCAGGCCGTCCACCAGGCCCGGGGTGTGCGGGGGGCCGAAGTGGCGCATCGCCATCCGCCGCAGCCGGTCGTGCTCGGGCGGGTCCATGTGGATGAAGGCCGGGGTGGTGTCCGCCTCCATGGAGGGCATCGGATGCGCCAGGTTGCGGACGTCGGAACTCACGTGCGGGTCGTGCAGCAGCTCGGCGAGCTCGCGGTACGTGCTGACGACGTAACTGCCGTTCTCCTGCCGGGCCACCGGCGTCCTGCGCAGCTCGGCGTAGAGCGGGTACGGGTCGGACCGGGAGGAGTAGTCGAGGATCCGGTGCAGCGTGTCAGGCGCCTGGGTCGTGGTCATCTCGGTTCCTTTCCGCCACTACCGGTGGTTCTGGTGCGCGGCCGTGACGCGCCGCTCACCCGGGTCGTGTCCGGTGACGACCACGGTGGCGCCCTGGGCGAGCAGGGTGGGGCCGGGGAAGTCGACGGGCACCGGCTTCGTGTCGACGGGCTGGTCGGGCGTGGGGCAGGGCGGCGGGAAGGGCGCGGCCGTCTCGATCAGCCGCCGGTAGTGGTCCAGCCACTTCGCGTTGTTGAAGCTGACGGCCGCGGTGACCCGGCCCCGGTAGCCGTACGCGGCGACGAACCGGTGGTCGGCCACCGACCCCTGGGTGACGATCACCTCGTCGGCGAAGGTCGGCACGCCGACGGACTTGATGTTGACGCCGAACTGGATCGACCAGAACAGCGGGACGGACAGGTGGGGCCAGCGGTCGGCCTGGCCGTGGACCATGTTGTGGGCCGCGACCTCGGCCTGCTCCACCGCGTTGGCCCAGTGCTCCAGCGAGATGAGCCGGTACTCGTAGATCGGGTTCGGGCAGCGGGCCACGTCGCCGGCGACGAAGACGTCGTCGGTGATCAGGCCGTTGAGGTCCATGGCCCGGCAGCCGGTGTCGCAGGCGACGCCCCACACCCCCGCCGCCAGCCCCGACCCCTGGAGCCACTCGGTGTTGCGGATGCCGCCGAGCGCGACCACCGCCACGTCGGTGTCCAGGGTGCTGCCGTCGTCGAAGTGGGCCCGGCGCAGCCGGCCCTGCGCGTCGCCCTCCAGCCGGGTCACCTTGACCCGGCACCGCAGGTCGACGCCGTGCGCCCGCTGCAGGTCCGCGGCCACGTCCCCGACCATGGCGCCGAGCGCGCCGACCAGCGGGGCCGGCGCGAGTTCGGCGACGGTCACCGGGATGTCCCGCTCGCGGCAGATGGAGGCGATCTCGGAGCCGGTGAACCCGGCGCCGATGACCAGCACCCGGGAGGGACCGGCGGCGAGGGCCTGCTGGAGGCCCTCGGCGTGTTCGCGGGTCCGTACGACGAACACGCCGTCCAGCGCCGCCTCGCTCTCCACGAACCAGGGCCGGGCCCGTACACCGGTGGAGATCAGCACCCGGTCGAAGGGGACCTCGCGTCCGTCGGCGAGCCGTACGTGGTTGGCGGCCAGGTCGAGTCCGGTCGCGGGCACGCCGAGCAGCCACTCCGCGTCGATCTCACGCCGGCGCGGCAGCGCGGTGGCGTCGGCCGGCACCCACCCGGTGAGCACCTGCTTGGACAGGGGGGGACGGTCGTAGGGTTCGCCCAGTTCGTCGCCGATCATCGTCAGCGAGCCGGTGAACCCCTCGTCGCGCAGGCACTCCGCGGCCCGCAGTCCGGCCAGTGACGCCCCGACGATCACGATGCGGCCGTCGCGCCGGAACGCGCGCAGGTTGTCGGCAGTGGTCATGACGTCGACGCCTCCACCGGGACGTCCCGCCCCTGCGGCCGTCCCTCCAGCCGGTCGACCAGGATCGCCTGGACCGGGCAGGCCGCCGCCGCCCGCAGCACCCGCTCGCGCTGCGCGTCGTCCGGGCTCGGGTCGTACATCAGCGCTTCCTCGCCGTGCATCCGGAACGCGTCCGGAGCCAGGAAGGCGCACTGCGCGTACCCCTCACATCGGGAAAGATCTACGACAACTCTCATCCCGGCCTCCACAGGACTGCGAGCTGCGGACCCTCGGGTCGGCACCGCTCCGGCGCGGGAGCGCGAGCCGCACCGCCTCTGCCGGGTCTCCGCAGGAACGACTGGTCATCGCGAGAAGCAGCTGGTCACTCTGGTCACGCTGGTCATCGCGGAAAGGGATCGGTGTCGGCGCGAGAACCGCCACGACGTCCGTGGGACGCCCGGAGATCCCTGCGTTTCACCCGGTCAGCCTATGCCGCACCCACCTGCGCCGCACCCCGGGAGACCGGCGCCCACGGCCCTGCCGCCTGCCGGGGACCGGCGTGCTCCGCCCGCGCCCGGCGGGTGGCCCGGCCGTCCGGATGGTTCGGTGGCGGAAGGGGAGTCGTGGTGCGGTGGCGGGCGCGGTACCGCCAGGAGCAGGAGGTTTCCCGATGGCCTCGGAACAGTCCGTGTCCCCCCGTCCCGGGCCGCCGGGGCCCCTCACCGAGGAGGCCTTCCGTGACCTGTACCGCCGGCTGCGGGAGCGGGCCGGGGAGGGCGGGGCGGGCCGGCGGGGCGGGCTGGACCGGCTGACGCCGGAGCGGGTCGTGGCGGCCGCCGCCGAGGTCCGCTCCGGGCGCACGGTGTCACTGGCGGCGACCGTCGAGACCCGGACCGCCCCGGACAGCCCGGAGCCCGCGCGCCACCGGATGATCGGGCCCGCCCACGAGGAGACCGCGGCGCCCGGCCTGGTGTTCGCCCGCGACCGGTTCGCCATGAACGTGCACAACGACGTGGACAGCCACCTCGACGCGCTGTGCCACGTGACCTTCGACGGCGAGCTGTACGGCGGTGTCCCCGCGAGCTCCGTGACGGCGGACGGCGCCGGGGCGCTCTCGCTCGACCTGGTGCGGGACGGGATCGTCGGCCGGGGTGTCCTCCTCGACCTGCCCCGGCTGCGCGGGGTGCGCTGGCTGGAGCCCGGCGACCAGGTGACCGCCGAGGACCTCGCCGCGGCCGAGGCCGTGCAGGAGGCCCCGGTCGGACCGGGTGACCTGCTGTTCGTACGGGTGGGACACCGGCTGCGGCGCCGGACCCTCGGCCCCTGGGACGTGACGCGGGACCGGGCGGGCCTGCATCCGACGGCGATGGAGTTCGTGGCCGCGCGGGGCGTGTCGGTCCTGGGCTCGGACGGCAACAGCGACGCCGCGCCCAGCGCCGTCGCCGGGGTCGGGTTCCCGGTGCACGTCCTGGCCGTCAACGCCCTGGGCCTGCACCTGCTGGACTGGCTCGACCTGGAGGAGCTCGCGACGCTGTGCGAACAGCGGGGCGGCCGCCACTTCCTGTGCGTCGTCGCCCCGCTGCGGCTCCCGGCGGCGACCGGCTCCCCGGTGAACCCGATCGCCGTGCTCTGACCCGGACGCCGTCACCGTGCTCCGGGTGCCGCGCCCACGCACGGCGCGTACGTTCGAATCAGAGACTACGAACGGTGGTTGCCATGGACGCCCTGCCCCCGTACGACGTCATCGTGATCGGCACCGGTGCCGGCGGCGGCACCCTCGCCCACCGCCTGGCCCCGTCCGGGAAACGGGTGCTGATCCTCGAACGCGGCGACTACCTGCCCCGCGAGCGCGACAACTGGGACTCCACCGCCGTGTTCGTCAAGGCCAAGTACCGGGCCCCGGAGTTCTGGCTGGACCGGCACGGCCACGAGTTCCCGCCCGAGGTGAACTACTACGTCGGCGGGAACACCAAGTTCTACGGCGCGGCCCTGTTCCGGCTGCGCCCCGAGGACTTCGGCGAACTCCGCCACCACGACGGCATCTCCCCGGCCTGGCCGCTCGGTTACGACGACCTGGAGCCGTACTACACCCAGGCCGAGCACCTCTACCTGGTGCACGGCCGGCACGGCGAGGACCCCTGGGAGGGGCCGTGCAGCGCCCAGTACGCCTACCCGCCGGTCGAACACGAGCCGCGCATCGAGCAGTTGAGCCTGGACCTGGAGAAGCAGGGGCTGCACCCCTTCCACCTGCCGATCGGGGTCGACCTCACCCAGGGCGAGGACGGCCGGGCCGCCCACTCCAGCGTCTGCATCCGCTGCGACCGCGTGGACGGCTTCCCCTGCCTGGTGCGGGCCAAGTCGGACGCGCAGGTGATCTGCGTGGAGCCCGCGCTCCGGCACCCGAACGTGGACATGGTCACCAACGCCCGGGTGACCCGTCTGGAGACCGACCCCACCGGACGCAGCGTCACCTCCGTCGTCGCCGAACTCCCCGGGGAGCGCGAGGCCCGGTTCTCCGCCCACGTGGTGGTCGTGGCCTGCGGGGCCGTCAACTCGGCCGCGCTGCTGCTGGCTTCGGCGAACGACCGGCATCCGCGCGGGCTGGCGAACAGCTCCGACGTGGTCGGCCGGTACTACATGCGCCACAACAACCTGGCGCTGATGGCGGTCTCGAAGGAACCCAACGACACCCGGTTCCAGAAGACCCTCGCGCTGCACGACTGGTACCTCGGCGCCGACGACTGGGAGTTCCCGCTCGGCGGGATCCAGATGCTCGGCAAGTCGGACGCCGACCAGATCCACGGCGAGGCCCCCCGCTGGGCCGGGGCGGTCACCCCCGACATGCCGTTCGAGGTGCTGGCCCATCACGCCGTCGACTTCTGGCTGTGCGGCGAGGACCTGCCGCAGCCGGAGAACCGGGTGACCCTGGAGGACGACGGCCGGATCCGGCTCACCCTCGACGAGGGCAACAACACCGCCGGTCTCAAGCGGCTGCGGCACAAGCTCCAGCACATGCTCGGCCACCTGGGCATGCACGAGCACCACCTGCTGTCCCGCAGCATCTACCTGCACAAGGGCATGCCGATCGGCGCCACCGCCCACCAGGCCGGCACGGTCCGCTTCGGCACCGACCCGGCGACCTCGGCCCTGGACGTCACCTGCAAGGCGCGCGACCTGGACAACCTCTACGTCGTGGACACCAGCTTCTTCCCGAGCATCGGCGCGGTGAACCCGTCCCTGACGGCCATCGCGAACGCACTGCGCGTCGGCGACCACCTGCTGGAGCGACTGGGCTGAGCGCGCGCGGGCACCCGGCCCCCGACCGGGCGAAGATCCTCCGCCGGGCAGCGCAACGCGGTCCGCCAGGGCGTGCCGCCGCCGCCCGCCGGTGCTTGTCTGAGGGCCCGGGCCGCCGGGCGACGGGCCCCGCGGAGACGGCACGCAGTGGAGGAGCGGGACATCGTGAGTTCCAGCGAGGGCGCACCCCGGGACGTGATCCCCGGGCACCTGCTGAAGGGTCAGAAGGCGCTGGTCACCGGCGCGAACTCGGGGATCGGCAAGGCGACGGCCATCGCCCTGGGCCGGGCCGGGGCCGATGTCGTCGTCAACTACGTGGCCGGCGCCGACGAGGCCGAGAAGGTGGTCGAGGAGATCACCGGGCACGGGGTCAAGGCGGCCGCCTACGAGGCGGACGTCTCCGACGAGCAGCAGGTCGTCGCCATGATGGACCGGATGGTCCAGGAGTTCGGCACGATCGACATCCTGGTCGCCAACGCCGGACTCCAGCGGGACGCGCCGTTCACCGAGATGACCCTCGCCCAGTGGCAGAAGGTCCTGGACGTCAACCTCACCGGCCAGTTCCTCTGCGCCCGGGAGGCGACCAAGGAGTTCCTGCGGCGCGGGGTCGTGCCCGAGGTGTCCCGGGCGGCCGGGAAGATCATCTGCATGAGTTCCGTGCACCAGGTCATCCCGTGGGCCGGGCACGTCAACTACGCCTCCTCCAAGGGCGGCGTGCAGATGATGATGGAGACGCTGGCCCAGGAGCTCGCCCCGAAGAAGATCCGGGTCAACGCGATCGCGCCCGGCGCCATCAGGACCCCCATCAACCGCAGCGCCTGGGACACCCCCCAGGCCCAGCAGGACCTGCTGAAGCTGATCCCCTACGACCGGGTCGGCGACCCCGAGGACATCGGCCACGCGGCCGTCGCCCTCGCCTCCGACCTCATGGACTACGTGGTCGGCGCCACCCTCTACGTCGACGGCGGGATGACCCTCTTCCCGGGCTTCGCCACCGGCGGCTGACCCGTGCACACGGCCCTGGCCCTCGCCGGATCCCTCGCCGGCGCACCGGCGCAGACGCTCCCGGCCCGGTCGATGATGGCCTTCACCCTGGCCTCCCACATCATCCTGGTCCCCCTGGGCGTCGCGCTGCCGCTGATCACGCTCGTCATGCACGGCCGGGGCCTGCGCCGCGGCGACGCCACCGCCCTGCTGCTGGCGAGGCGGTGGTCGGCCGTCATGGCGGTGCAGTTCGCCATCGGCGTGGTCACCGGCACGGTGCTGTCCTTCGAGTTCGGGCTGCTGTGGCCCGGCATGATGGGCCGCTGGGGCGACGTCTTCGGCATCGGCTTCGGCGTCGAGGCGTGGGCGTTCTTCCTGGAGGCCGTCCTCATCGCCATCTACCTCTACGGCTGGCGCCGGCTGCCCGCCAGGACCCACTTCCTGCTCGGCCTGCCCCTGCCGCTGGTGGCCCTGCTCGGCGCCTTCGGCATCCTGGCCGCCAACTCCTGGATGAACACCCCGCGCGGCTTCACCCTCGACGCCGCGGGCAACCCGGTCGACGTGAGGATCTGGAAGGCCGTCTTCACCCCCATGTTCGGCCCGGAGTACTGGCACTTCGTCTTCGCCATGTTCGTGACCGCGGGATACGTGGTGGCCGGTGTCTACGCCGTCGGATGGCTGCGCGGCCGCCGGGACCGCTACCACCGGCTCGGCTTCACCGTCCCCTTCACCCTGGCCGCCGTGTGCACGCCCGTGCAGTTCGTCCTCGGCGACTCCATCGCCCGGCAGGTCTTCCACAAGCAGCCCGTGAAGTTCGCCGGCATGGAGATCGTCTGGAAGACCGCCACCCACCAGCCGGAGTACCTGTACGGACGGCTGCACGCGGACGGCACCGTCTCCGGCGGCATCCGGATCCCGCAGCTCGACTCCGTCCTGGCCGGCTTCCGCCCGGACACCCGGGTCACCGGGCTCACCTCGGTCCCGGCGAGCGACCGTCCGACGGCCACCCAGGCCACCATCGCCCACTTCGCCTTCGACACCATGGTCGGGATCGGCTCGCTGCTGCTCCTGCTCGCGCTCTGGTACGGCGTCCTGTGGCTCAGGCGGCGCCGGCTGCCCGCCTCCCCGTGGTTCTTCCGCGCCGCCGCGTGCGCCGGCGTGGCCTCCGTGGCGGCCGTCGAATGCGGCTGGATCACCACCGAGGTGGGCCGCCAGCCGTGGATCGTCTACCAGAACATGCGGGTCGCCGAGGCGGTCACGGCGACCCGCTCCACCAGCCTGTGGATCATGTTCGCGGTGGTCGTCGTGGTGTACGTCCTCGTCTTCGGGTCGTTCCTCGCGGTGCTCCTGAAGATGCGCGCCCGCTGGCGGCTCGCCGGCGAACGGGGCGGGCCACGGCCGCCGCAGGGGATCCCGGAGCACGAGACGCCGGAGACGGACACGCCCTACGGGCCGCGCGCCGGCGGGAGCCGGCTGTGATCGCCGGGGTGATCGCCGCCGTCCTGCTGCTGGCGATCGCCGCCTACGCCTGCGGCGGGGGCACCGACTACGGCGCCGGCTTCTGGGACCTCACCGCGGGCGGCGCCGAGCGCGGCAAGCGTCCGCGGTGGCTGATCGACCACGCGATGGAGCCCGTCTGGGAGGTCAACAACGTCTGGCTGATCTTCGTCCTGGTCATCATGTGGACGGGTTTCCCGGTCCTCTTCCAGCGGGTGTTCACCACGATGTGGCTGCCGCTGGCGCTGGCCGCCGTGGGCATCGTGCTGCGCGGCGCCGGCTTCGCCCTGCGCAGGCCGCTGCGGCGGCTGGCCGGACGGCGCCTGTACGGGGCGGTGTTCGCCGTCTCCTCGCTGCTGACGCCGTTCTTCCTGGGCGCCGCGGCCGGCGGGGTGGCCTCGGGCCGGGTGACGGCCACCGCGACGGCGTCCACGGACGCCTGGGCCAACCCCACCTCCCTGCTGTTCGGCCTGCTCGCCGTCGCCGCCACGGCGACCCTCGGCGCCGTCTTCCTCGCCGCGGACGCCCGCCGCTTCGCCGCGCCCGACCTGGACCGCCACTTCCGCCGCCGGGCCTTCGGCGCCCTGGCCGCCGTCGCCGTACTCGCCGTCGTCACCCTGTTCGTCACGCACGGGGACGCGCACCACGTGTGGCACGGGCTGACCCACGGCGCCGGCCTCGTCTTCGTGATCGTGGCGGCGCTGGCCACCCTCGTCACCGTATGGCTGCTGACCCGGCCCTCGGGGGCCTGGTCGCGGGTCACGGCGGTCGGTGTGGTCGCCTCGTCGATCATCGCCTGGGGCATGGCGCAGCGCCCCTACCTCGTCCCGACCTCGCTGACCGTCGCCGAGGGCGCGGGCGCCCCCGCCACGCTGCGCTGGCTGGGGCTGGTGACCCTGGTCGCCGTGGTCCTCGTCGTCCCCGCGGTCGTCTTCCTGTACTGGCTCGACACCCACGGCGAACTGGAGGGCCTCACCGACGCCGACCTGCGGCGCGGCGGCGACGAGGCCTGACTGCCGTCGGTACTACTTCCGGTCGAGGGCGTCGTTGAGGGTGATCGCCGAGTCGATGAGCGCCAGGTGGGTGAAGGCCTGCGGGAAGTTGCCGAGTTGGCGGCCCGTCGGGTCGATCTCCTCGGAGTACAGGCCCAGATGGTTGGCGTACCCCATCATCTTCTCGAAGACCAGCCGCGCCCGGTTCGCCCGGCCGGCCCGCGCCAGGGCGTCGACGTACATGAACGTGCACAGCGAGAAGGTGCCCTCCGAGCCGCGCAGGCCGTCCGGCGAGGCGCCGGGGTCGTACCGGTAGACCAGGCTGTCGCTGACCAGCTCCTGCTCCATGGCGTCCAGGGTCGTCCGCCACATCGGGTCCCCGGGCGTGACGAAGCCGACCGTCGCCATCCGCAGCAGCGAGGAGTCCAGGACCTCGCCGCCGTAGTGCTGCACGAAGGCCTGCCGGTCCTCGCTCCAGCCCTTGGCCATGACCTGCTCGTAGACGGCGTCCCGTTCGGCCTGCCAGCGTCCGGGCGTGGACGGCCATCCGGTCGCCTCGGCCAGGCGCAGCGCGCGGTCGAAGGCGACCCACGACATCACCCGCCCGTACGTGAAGTCCTGACGGCCGCCGCGGGTCTCCCAGATCCCCTCCTCCGCCTGGTCCCAGTGGTCGGCCAGCCACTCCAGGTCCGTCCGCAGCGAGGTCCAGCCCCCGTGCCCGACCGTGAAGCCGTGCCGGTGCGCGAAGTAGATGCTGTCCAACGCCTCGCCGTAGATGTCCAGTTGGAGCTGGGTGGCGGCGCCGTTGCCGATCCGGACCGGGGCGGAACCCTCGTAGCCCTCCCAGTGGTCGAGGATCCGCTCGTCCAGTTCGGAGGAGCCGTCGACCTTGTACATGATGTTCAGCGGGCCCGTGGTGCCGTGCCGGCCGGCCCGCTCCTTGACCCGGTCGCCGAGCCAGATGATGAACGCCCTGGCCTCCTCCGTGAAACCCAGTCCCAGCAGGGCGTACACGGAGAACGAGGCGTCCCGGATCCAGGTGAAGCGGTAGTCCCAGTTGCGCTCGCCGCCCAGCTGCTCGGGGAGGGCCGCCGTCGGGGCGGCCACCAGGGCGCCGCTGGGGGCGAAGGTCATCAGCTTCAGCGTGATCGCGGACCGCTCCACCACCTCGCGCCAGCGCCCGGTGTAGCGGGACTGCGCCAGCCAGGTACGCCAGAACGCCACCGTCTCGTCGAAGAGCCGTTCGTGCTCCTCGCGGCGGATCTCCCGGGGCGGCCCGTCGGCGCCCATCTCCAGGACCAGGCCGCGCTGCTCGCCCGCCCGCAGGGTCAGCGAGACCTGGAGGTCGGCGTCCCGGTGGGTCAGCAGGTCCGAGAGCCGCTCGTCCTCGGGCTCCCTGACGGGGTGCACGGTGAGCGCCGTGCCGTCCTCCGCGGCGAACACCGCCCCGTGCGGGGTGATGTGCACCTCGTGCTTCATGAGCCCGTAGTCGAACCGCGGGGCCACCTCCACGTCGAAGGTCATGGTGCCGCGCACACACCGGACCAGGCGGACCAGCCGGTGCCGGGACGTGGCCGTCGTACCGGTGACCGGCATGAAGTCGAGCACCTCGCCGGCCCCCGCCTCGGTCATGAACCGGGTCACCAGGATCGCCGTGTCCGGCAGGTACAACTGCTTGGTCGAATGGGTGGGGTGGGCCGGCCGGACCGTGCAGTGGCCGCCGTGCTCCTTGTCCAGCAGGGCCCCGAACACGCTAGGCGAGTCGAACCGCGGCGAGCAGAACCAGTCGACCGCTCCCTCGGTGGTCACCAGTGCGGCGGTCTGCAGGTCGCCGATCAGCCCGTGGTTCTCGATCAGCGGGTAGTCGTCCATCGGGGCGCCCCTTCCGGCGTGCGAGTCACCCGAACGCACCCCCTCGCTCAGCGTAAGCCGGTGCTCCCGCCCCGGCTCGTCGGCCCGGACCCGGCCCGCACCGCCCGTACGGCGGCCGCCAGGACGTCCGCCGGGCTCTCCGCGTCGTTGACGTCGACGGTGGCGCCCGGCTCGTCGGGGTGCAGCGGATCCAGCGTGGCGTACTGGGAGTCGAGCAGCCCGGGCGGCATGAAGTGACCCGTGCGCCGGGCCAGGCGGGCCACCGCCACCTCCCGGTCGAGGTGCAGGTACAGGAACCACACGTCCGCCCCGGTACGCCGGAACCCGTCGCGGTACGCGCGCCGGAGCGCGGAGCAGGAGACGACACCGCCGTGTCCACTCGCCGCGGTGGCCCGGATCCACCGCGTGATCGCCGCCAGCCAGGGCCGCCGGTCGGCGTCGTCCAGCGGGTGTCCGGACGCCATCTTGGCGAGGTTCGCCGCGGGGTGGAGGTCGTCGCCCTCCAGGAACGGGACACCGAGCAGCTCCGCGAGTCCGGCTCCCACGGTGGACTTACCGGACCCGGACACCCCCATCACGATCACCACGCGGGAACCGCCGGCGCCGGGAAGCATGCCTCCACTATCGCCCCGGGCCGCCGATCGGGCAGCGGGACAACCCGGGGCGCGGTCCAGCCGTCTTCTCCTCTCGGGCAAGCTGGTCCCTGGCCCGGGGGAGAACGGATCGCGACCGGAAGGTGGCAGCGACAGAAAATTGAGACACATACCTAGGCAGTTTTCTTCGCGGACGAACAGCACGGGCACGGCGAGACCCTGGGCCGTGGCGGGTGTCGTGGCCCTCGGGTTCCTCGTGGCGCTGGAACTCTTCGCGCGCCGTCACGGCCTGCCGGGGCCGCTCACCAACCAGGCACGGGAGGTGGTGTTCGCCCCGAAATCGGGCTTCCTGCTGTACGCCGGCATGGCGTTGACGATGACGGTGCTCACCTGGCGGCAGCGGTTCGTCGCACTGGGCGCGGCGATCGGGATCGACCTCGTGTTCTGGGTGGTCCGCTGGGCCTCCGGCACCGAGGTGACCGAGGGCCACCCGTTCGGCAACGGCGCGCTGTGGGTGATCCTCGGCATCGGGGTCCTCGCCGTCACCCGCCGGACCGGACCGGAACGCGTCCTGCTGCTCAAGGGGGTGGGGCTGGGTCTGCTGCTGGTGACCGGCCGCAAGACCGGGGACATCTGGCTCATCATCACCTCCAGGACCCGGCCCACGGTGCTCGACCAGTACGTGGCGACCGCCGACCACGCGCTGGGCAACCCGTCCTGGCTGGTGGGCCGGCTGGTCACGGCCACCGGCGCGGTCGGCTACAACCTCCTCGACGTCGTCTACAGCCAGCTCGCCGTGGCCGCGGTCGTCGTCGCGCTGTACCAGCTGCGGAACGTGGCGTCCGAACGCCGCTTCCCGCGCCACCACCTGGTGCGCACGTTCCTCGCGATCGGCCTCCTCGGACCGGCCGTCTACATGATCTTCCCGGTGGTCGGGCCGGTCTTCGCGTACGGCACCGGCGTCGAGCACTGGTCGTCGCTCAGCCTGTGGCCGGAGGCCACACCGCCCTCGGGCGGCCACTTCGAGGTGGCCGACCTGTGGCCGGGCACCCCGCCGCCGGTGGCTCCCCCGCACCCCATGGGGTTCGACGGGGTCACCCCGCGCAACTGCATGCCCAGCCTGCACACGGCCTGGGCCGTCACGATCTTCGTGCACTCCCGCCGCGGCCCGCGGGCGCTGCGCTGGGCGGGGGCGTTCTGGCTGGTCGCCACGCTCACCGCGACGCTGGGGTTCGGCTACCACTACGGCGCCGACCTCGTCGCCGGCGTGGTGTTCGCGCTGACCGTCGAGGCGGCGCTGCGCACCTTCGACCGCGGCTGGGACCGGGCGGGGCTGCGGCTGGTGGCCTACGGCACGGCAGTCTTCGTCGCACTGCTGGCCGCCTACCGCTGGCTGCCGTTGCCGATGGCCGAGCACCCGTGGCTGGCCGGGCCGCTGCTCCTGCTGGCGATGGCCTCGGTGGTCTACGGCTTCGTACGGACCGTCGCCCAGTGGGACCCCAAGCCCGTGCCCGTGCCACGACCGGAGCTCCAGCCGGAACCGACGTGACCTGCCAGGCCCCGCACGGCCGGACGGCGGCCCGGGTACGGAACCCGGGCCGCCGTCCGCACACCGCGAGGCTCGTCAGCCGTGGCGGCTCGCCTTCGCGAGGGCCGGGACGAAGCGCAGGGCGTCGA
Organism: Streptomyces sp. NPDC021562; assembly: GCF_040640875.1. Lineage (NCBI taxonomy): Bacteria > Bacillati > Actinomycetota > Actinomycetes > Kitasatosporales > Streptomycetaceae > Streptomyces > Streptomyces sp. NPDC021562. Next base: position 346,307 of record NZ_JBFACN010000006.1, read on the forward strand.
CGGTGCCGACGCCGGTGGCGAGGTCGTAGCCGTTGACCGCCCGGTAACCGGTCACGCCCTGGTAGGAGTTGTCGGTGCCGTCGTTGACGTCGACGATGCCGTTCGCCCTGGCGTGGGCGGCGAGGCGGTACAGGGCCTGCTGGATGTTGCCCACCCGGTGGCCGGCCGCCTGGTCGGCGAGGGCGACGATGCCCGCGAAGAGCGGGGTGGCCTCGCTGGTGCCGCCGGTGACGTCCCAGCCGACGGCGGTCGGGTCGTAGCTGGAGTAGATCCAGGCGCCGCCGTTGACCGCGGCGGCCATCGAGATGTCCGGGGTGCCGCGGCGGGTGCCGACGACCTTCTTCACGCCGTTCTGGAAGGACGGGCGGGTGAACACGTGGGACTGGCCGCCGCCGCCCGAGCCGTAGTCGTTGTAGACGCTGTCCGGCTTGACGCGCTGGCCCTTGTCGTTCAGGTGCAGCTGGGTGCCGCCGATCGAGGTGACCAACGGGTCGGAGGACGGCCAGGAGTTGACGCGCTTCTTGTAGTACGTCTTACCGTCCGTCTGGAGGTCGGTGGCGCCGCCGTCGCCGGAGGCGGCCAGCACGGTGACGTGCTTGCGGTTCGCGTCCTGGAAGGCGTACCGCAGGTTCTTGATGCTGGAGAAGTTCCCCTTGTCGAAGCCGGGGAAGGTGTTCTCGGTGGCGCCGAAGCTCTGGCTGATGACGTCGCCGACGCCGTGGTCGATCAGGTACTTCTCGGCGCTCATCATCTCCGGCAGACCGGTGGTGCCCTCGGTCTCGGAGACCGCCGTCTCCACCAGCACGATCTTGGCGGCGGGCGCCACCGCGTGCGCCATCTCGACGTCCAGGGTGGTCTCGCCCGCCCACCCGGTCATGTCGGAGTTCTTGGGGTCGAAGGCGGGCACGTGCCCCCACTTGACCACCTTCACCTTGGTGCTGGGCAGCCCGTACTGCTTGCTGTACACGTCGAGGTCGTGCTGCACGGTCGGGGAACCGTACGAGTCGACGATGACGATCGTGCGTCCCTTGCCCGTGATCCCCTTGCGGTACAGAGGGTTGAGGTCGTAGGCGGTGCGGTACTGGAGCGGCCCGTAGCAGTTGATGTGCCACTTGGCCTGGCACTGGGCGCTGGAGAGCGGGTCGCTCACGCCGTGGACCAGGGTGTGCCCGACGGCGGCCGGCACCGCGAGGGTGTGCGGTGCGGCGGCCGGGGCGACGGTCGCCAGTGCGGTGACCGCGAGGGCGGCGACGGACGTGGCAGCCGCGACGCCCCGCCCGGTAAGGGCTATGTGCATGGATCCCCCTGCTTGGTGAACCGAGGATGGTCTCGCGCATCCCATCGAAGAGGTCATGCGCATATCAAGACCGTTGAACCGACGATGCCGAACCCTTTACCTGGCCACGGGATGCCGTCACCGGGTCGGACGAGCGCGCGTCCGGCCGACGCGCCGGACCGCCCGACAGATGTGACGATCACACTACGGTGACCGGCGACTTCGGACCGTCACCCCAGTCGGCAGGAGGACCACTCGATGAACCCCACCCTCAAGCGCCTGCTCGGCGTCACCGCCGCGGTGGCCACCGGCATGACGGCTCTGGTCGGCACCGGTGCCGGACCCGCGGGCGCCCGTGCCGCGGAGGCCCACTGCGACCGCGCCGAACGGCCCGTCTGGAAGGACCAGGGCCCCAGCCGCAACATCACCGGCCACAGCTGCAGCCTGCCGGAGGAGAAGCGCCGCTGGTACACCGTCGAGATCGACACCCTCGTCCAGCCGCACTACCGGACGGACTACCAGACCGGTGCGGTCGAGCGCACCGAGACCCTGCACGACAGGACCGTCAGGTGCCTGGGCTACACCGTCGACCACTCCACGGTGAACTGGTTCGGCTGCCCGGCCGGCTGACGCACTCCCGGCAACCGTCGCGGCGCGGGGGCCGTCTGGTCCACCATGGGGTGTGCGATTCGATTCCGTGCCCATGCCGGCGGCCGTCGAGGCCCGGCCCCGTGACAGCCGCGGGTACCCGGTGCCCGCCATCACCCCGTGGGAGGGCGACGAGCCCCAGTTCGCGCTCACCGACTACGGGCGCAGCGCCGAGTGCGCGCGGCAGCGGCTGTGTTCGGTCTGCAACACCCTGATCCCCAGAGGGCCGGTGTGGCGGGTGGTCGGCGCCGCGGAGAGCTCGGCGATCCGCGAGGCGCTCGCCGCCGGACGGCCGTACCGCAACATGGCGGCGACCCTGGAGGCTCCGGGGCACCGCGCCTGCATGCTCTACGCCTCGATGGTCTGCCCGTACCTGGCGCGCCCCAACGCGCGCCGGGGGCTGACGGCACAGCACCCGGACGACATGACCGCGCATGTCGTCCGGGGCGCCGTACGGGGGGAGATGGGTGCCGTGGTGGGGTACGGCGACTACGAGTTCGCCGTCACCAGGACCCAGGTCCTGTTCCGTTTCCTGGATGTGGTCGAGTACCTGCCGCACGACACGGCCGACCAGCACCTGCCGGAGCTCCAGGCCGAACTGGCCCGCTCCGGCGGCCGGTTGGGCGGGGGCGGTCAGCCGCGGTAGGCGGGCAGGCCGGTGTGGTTCGAGACCTTGACGGGCCTGCCGAAGCCGTGGGCGGTCTTCGTGACGGTGTACGTGCCGGTCGGGGCGCGGAAGGCGATGGTCTTGCCGTTCGGCGACCAGGCGGGCTCGGTGTAGTCGGTGGTGGCGCCCGGGGTGACGTCCTTGACGACGTTCGTGGAGCCGCCGAACTCCTCGACGAAGAGGTGGTCGTGGCCGTGCACCGAGCGCACGAAGACGACCTCTTCCTCGTCGGGGGCGAGCGCGGGCTCGGAACCCTTGGTCAGCGCGCCGCCCTGCTGGCGCAGGTAGTCGTCGCGGATGTACACCTCGCCGGTGCGGGTGTTCTCGTAGACGGACGTGCCGTAGCCGCCGCCGACGTTCGGCCAGGTGTTGCCGGTCTGGGGGACGGCGCCGTCGCCCGGGTCGCCGTTCAGGCTGATCTTCGCGGGCCTGCCGTGGTTGCTGGTGGCCTTGATGCCTTCCAGGACCGTGCTGCCGTGGATCTTCGCCGAGAAGATGAGGTTGTTCTTGGCGGGGATGTGGTTCGCCCGGTCGGCGGCGGTCACCTGCCAGGTGGGGTGGGACCAGGTCTGCCCGCCCGGGTTGACGGCGACCGTGACGCGGTGGCTGCCGTCGGGGTCGGAGACGACGAGGTCGCCGTGGCCGTCGACGAAGGCGGCCTTGCTGCCGCTCGGGTTCCAGGCCAGGTCGCGGACGGTGGTGCCGAAGTCGATCGACTTGCCGCCGACCAGGACGTGCCGGGTGCCGTCGCTGAGGGTGAGCCCCCTGGGCACGGTGACCGCGCGGGCGGCCGGGGCGGCCGTCGCGGTGGCGGCCGCGCCGCACAGGGCGAGCAGGGCGGCGACGCCCGTGACGGTGGCGGCTTTGGTGGTCCTACGGCGACGAGCGGACATCAGGGTTCCCCCAGGCATGTGAATGACGCTGCGATGCAAGAAGCCTCCCCGCACCCGGTGACAGCGCTGTGCGCTCGCTGTCACAGCTGTGCAATAGCGGGTCCACCGGGGTGACGGGACGTCAGGTTCCGGGCGGCGACCGGTTCCTCGGGGGCTCACGCCGCCCGGGGGTGGTCCGCGCCGTGCGTCGGGTGCGTCCTTCACGCGGTGCCCCGGGCGGTAGGGCCAGGACCCGGTAGGGGAGTATCCCCTCAGTCGTCGCCTGCCCTTGAGGGGTCGTCATGCGTTCTGCCCGCCGTCTCGTACCGCCCGTCGTGTTCGCCTGCCTCCTGCTGGCGGGCTGCAAATCCACCTCGCTCGGCACCTCGACGCCGTCCGGGAGCGGCAGCCCCGGGGCCGGGGCACCGGGGAAGGCCGGCTCGGCGCCGGCCCTCGCGAAAGGCGCGGGCCCGCAGCGGCACTACACCGTGCAGCAGCAGCCGGCGCCCGGCTCGTGCCACTACCGCTACGAGCACGGGGAGCCGCTGGAGGACCCGAAGTGCACACCCGGCGCCGTCTCCCCCGCCGTCACCCAGGCGAACCTCAAGTCGACGATATGCCGCAAGGGCGGTTACACCTCCGGTGTACGCCCCTCCGCGTACGTCACCGGCAAGGAGAAGAAGCTCAACGCCGTCTCGTACGGCTTCTCCGGCAAGATGTCGGAGGCCGAGTACGACCACCTCATAAGCCTCCAGCTGGGCGGCGACCCCAACGACGAGCGGAACCTGTGGGTCGAACCGGCCGACCCCGGCCACAAGGACAGCCAAGGGGTGAACAACAGGAAGGACCCGGTGGAGACCAAGCTGCACACCGCGGTCTGCGCCGGCCGGATCACCCTCGCCGCCGCACAGCAGGCGATCGTCACCGACTGGACCACCGCCCTCAGCCGTCTCGGCCTCCGGTGAGCCGGTCACCGGCGCCCTTCCGGCGCCGGCGGCGCCGGACGTGCCGGAGGACCAGCGCGGCGACCAGGACGCCGAGGGCGACCAGGGCGTAGCGCTGGTAGCGGGCGATCTCGTCGTAGATGGCCGTGATGTGGGTGCCCGCCGCGTAGGACAGGCTCGCCCACAGGCCGACCCACAGCGCGGCGCCCAGGGAGTTGAAGACGAGGAAACGGCGCCAGGGCATCCCGCTGGTGCCCGCGATGATGCCGTTGACCTGACGCAGTCCCTCGACGAAGCGGGCGACGACGACGATCTTGCCGCCGTGGCGGGTGAAGAACTCCTCGGCGGCCCGGAAGCGCTCCGGGGTCAGGAACACGTACCGGCCCCAGCGGTGCACGACGGCCCGGCCGCCTGTGTGGCCGATCAGGTAGCCGATGTTGTCCCCGGCCACGGCGGCCACGAAGGCGATGACCGCCACGGCCACGATGTTCAGCTGCCCGGCGCCCGCGTAGATCCCCGCGGCGATCAGGATGGTCTCCCCCGGCGCCGGGACCCCGAAGTCCTCGACGAGGACCACGGCACCGACGGCCCAGTAGCCGTAGTGCGTGAGCAGCGGGGCCAGGTGGGCCAACGGCCCGGGCAGAGGCGGCGCCATGTCCCCACCGTACGCGGCGGAAAAGGTCGTCCCCGCACCGAACCTCCGCCGGGCATCGCGCGTCTACAGGTGCGTGAGTGCGCGCCGACCTCGCGCACCGAGTCGTATTCGAGGGGAACCGAACACGCCATGAAGACCAAAATGACCGCCGTGGCCCTTGCGGCGATCGTCGCCGCCGGCACCGCCGTCGCCGCCGTCCCGGCCTCGGCCGCCACCGCCAAGGCCGCGCCGCGCTGCCACACCGCCGACCTGAAGGCCGGCTTCGCCACCGGGGGCGACGCGACGCCGGAGATGGGACGGCCCGGGAAGCAGACGCAGGCGTTCATCTGGTTCACCAACAAGAGCAACCACACCTGCACCCTGTCCGGCTTCGCCGGTGTCGACATGGTCGGCGCCCAGCGGACCGACGGCACCTGGTCCCTGGTGCGCTCCTCCAAGAGGCCCACGAAGATCACCCTGGGCCGCGGGGACACCACGGACTTCAGCGTCAACCTGCTCCCGGTGGCCAGGTCCACGCCGCAGAAGAAGAAGTTCGTCCCGGCGAAGTTCCTGGTCACCCCGCCCAACGAGACCAAGCACTTCACCCTGAAGTGGCCGTTCGGCGGCCAGATCCTCAAGCAGGACGGCGCCACCCACCCCGGCACCTACCTGAACCCGGTCGGCCAGTAACCCACGTCGTCCGCGCGGTCAGGGCTCGGGGGGGCCTTGACCGCGCGGCGCTCGTCCGGACCCGGACGGGGCGGCGGTTCACTGCGCCCTATTGTTGTGCAATGCGTTGACGGCGGTCAGAAATCAGCCCTACATTCCTCGGTGTCCTGGCTCGGCACCCGCTCCCCACCCCCACCCGCAAGGAGCCGCTTCCATGCCCGTCCGCACCCGGCTGCGCATCGCCCTCACCACCCTCGCCACGCTGGCCACCGCCACCCTCACCGCCCTGCCCGCGCCCGCCGCCGAGGCGGCCGCCCCGGCCGCCGGCAACCTCACCGGCACCCTGTCCGACGGCGCCACCTGGACGGCGGACGTACCCGAGCACTGGAACGGCACCCTGCTGCTGTTCAGCCACGGCTTCGGGCCGACCGTCGCCAGGGACGCCCCCACCGACGCCGTCCGCACGGAACTGCTGGCCGAGGGCTACGCGCTGGCGGGCTCGTCCTACGACCCGCACGGCTCGATGTGGGCCCTGAACAGCGCCGAACGCGACCAGTTCGCCACCCTCGACGCCGTCACCGCGAAGATCGGCGAGCCCCGGCGGACCATCGCCGTGGGCCAGTCCATGGGCGGCCTGGTGAACGCGCAGCTGGCCCGCGACGGCGCCGGCCGCCTCGACGGCGCCCTCGGCCTGTGCGGCCTGGTCGCGGGCGCCACGGACCTGGACAACTACCAGCTGGACGCCGAGTACACCATCGCCCGGCTGCTGCTGCCCGCGCAGGACGTCCCGCTGGTCCGGTTCGGCTCCGCCGACGAGGCGGCCGCCACCGCGAACCGGCTCACCGCCGCCGTCACCGCCGCCCAGGGCACGCCCCAGGGCCGCGCCCGGATCGCGCTCGCCGCCGCCTTCCTCAACCTGCCCGCCTGGTCGCCCGGAAAGACCCGCCCCGCCGGGACCGACTGGGCGGGACAGGAGGCGCAGCAGTACGACTGGTTCGCGCAGGGCATCCTGGCGTTCGTCGAGGGCGGCCGGTACGCCGTCGAGCAGTCCGTCGGCGGTGACAACTCCTGGAACCGGGGCGTCGACTACGCCCGGCTGCTCGCCGGTTCCGCACACGCGCCGCAGGTCCGCGCCCTGTACCGGGCGGCCGGGCTGTCCCTCGACGGCGACCTGCGGACGCTGACCGAGGGCGCGCACTACGACGCCGATCCCGCCGCGGTCCGTACCGCGCAGCGCACGTCCTCCGCGGGCCAGGGGCTCGGGGTGCCGCTGCTCGACGTCCACACCACCGCCGACAACCTGGTCCCGGTGGAACAGGAGAACCGCTTCGCCGCCCGCGTGCGAGCCGCCGGCGACGGCGCGTTGCTGCGGCAGGCGTACGTCGAGCGCCAGGGCCACTGCGCGTTCACCACCGCCGAGACGGTGGCCGCCCTGCACGCCCTCGAACACCGCGTGGACACCGGCCGCTGGGACGACGCCGCGACCCCGGCCGCGCTCCAGAGGTCGGCCACCGCACTGGGCCTGGACGGGGCGGCGTACGTGCCGTACCGCCCGGCACCGCTGACGGTCGGCCGCCCCGGCGCGGACCGGCCCACCCGCCGGTGACGTCCCTAGGCCGCGGACCCGCGCAGGCGGAGCTGGGCGACGACCTTTTTGCCGGTCGCCTGCGGGACGGTGTGCAGCGGGCCGCACAGCCGGGTGACGAGGTGCAGTCCGTGTCCGCCGACGCGGCGGGCGTCGTGGACGGGCAGTTCGGGCGGCCGGGGGGAGCTGTCGCTCACGGTGATGCGCAGCAGGTCCGCGTCGGGTGACACCTCCAGCGCCAGGGCCGCGGGGCCGGGCGCGTGCCGCAGCGCGTTGGTGACCAGTTCACTGACGACGAGCTGGGCGTCCTGGCTCGGCCGGTCGCCGGGGTCGTGGCCGGCCCGGGCCAGCAGTGTGCGCACCGCGGCCCTGGCGTCGGCGATCGATGCGTCCGCCGCGTCCCAGGCGACGCTGTAACACAGGGGCGCTGCGGGTTCCTGTTCGTCCGATGCCCGGTTCTTCAGCGGGGTGACCATAGAACTCTTCCCGTGGGTCGTCCTTGGCGTCCTTGCCTTGCGTGTCCTTGCTCCTCCTCGCCTCCCGTGCGCTGTCGTCGCGGCTCTTACCTTCGCTTCAGCTCATTTACCCGAAATCGCCTCGTTCATGGGGGGGCGGCCGGTGGGGCTGCCGGTGCCGGAGCAACCAACAGGGCCCTCCCGGATCGTTCCGGGAGGGCCCTGGGTGTGGCTGCGGAGACCTCAGTGCTTGAACGCGTCCTTGGTCTTCTCCTTGGCCTCCCGAGCGTCACCCTTGCTCTTCTCCGCCTGTCCCTCGGCGGCCATGCGGTCGTTGCCGACGGCGTTGCCCAGCGTCTCCTTGGTCTTCCCCTCGGCCTGCTCGGTCTTCGCCTTGGCCTTCTCGCCGGCAGTCATGGAACATGCCTCCTCTTGGACGTCGGTGCCGCTGTCGCGGTGAAGTCGCGGGTTCCCCGCCTGCCCCTGCGGAAACGGGGCACCCACCGGGGACGACGTGGAGTCTGAGAGGGTGGGGTCATGGATGTCGGTCGCAGGAACAACGTCACGGTCGTCGGGAACCCGCAGGGACCGACGGTGGTGCTCGCGCACGGGTTCGGCTGCGATCAGAACATGTGGCGGCTGACGGTGCCCGCCCTGGCCGAGGACCACCGGGTGGTGCTCTTCGACTACGTGGGGTCGGGCCGCTCCGACCTGACCGCGTTCTCGGCGGACCACTACTCCTCGCTGGACGGCTACGCCCAGGACGTCACCGAGATCTGCGCGGCTCTCGACCTGCGCGACGCGGTGTTCGTGGGGCACTCCGTCAGCGCCATGATCGGGGTGCTGGCCGCCGGCCTGGCTCCGGAACGCATCGGCGCGCTGGTGATGGTCGCCCCGTCGCCGCGGTACATCGACGACGACGGCTACCGGGGCGGCTTCACCGCCGACGACATCGACGAGCTGCTGGCCTCGCTGGAGTCGAACTACCTGGGCTGGTCGACGGCGATGGCACCGGTGATCATGGGCAACCCGGACCGCCCCGAGCTGGGGGAGGAGCTGGCCAACAGCTTCTGCGCCACCCACCCGGACATGGCGCGCGTCTTCGCCCGGACCACGTTCCTCTCGGACTCCAGGGACGACCTGAAGACCGTGAGCGTGCCGACGCTGGTACTGGAGTGCACCCAGGACGCCATCGCGCCCCGCGAGGTGGGCGCCTTCGTGCACCGGGCGATCCCCGGGTCGACGCTGGTCACCCTCGACGCCACCGGGCACTGCCCGCACCTGTCCGCACCGGAGGCCACCAACCAGGCGATCACCGCCTTCCTCGCAGGCCTGCGATGATGTGCCGGGCCGGGCAGCAGCAGCCCGACCCCCAGGACGCGGACGGCAGGCAGGCCGCGAACGCCGCGTTCGCCGCCCTGCTGGAGGACAGCGCCGAGGAGCTCTACGAGAACGCCCCGTGCGGATACCTGTCCACGCTGATGGACGGCACCATCGCCAAGATCAACGCCACGCTGCTGGGCTGGCTCGGCCTGGACCGGGAGGCGGTGGTGGGCCGGATGAGCTTCACCGACCTGCTGACCGTGGGCGGCCGGCTCTACCACGAGACCCACTTCGCGCCGCTGCTGCGGATGCGGGGCGAGATCGGCGGCATCGCCCTGGAGCTCAGGCAGCCCGGCGGCACCCGGATGCCGGTGCTGGTGTCGTCCGTGGTCAAACACAGCGAGGACGGCCTGCCCCAGCTGATCCGTACGACCGTCTTCGACGCCCGGGACCGCCGCGCCTACGAGGAGGAACTGCTGCGCGCCCGCCGCGCGGCGGAGGAGGCACGCGAACAGGCCGAGGCCGACCGCGCCCGGCTGCAGGACGCCCTCGCCGTCCTCCAGCAGTCGCTGCTGCCCGACTCGCTGCCCCCGGTGCCGGGCATGGAGGCGGCCGCCCACTACCGCGCCGCCTCCCCCGACCGGCTCGGCGGCGACTTCTACGACCTGTTCCCCGTGGACGGCAAGCGCTTCGGCTTCTTCCTCGGCGACGTGTGCGGCAAGGGCCCGCAGGCCGCCGCGGTCACCTCCCTGACCCGCTACACCCTGCGCGCGGCCGCCCTGCACGACCCCGACCCGGTCAGCGCCCTGACCACCCTCAACAAGGTGCTCCACGAGCGGTACACGGGCGGCGACCCGCGCTACTGCACCACCATATTCGGCGTCGCCGAGCCCGATCCCGCGACCGGACAGGCCACTGTCACCCTCGCCTCCGGGGGCCACCCCCCGGCCCTCGTGCTGCGGGCGGACGGCACCGCCGACTTCCTGCCCACCCCCGGCGGCCTCCTGGTCGGCATCGTGCCGGCCGCGCACTTCGCCACCGCCACCACCACCCTGCGGCCGGGGGACACCCTCCTCCTGTACAGCGACGGTGTCACCGAGGCCAGGACCGGAGCGGACCGCAGCTCCCTCTACGGCGACGACGCGCTCCGTGCCTTCGCCGCCGGCCACGCCGGACGGTCCCCGGGCGCCGTCGTCCAGGCCCTGACCGGCCTGCTGGACGGCTTCGGCGACGGACTCGACGACGACACCGCCCTGCTCGCCCTCGGCGTCCCCACCGCCGCGTCCACCACGAAGAACACGAAATGAGCCCTCTGCACCTCACCACCCGCGACACCCCGGCGGGCCCGGTACTCGAAGTCGTCGGCGAACTCGACCACGCCACCGCCGCCCGCCTCGGCGAACTGGTCGCCGCCCTCCCCCTGCGACCGGGCCAGGACCTGGTCGTGGACCTGGCCGGGATGGAGTTCTGCGACTCGAGCGGCATCACCGCCCTGATCGCCGCCCGCAACCACGCGCACGCCGCCGGGGCCGGCATCGCGCTCGCCGCCGTCCCCGCCCACACCCTGCGCGTGCTCAGGATGGTCGGCCTCGACCAGATCTTCCCCATCCTTCCGGAGAGCCCCGGCGCCACCGGCCCCTGACACACGCGTCAGGGTGCCGCGGCGAGGCGCTGTTCGGTCCAGATGACCTTGCCCTCGGCGGTGTAGCGGGTCCCCCACCGGTCGGCGAACCGGGCCACCAGGAACAGACCGCGGCCGCCTTCCTCCATGGAGGTGGCCCGGCGCAGGTGCGGGGAGACACTGCTGCCGTCGGAGACCTCGCAGATGAGGCTGCGGTCGTGGATCAGCCGGACCCCGATGGGGCCGCTCGCGTACCGGATGGCGTTGGTGACCAGCTCGCTGAGGATCAGCTCCAGGGTGAACACCTCCTCCTCCAGACCCCAGTCCCGCAGGACCCCGGCGGCCGCCGCCCGCACCCCGGCCACCGCCGACGGGTCGGACGGCACCTCCCAGGCCACGGTGTGCTCGTCGCCGAGCAGCCGGGTACGGGCCACGACCAGGGCCACGTCGTCACGCGGCGGTCCGGGCAGCATGGTGTCCATCGCCGCCCGGCACATCTGGTCCGGCGTGCGCCCCGCCGGTTCGACGGCACGGCGGAGCCGCTCGATGCGCTCGTCGATGTCGTGCCGCCGGTCCTCCACCAGACCGTCGGTGTAGAGCACGATGCTGCTGCCCTCGGGCAGGAGCACCTCCGTCTTCTCGTACGGCAGCCCGCCCAGACCCAGCGGCGGCCCGGCCGGCGCCCCGGACAGCCGGGCGTGGCCGTCCGGGTGCACGAGGACGGGTTCCAGGTGGCCCGCCCTGGCCATCGTGCACCGGCCGGACACCGGGTCGTAGATCGCGTACAGGCAGGTGGCGCCGGTGAGCGTCGGGGTCCCGCCGTCCCCCTCCCGGTCCTGGTCGATGCGGGTGACCAGCTCGTCCAGGTGCCAGAGGAGTTCGTCGGGCGGCAGGTCGAGCGTGGACAGGTTCTGGACGGCGGTACGCAGCTGGCCCATGGTGGCGGCGGCGTGCAGCCCGTGCCCCACGACGTCGCCCACCACGATGGCGACCCGCGCGCCGGGCAGCGGGACGACGTCGAACCAGTCGCCGCCGACACCGCCGAGAGACGCCTCGGCCGGGACGTAGCGGTGCGCCACCTCCACCGCGTTCTGCTCCGGCAGGGCGTGCGGCAGCAGGCTGCGCTGGAGCGTGACCGCCATGGCGTGCTCCCGCGCGAAACGGCGGGCGTTGTCGATGCTCACCGCCGCACGGGCGACCAGTTCCTCCGCCACGGAGAGGTCCTCGTGGGTGAAGGGCGCCGGGTCCTTCGAACGCCAGAAGGTGACCACGCCGAGGATCACGCCGCGGGCCCGCAGCGGCACCGTGACCATGGAGTGGACGCCGTGGGCCACCAGCCGCCGGGCGCGGTCCGCGTCCTGTGCCTGCCAGCCGGAGAAGGCCGCCAGGTCGGCCTCCAGCGCCGGCTGCCCGGAACCGAAGCACGCCGCCTGCGGGGTCGGGGCGCCGAAACGGATGAGGTCACCGGCCGGGTAGAACGGTATGTCCGGCCGGGCACCGCCCAGGGCGACCCGGCGCAGTTCCACGGCGTCCGGGGCCGTGGGTTCCTCGCCGCGCAGCACGGCGTCCGTCAGGTCGACGGTGACATGGTCGGCGAACCCGGACACGGCGAACTCCGCCAGCTCCTCGGCGGTGCGGTGCACGTCGAGGGTGGTGCCGATGCGTATCCCGGCGTCGTACAGCAGCCTGAGCCGGCCCTGGACCAGCTCCACCCGGCCCATCAGGGCGCTGAGTTCGGTCGTGTCCCGCAGGGTGGCGACCCAGCCGGCCGGTTCCGCCGGGGCCGCGGGGCGCTGGCTGACGGCCAGCAGCCGGTCGCCGACCTCGATCACCTCGTCGGTGGTCTCCCTCCCGGACAGCAGCAGCTGCTCGGCACCCCGGTCGAGCCCGAGATCCGTGACGGGCCGTCCCTCCAGGTCGGCCCCGAGCCCGAGCAGCCGCCTGGCCTCGTCGTTGGCCAGGAGCAGCCGGCCCCGCGGGTCGACGATCAGGACACCTTCGCGGACCGCGTGCAGCACGGCGTCGTGGTGCTCGTACATGCGCGTCATCTGCACCGGTCCGAGGCCGTGGGTCTGGTGGCTCAGGCGCCTGCCGATGAGGGCGCTCCCCCCGGTGGCCGCCGTCAGCACCAGGCCCGCGGCCGTCAGGACCAGCGGCATCTCCCGGCCGGCCGCCAGCGTCACCCGGTGGACGGTGATGCCCGCGGCCACCAGCCCGACGACCTTCCCCCCTGGGCCGGTCACGGGGACCACCGTCCGCACGGAGGGGCCCAGCGTTCCGGCGGTCGTCTCGGTGACGACGCCGCCGTGCAGCGCCGCCGAGACGCTGCCGATGAAGTGCTGCCCGATCCGGGCGGGGTCGGGGTGGGTGTAGCGGATGCCGGTGGGGCTCATCACGACGACGAAGTCCACCCCGGAGAGCCTGCGGGTCTCCTCGGCCTGCTGCTGGAGCGCGGCGCCCGGACGACCGCCGTCCGTCAGCGCCCGCCGCACCGACGGGTCCGAGGCGACGGAGGCCGCCACGGCGAGTGAGCGCTTCTGCGCCTCGTGCTCGGCATCGCTGCGCGACTCCAGCAGGAGCGCGGCGACCGCCGCCGCCACCAGAACCAGGGCGACCACGACCTGCAGACCGAACATCTGGCCGGCGACGCTGCGTATCCCGTGCCGGGACCACAACCGCCGGAGCAGTGGGTGCATACCGCTCATATAACACCAAAGACGTAAGGCGACATCACCCCCCGCACGGCACGGCCCACCGCACGGACGCACCCCGTTCGCACGCCGATACCGCACGTGACGAGCGGCGGACCGGCGGACGGCCCGGCCGCCGGCCGCACCCGTCAGCCAGGCCCGTCAGCCAGGCCCGTCCGGGCTGCGGGAGAAGGCCGTGTCGCCGGCCATCGCCACGATCGCGTCCTCGACCAGCAGCACGCGCGGCGGATCGGCCTGCGCCTTGTCCCCGGGGTCGGCCAGCGCCGAGGTGCGCCAGATCTCCGCCCCGGTGCGGCGGTCCAGAGCCAGCAGCCGGCCGAAGCGGTTGGCGAAGTAGACCCGCTCGTACGTCGTCGACACCGCGGGCGCGGACAGGCTCTCCACGTCCGTCACCCGCCGCCAGAGCTGCCTGCCGCTGTCCGCCGACACCGCGGTGACCGACCCGTCGGAACGGACGAAGTAGACGACGCCGTCCACGAGGGTCGCCGCGCCGGTCAGCGGACGGGCCAGCGGTGTCCGCCTGACCTGCCCGGTCTCCGGAACCACCCGCAGCAGCGCGTTGTACGGCCGTTCGTACCCGGACTCGTACACGTCCTCGGCGGTCTCCGGGGCGAGGAACAGCGGCTGCCCGCCGACCGCGCCGAGCGCCTGCGCCTTCTCGGGCAGGGTGGCGATCTCGCTCAGGCCGCCGGGCCCGGTCCTCATCAGCTCGACGGGTGCCTGGCCGGGTTCCGTGCCCCGCGAGCACAGCGCGTAGGGGACGCCGCCCAGCGCCGACGGAGTGCAGTACTCGTCCAGCGAGGGCGCCCGCCACAGCTCCTTGCCGGAGGGCCCGTAGGCCACGAACGACGTCTGGTCGGGGGACAGGGTCAGCAGTCCGCCGTCGTACAGGACCGCGTCCTCGGAGCGGCTGATGTCGCGTTGCCAACGCCGGTGCCCGGTACCTGCGTCGAGGGCGACCACGCGCCTGGTCCTGCCGTCCGGTTCCTCGTACACGTAGACCAGGCCGCCGCGGACGCCGACTGGCTGCGCCCCCTGCGGGCGGGTGCCGCTGCGCCACAGGGTGCGGCCGGAGGCCGGGTCGATCCTGGCCACCGTGAAGCCGGTACCGCCGCAGAACAGGGCGCCTTCGCCGGTGACGCATCCGGGGCCGCCGTAGTCGAGCGGGACGCCCCGCACGTCGTACCGCAGCTGCTTCTGCCACGGGCGCCAGCCGTCGGGCAGCGTCGCGGCACGGGCGGTGGCGGCGGAGGCCCCGGTGCTCTGCGGGTCCGATCCGAAGGCGGCCACCGCGACCCCGAGCACGGTGACGCCCAGCGCGGCGCCCAGCCCGGTGAGCAGCATCCGGGTGCGGCGCCGTCCGCCGGTGCGGGGCACGGTGGTGGCCGCGCCCTGCGCCGCGGAACGGGCCCGGCGCTTCACGGGCCGGGCTGTGCGGGACCAGGCGGCGCCGGACTCCGGTAGGTCCTGGAGCATGCGCTGCACGTCCGTCAGTTCCGGCCGTGCGGCGGGGTCCTTGGCCAGGCAGCGCTCGACGACACCCAGGAGCGCTTCGGGCACCCCGCCGAGGTCCGGGGTCCCGAACACCACCTGATAGCCGGTGATGTACGGGCTCTCGGCGTCGAACGGCCCGGTGCCGACGGCCGCGAACACCAGCAGCGACCCCAGCGAGAACACGTCCGAGGCCGGGGTGACGTCCCGGGGGGAGGACAGTTGCTCCGGCGACATGAAGGGAGGGGTGCCGATCATCTGCCCGGTCGTGGTGAGGCGCTGGTTGTCGGCCGCCCGGGAGATGCCGAAGTCGATGACGCGGGGGCCGTCCCCGGTCATCATGACGTTGCCCGGCTTGAGGTCCCGGTGCACCAGGCCCGCCCGGTGGATGTCGCGCAGCGCCTCGGTGAGCCCCAGCCCCAGCGCCCGCAGCTCCGGTCCGCCCAGCGGGCCGTCCCGCTCGACGACTTGGGCGAGGGTGAGCCCCGGCACGTAGAGCGTCGCCATCCACGGCCGGTCGGCGTCCGGGTCGGCGTCCACGACCGGCGCGGTGAAGGCGCCGCTCACTCTGCGCGCCGCCATGATCTCCTGCCGGAAGCGCGTCCGGAACTCGTCCTCCTGGGCGTACGGCTCGTGCACGAGCTTGACCGCGACCTGGCGTCCCGAGGCGGAGACTCCCAGATAGACGACCCCCATGCCGCCCGCGCCGAGCCGGCCGAGAAGGGTGTAGCCGCCTATGGAGCGCGGGTCGCCGCTGCTCAGGGGCGTCATCTCCACTCGTCCTTCCCCGCGCCTGCCTGCCTACGGGGATCAGCGTAGGGCCTGCCGCCGCGGGGACCGACGCGGCGCGGTGTGCGGCACCGTGACCGTGTCACCGGCACCGCACACCGTGTTCCGTGTCGTCCGATCAACGACCGCCGTGGCCTCCGCCACCGCCGTGGTCGCCGCCGCCACCGTGGTCACCACCGCCGCCGTGGTCACCGCCGTAACCGCCGTGGTCACCGCCGTAACCGCCGTAGTCGCCGCCGTAACCGCCGTGATCACCGCCGTAACCGCCGTGGTCACCGCCGTAGCCGCCGTGGTCACCGCCGTAGCAGTCGTTGCCCCACCAGTCGCCACAGTCACGGTTGAAGTGGTGGGAATAGGAGGAATCGTGAGCCGGAGCCGCCACCGCGGTCCCGGCCGCGCCGATCGCGGCTCCGCCGGCCAGCAGGGCGCCGGCAGCGGCGGCCGCGAAGAGGCGCTTCGCGCGCTGAGTGTGCATGGCTGGACCTTTCTTGCCTGTTCTCGCGCCGTGGAAAGGTGCGAGAGGGATGGCCGCGCCTCGTACGGGCCACCTGTGCGGGGCACGCGACGCGGTCCCGGCGTCGCCGCACGATGAGGGGGACACGATCCGGCCCGCGACTCGGGGCTCCGTGGAGGGCCCTGCCGGATGGAGCGGACCCCGTCCTGCGGCTTCACCGCTCGTATCCGAGCCTCGTCCCCGGCCACCGCCCCCGCCATGGGCCGAACGTCTCCGGCTTCCAGTCGAACGGCCTCGGTCTCCTCGTGCGCGGCCGCTTCTTACCTCACATCGAGAACCTGTCCTGCCTTCCGGCCATCTCACAGAGGGGCGCATGACGCGGGGAAACCGAGCGAGGCGACAAGAACCGGAAGTGAGAAAGCGTGTCGGCCATCAGCCAGCGGGCACACCTGCTGCTGCTCACCGCCTGGACCACCCTGTGGTTCGTGGTGGTCCAGCCGCACGGCGGGTTCTCCTGGCACTACCTGCGCACGGGCGGCGAGTTGCTCTACGCGGGCTCGGGCAGGGCGGACGGCGGCCTGAACCTGTACGCGCACCACCCGGAACTCCAGATGGGCCCGGTCAGCTTCCTGGCGGCGGGCCTGTTCGACCCCCTGCCCGAGGCGACCGGGCAGTTACTGGCCGCCGGCCTGATGTCCCTGCTCGGTCTGCTGATCCTGGTGGTGGCGGGGCGCAGCGCCGCCTGGCAGCTCCTGGGCACCGGCACCAACCACCGGCGGCTGCGCCAACGGGTGCTGATCGCGGGCCTGGCCTTCATCCCGATGTGGATCGAGGTCGCCGTCCGGTTCGGCCACCTCGACGACGTCCTGGCGCTCTTCTTCACGGCCCTCGCCGTGAACGCCCTCACCCGCGGCAACCCCGCCGCGACCGGCGCCCTGCTGGCCCTGGCCGTGGACTCGAAACCGACCGCGCTGACCTTCCTGCCCCTGCTGCTGGCCCTGCCGAGGAGGCAGTGGCTGCGCGCGGGACTGTGGTGCGCGGCGCTGGTCGCGCTCGCCTGGCTGCCGTTCCTCCTCAACGCCCCGCAGTCGCTGACCGCGGCCCAGTTCACCATCCCCAACCAGCCCGCGTCCGCGCTGCACTGGCTGGGCGTCGACGATCCGCGGACCCCTCCCTGGGACCGGCCCGCGCAGGCCGCGCTGGGGCTGGCGCTGGGGTGCGTGGCGGTCTGGCGGGGCCGCTGGCCCGCGGTCGTCCTCCTCGGCGCCAACGCCCGGATCGCCCTGGACCCCAGCGTCTACACGTACTACACCGCCTCCGTCCTGCTGGGCACCCTGCTGTGGGACGTGATCGGGCAGCGACGACTGGTGCCCTGGTGGAGCTGGATCGGCCTGATCACCCTGTACGGCACGGTCTTCGTCGTCCCCGACGACGCGGCCCGCGGCCTGATCCGCCTGGGCTTCGTCATCGTCTCCACCGCATACGTCCTGCTCCGGCCGGTACGCGACCGGCGCCGGCACCCTTCGCGGCCCCGGGGCAGGCACGTCGAACCCGATCAGGCCTTCGACACGGCGACGTGAACGACGCCCGGCACCCCGCGAAGGCCACGCGCCCGCCCGGTGCTCAGTACTGCTCGGTCTCCATGAAACCGTTCCTGCCGTCGTCGTCGGCGCCGAAGGCGTCGGCAGCGGCCGTGGGGTCGAATCCGGGCGGGCTGTCCTTCAGGGCCAGGCCCATGCCGGCCAGCTTCGCCTTGACCTCGTCGATGGACTTCGCACCGAAGTTGCGGATGTCCAGGAGGTCCGCCTCCGAACGCGCCAGAAGTTCCCCCACCGAGTGGACACCCTCGCGCTTGAGGCAGTTGTAGGAGCGGACCGTGAGCTCCAGCTCCTCGATCGGCAGCGCCAGGTCGGCGGCGAGGGCGGCGTCCGTCGGGGACGGGCCCATGTCGATGCCCTCGGCGTCGATGTTCAGCTCACGGGCGAGACCGAACAGCTCGACCAGGGTCTTGCCGGCCGACGCCATGGCGTCACGCGGACGCATCGCCTGCTTGGTCTCGACATCGACGATCAGCTTGTCGAAGTCGGTGCGCTGCTCGACACGGGTGGCCTCGACCTTGTACGTGACTTTCAGCACCGGCGAGTAGATCGAGTCGACCGGGATACGGCCGATCTCCTGGCCCACCTGCTTGTTCTGCACGGCGGAGACGTACCCGCGGCCACG